>JAFYHD010000013.1 GCA_017539325.1 bacterium | reverse complement strand
GGTGTTCCAGGCTTCGCAGGAGGGGCACTGCCCCAGCCATTTCGGAGACTTCGCTCCGCACTCCTGGCAGACGTATATTTTTTTCGCTTTCGCCATGCTATTTTTCCAGTAAGAATTTTAAACGCGCGCCCAGTCTGAAGCCGTACTTTAGGCACTCTTCGGAAAGGAAAGCGGCGTTCTCTCGGTAATCTTCGGCATTTTCGCCAGCCGGAAGGAAAAAGATTGAGGGGCGCGGCAAATTGTGATTGGCGAGAGCTATGAGCGTTTCCCTTAAATCTATCTCATCCTCAAGATATATCTTCAATTCCACTATTCTGCCAGCGGAAACGCAGGCGTTTATGTTTTCAGCCGGCCAAACCCGCCTTGGCGTGATGGAAATTGAATAAAGATCGGCGTCAAGGTCCGGCGTTTCGCCTCCGTCGCTTTCTATTACGGTGCGGCAGTAGAGATCCTCCAGGCCGGACAGCAGGACTTTCAGTTCCTCGACCTGTTCCGCCATTCCGCCTTTTATGACCACATAGCGCTTTAGGCTGTTTTTCACGGCCTCAAGAAGCTCGTCCACGCCCCTTAACGTTCCTTCCTCGTCAGCATTTGCCAGCACAAGGAAAAAGGCCGGCATGCCGACGAGCGTTCCGGAATCTATCAAACCTTCTTTTATCTCTTTTATTTTCATAGTGTCTATTGTAGCAAATCTAAAAGCCAATTTTGTAGGCAAAAAAAAGAGACCCGCTTGCGCGGGTCTCTTCCACAAGAATGCTTTAGATTAGCTTCTTATTACTCGGTCACGGGGTTCACCACGTTCACGTTCTTGGCGGTGTAGACCAGACCAGGAGTGACAACGATGGTGCCGCCAGCCTGTTTGGCTTTGAAGGCGACCTTCTTGGGGGTCTTGATGCCAGTGCCTTCGACTTCGCCGAACTGGCTGCACTGGATGCTCTTGAAGTTACCAGCGACAGTGCCTTCGACTTTGCCGACGGCCTTGAGGGCGGTGCCTTTCGCGAAGTTGCCGGCATCAACGGAACCGTTGATGTTAGCAACCTGAGCGCTCTTCAAACCAGCAGCCACGACGGTGCCGACGGTGATGCCTTTCAGCTTAAGGGCGACGCCGTTGAAACCGGAAACAACACCGTTGAGGGTACCGGAAACCTTGCCGCCCTTCTGAGCGATGGCTTTGCCGGCTTCGGCCATAACGACGATGTTGCCATTGGCCATGGTGAACTGAACCTGGCCTTTGGGGCCCAGCTGAGTGCCGAAATCGACGTAGGTAACATCATTGATGTTGGTGACAGCGGGCGTGACAACGGGCTTGGAGAAGCCTTCCAGACCTTCGCAGAAGACCTGCGGGGTCTTGGCAGCGTAAGCGATGGCAGCGATGACGAGTAAAGAAGCAATGATGATCTTAGTAGCTTTCATTTTATGTCTCCATAAATGTGGTATTTTAAACAATGTCTCCCAAACGGAATCAACAAATGTGACTCCCCTCCAGTGGGACGTTTCCCCGCTCGGAACCTTCCGGGCTAAGATAAAGGGCTCGTTTCCCTGTATTGAAGGCCTTAACGCTCGAAGCTGTTATCCGGCCTTTCACTCTGCATTGTTTCTGCAGTATTTTTCAAGGCAATTGTATCAGAACTGGTGTTCGGTGTCAATAGCCCCCTTTTCGGCCGAGGCGTCGGCCGGCTCAAGAAGCCTTTCCCGGGAAAGCTCCAACTCGTTCTCCTCGAGCTTTAAGGCCACGGCGTCGTTCTCGCGGCGAATCCTCCAGCCTATCGGCGAGTTCTTGAAGATTTCCTCGAACTCCCCGTCGATGCGGCGAAAACTTATGTCTGTGAATTCCACTGATCCCGGGCTTGCAACGTTTTCACTCCCACAGTAAAAAGACGCGCGGCAGTTTGCTTCGTTGGTCACTACTATATAACCAAGAGTCCACTGAGTTCCCGCTTTCCATTTAATTGAGTAAGTCGGCGCGTCCAGATTTTGTTCACGGAATTTCAGAGAAATCTCGTCTGGAGCTTCCCTGCCCCCTGGGATCCTAGCGTAAGCCTGCCCTAAGTAGATGCCTTTTTCCAATTCGATCCGCTGCGTCACTCCTGCGCGTCCGCCCGGTTCGCCCTGACACAAAAGCCACAAATACGGAGTGGATAAGAACGTAGAAGGCAGCTTCTCACCCTTTACGGATTCCGAGCGCCAAATGCCCAAACCTCTTTCGAAGAAACGATTTTGCAGTATCTCGCCGGCTTCCTCAAAGATCGCTTCCCTCGGAAGTTCGTTGGTTATAGTGGCAGCCAGTTCCTTTATATCCGGGAAGCGCTCCTTATAAGCCCCGTTCAAGCCTTTTGCGTTCTCGTCTTCGATCTCACGCTTGATTGACGTCCAGTCGTTGAAAAACACAACGTTGGCGGGATTGTCGCGGTATATTTTGTCAAAAAGCGAAAGGAAGATCCTGAAATTCTCTCTCGAAAGCCCGAAGCGGTTCACGAGTTCAAAAGGCGAAACAAACCTTAGTTCAGACCCGAAATTGCGGTAGGCTTGCAGAAGGAAAACGATGTCGGGGAAGGTTTCGATAGTGATGTTCAGGAAACGCTGTGCGGTCCTCATATCCTTTTTCCTGGCCGCACTGGCCCATTTGCCTGCAGGATTGCGGCTCTTCCCCAGCTCATCCCTGTCCATCAGCTTACAGCCCCTGATCAAGCCCCGACGGTACGCCTTCGAAAGACTGGCGTACGTAAGGTCGTCCGGCGAAACGGGAGGAAGAAGCGCCAGCTGCGAGCAGAGTTCATCCCTTCCTTCGGAGCTCCACGAGGCGTCCACGCCATACAGCACGGCCAAGTACATGGCCGCCAGCTGTTGGGCGGAATGTATGGGAAGGCTGGATCTCAGGAGCAGAACGCGTTCGTTGGAGACCTTGACCTCGCAGATATCTCCGATGAAGCTGAGATCGACAGGCCGGTCTAGGTTCAGCAGCCACCAAACGTTTCCCTTCATGTTTCCCAAAGAGTCGCTTCTGGAAATAAGATCGTTGTCCTCAAGCATTTTCCAGTTGCGGGCCGCTTTTCTCCTGTTTTCATAACGAAGCACGTCGTACAGGGGCGTTCCGCCCTCCTCGCCTCTTGCAAGCTTTGGCAAGATCAGAAGATCGCCATCCTTAAAACCGCAGAGCGGATCATCAAGACATTTGCAGATCCGGTCGGTGATCTCGGAAAGGTCGCTGGATTCGGATTCAAAGCCGGAGCCCTTGGCCGCAAGCAGGTACAGTATGAAAGGCAAAACTATAAGCGAAGCCATCAAGGGACGTAGCCTCGGGGCGCTCAGAAGACGGCACAGAAGCCTTGAGAGCAGATTTATCAACTGACCAAAAAGCATACCTCCGGCACCAATTATCATGGAGAGGAAAACAGTAGAGGCGTAGCCGACCGTCCCGGGATCAAGTTTGACGATCCTAAGATAGAAATAGAAGAAGACGCTTGTCAGGATGCAGTAAAGACCGCAGCGCTTTACGTCCGAGAAGAACATCAGAAGGACACCGAGCACGCACGAGACGGTACAGAGAAGCCCTGTGCGCGCAAGGTATGGAGAAACTGTTATGGGGTTCGGAGAGGAAACGATCCAGAAATCACCCCCGATATCGTATTTCAAAGGATCAAGACCGCCGCAGAAGAACCATAGCGCTGCAAGCGGCAGAGCAAGCGGCAGGAAACGGCTGAAAGCAAGGAAAACTAAATTTGGCCCTCCCTTTTTACCAGCGTTCCAGATTATGCCGATCAATTGAGTCAGCGTAATAATAACCAGGCAAATGAAAGCGAAGATCGGCATCGTGCCAGGCATCCCCGCTAGCAGCGAGATGAGAAGACAGCGAGCCAGGAAGTATTTGTAACCTCCTCTGTAGCCGCTGACCGTAGCCCTGTAAGTAGTCAATATAAGAAGCAGAAGCAAAAGCTGGATGGAGAAAAGTCCACCGTCAAGCTGCAACAAATTCTTTCCGGCCAGAAGGAAAATCAACCCGAGCGTCGCAAGCGTAGAGGCGGTCAGCATCCTGACTGCGGTCTGGGAAAAAGCCAACACAAGGAGGCATATTCCAGTCACCAGGCAGGACATCATCGCATACTGGTTTGGCGAGACGAGCCTGGCGTAATTGATCTTGGAGCAGACCCAGGCGTAGGCTATTTGAAGAGCGCCGAAGAGCGAACCGCAGCGCGAGCCGGATCCATCTAAGAAAAGATCGCGCCAGTTCTCGAACATATGGGCCTGGCGGAAAATGTGGTCCTGGTTCATATTGAAACCGACGTACATTCCCTTCGAGATCTTCCAGAACACAACGATAAAAACAACGGTCATCAGAAAAGTTAAAGCATAAGCGGAAAGCTTAACGATCAGCCTGCCCCTCATGGTGATAGTTTCTCTCTTCGCCGGCGAAACTTGATCCGTGTTGTCATATTGCCCGGAATCGCTGTAAACGTCCGAATTGCCGTCGTAATATTCACCCTGGCTTTTCTTGCTGAACAGGGAGCCAACCCAGTCTATCAACTCGAAGACCCTGAAAAAGCCGATGAGAGACAAGAATTTTTCCCAGAAAGTCTCCTTGTTTATGCCTTCCTCTCCGCCCTCTTCTTCTTCGGATGAGAAAAGGAAGGAGTAAAGGCGCGAGAATTGCTCCTGGAAGAAATCCATGGTCATCATAAGGAAGGTATGGAAAGGCCGGCTCTCGTTGTCCTCTATCTCGGGAGTTTCCTCCTCTACATTCTCCTCGGAAGATTCCTCGGCCTTTTTACCCTTGAAAACATAGCTCTTCCCAAGGATATAGTTGACCAAAATGACTATTGGCTGGGTTATGTATTTGGCCGCCACTCCCGGCGTGACGACCTGGAACGCCAAATAGCATCCTCCCAGCGAAAGAGCCAGCTCATAATTCTCCGGGATAATGACGGAAAGAAGTTTGGTCAAGCCAACGTCCAAAACGCCGGAAAGCCCCCTGGCCAGGACAAAGCGCCAGACTTCCATGCCAAGTTCTTTCTTGTTTTCACACTTTGAATTGAAAACAAAGATCTTGTTGGAAAGATAGGCGAAGATCTTAGCGCATACGACCGAGATGATTCCTGAGGTCGTGACCCCGCATCCCAGTTTATAAAGGATATGGTAAACGGCCACGTTGACCACGGTCGTGAGAATGCCGCAAACCAAATAGGCTACTACCTCTTTGGCCGTGCTTTTCTTTTTTCCTGATTTCGCCATTGAAAATTATTTCTCTAAGCTGAACATATTCTAGCAAAAAACCGCCAGCCCACCAATAGGCGCTATTGCAAAAGAAACGCTCTTTTGATAGACTTTCCTCACAGTTCGTGGAGAGATGGCTGAGTGGACGATAGCAACGGCTTGCTAAGCCGTCATACGGTGTTTAACCGTATCGAGGGTTCGAATCCCTCTCTCTCCGCCACTAACTTAAGAGCCGCTTCGAGCGGCTTTTTTTAACCTCACCTTATTCTGCGATGTTCTCTTTTCTGAACCGCGGGCTCGACTACGAGCCTCCCAAAGAGCGGGTGGTAATGCCGACCGGCAAACTGCTCGCCTACGCTCAGCCTCATATCATGCCGTACGTGGTCTACGGGATCTGCACAGCCGTGCTGGCTAAGATCATCAATCCCTACCAGGCCTACATATTCGCCTTCGTCCTTACGCTTCTCACCGTTGGCGTTTATTACGCGAAGGGCGATTATCCGGAGTTCTCGCTCAAAGGGCTGAAGTTCGGCGACTGGCTCCTGGCCTTCGCTATCGGTGTGGTCGGCATCGTGCTCTGGATACTTCCCTATCACTTCGCCTGGAAAGTCATGTTCGCGCGGATCCCTGTTTTCGGCAACGAGAACATCTACCTTTCCCTGACCTACGGCTTCGAGTTCGCGGAGGACGCCTTCCACAAGGCCCAGGGCGCGCTGATACTGCTTCCCAGCGAGCTTCCGAAATCTTCTTTTTCCGCCCAGATCCTTCAGGTCGGAGCCGCGCAGATGAAAGATTTTCTGCACCTCAATATGGACGCCGGCGTACTGGCCAACATCCTTTTGGCCGTCAGGATCGCCGGGGCCGCTCTTATGGTCCCCTTCTTCGAGGAGCTGTTCAGCCGCTCCGCCCTGACCAGGTTCTGCGTGGCCGAGCAATACAAGGAAGTGCCGATAGGATACTACACCAAGAAGAGTTTTCTAATCGCCATCGGCTTCTTTATCCTCTCCCACCCCTGGTGGTTCGTGGCGCTCATCTGGGGCGGCTTGATCTTCTTCCTTTATTACTATAAGAAGAGCATCCCTCTCTGCATCTTCGCGCACGGCGTCTCCAATCTTCTTCTCGGGCTTTACGTCGTGGCGACCGGCAATTATTACCTCTGGTGAGAACTTGACATTAAAAGAGCGCTTATGCTACCATTTCCCCAAATGATCATGGCGCTCTTCTTTTTTACCGCGCCTTAAAAGTTTTTCCGACTGATCGTTTATTTTTCGTCGCCTGTGCGACGGCATTTTCCCTCCCTCTTGCAAGAAGTTTACTAATCAATTTTTGCAATTACATGGCTAATTACAGCAACAAACAGCGCAAAGGTCGTTTCCACAAAAACAGAAACAATAATAGCAACGGCAAATTCCGGAATTACGGCGGCCGCAAGCGTTATTTCGACAACAAGTTCCACAAAGACCCGGTTCTGGAGGAACTTCCCCAGGAATTTACTCTCGTCTCGGGCGTGGTGAGACGCAACGACAAAGGCCCCATTCTTAGAAAGCCGGAAAGATCCTTCAAGCCTGAAGGCGACGAAATATACATCCGCCAGGAACTCTGCCGCCGCTACGGCCTCATCCAGGGCGCTTACATTGAAGGCCGCATGGCCGAGATAGACGGCAAAAAATGGGTATACGAGATTGATTCCGTGAACGGCCTGCTTCCCGAAGTTTTCCGCTTCAGGCCCCAGCTCACGGAGCTTCCCGCTGTGGCGCCGGACGAACGCTTCGATCTCGCTGCGACTGGCGACGAGACCATGCGCATAATCGACCTGGTGACGCCCATTGGCAAAGGCACGAGAGCTTTGATCGTCTCTCCCCCGAAAGCCGGCAAAACTACCATTTTGGAAAAGCTGGCTGCTTCCATCAAGAAGGTTTCCCCGGAAAGCCACGTCGTCGTCCTTCTGGTCGACGAAAGGCCGGAGGAAGTCACCCAGTTCAAACGAGTTTTGGAAGGCGTCGACGTCCTCGCCTCCTGCAACGACCAAACTCCCAAGGAGCACGTGGAATTGGTCAGAGCCACCATGGACATGATCAAAGTTGAGCTGGAATGCGGGAAAGACGTGGTCGTGCTGCTTGACAGCATAACGAGGACCGGCCGCGCCTTCAACTTAAACAACGTTTACAGCAACAAGCTTATGTCCGGAGGCCTGGCGCCAGGCTCCATGGAGATCCCCCGCCGCTTCTTCGGCATGGCGAGGAAAATAGAGAACGGCGGATCGCTGACCATTATCGCCACCGCTTTGATTGACACCGGCTCCCGCATGGACGAGCTGATCTTCCAGGAATTCAAAGGCACCGGTAACTGCGAGATCGTCCTCGACCGTGTTTTGGCGGAAGCGAGGATCTTCCCTGCCGTCAACGTCTATCAGTCCGGCACCCGCCGCGAAGAGCTTCTCTACTCCGAAAAGGAATACGCCAAGATCGTGACGCTCCGCCGCATCCTGGCGGACGAGAACGTGAAGGACGCCGCGGTGACGCTGAAGGAACTCATCGCGCGCTACGATACGAACAAAGCTCTCCTCGCTTCGCTGCGAGGTTAATTCGCTAGTAATAGCAGAGACGAAAAAGGATACCTCCCCAGCTCACGGACTACGCGTGCATGGCCTTGATTTGCATCCTCCGTGAGTTCGCTTTGGGAGGTATCCTTTTTTTCGTCTCGGCCATCACAAAATAAGAATTTGGTAGAATATCTTATTATGAGTTCCCTTATACGCAACATACCTCAGAAGGACGATCTTGTCGATCTCACCCTGCGGCCTCAGCGCTTCTCTGACTTCACCGGGCAGGAGAGAATAAAGGAACAGCTTCACATCGCGGTGGAAGCCGCCAGAAGAAGAGACGAAGCTGTCGACCACATCCTCCTCTACGGACCCCCGGGGCTTGGCAAAACGACGCTGGCCAACATCATCGCCCAAGAAAGAGGCGTTTCCATCAAGACGACTTCCGGCCCCATCATCGAGAAGCCGGGAGATCTGGCCGGGCTTCTGACCAACCTTGAGAACGGCGACATCCTCTTCATCGACGAGATCCACCGCCTCGATTCCTCCGTGGAGGAATATCTCTATTCCGCCATGGAGGACTTCTTCATCGACATCATGATCGACCAGGGCCCGCAGGCGCGCTCGGTGAGGTTGGATCTGAAGCACTTCACGCTGATCGGCGCCACGACCAGAATGGGAAACCTGACGGCGCCCTTGAGGGAGCGTTTCGGCATATCCTTAAGGCTTGAATTCTACAGCGTGAAGGAACTCTGCGAGATCGTGAGGCGCTCCGCCATGATATTGAAGACCGGCATCGAAGAGGAAGCTCTCGCCGAAATTGCCGGAAGGTCCCGCGGGACTCCTAGGATCGCGAACTTCCTGGTCCGCCGCGTCAGGGACTACGCCCAGGTGAAAGGCGACGGCGTCATCACTCCGAAACTGGCGAGGGAAGCCCTCGACATGCTGAGGATAGACGAACTCGGCCTCGACGACATGGACCACGCCTATCTCAAAACGCTCATTGAAAAATTCGGCGGGCGCCCCACCGGCGTCAACAACATCGCCGTGACCATAAGCGAGGAAGTCTCCACCATCGAGGAAGTGATAGAGCCCTACCTCATCCAGCAGGGTTTCATCATGCGGACCAACAAGGGCCGCGTTCCTCTGAAAAAAGCTTACGATCATCTTCATCTGAATTACGACGGTCCCATCGTGGACGAACTTTTCAACTTCAACAACAATCAGTAAAAAATAATGGAAACTTTTGAAGGCAAACTGGTGCTTGGGCTCCCAAAAGGCAGTCTGGAAGCCGCCACCTGCGAGATATTCCGCAAAGCCGGCTACACCATCAATATCAGCAGCCGCTCCTATTACCCCTCGATCAACGATCCTGACATCAAGCCCATTCTCATCCGCTCCCAGGAAATGTCCCGTTACGTGGAAGCTGGACACCTTGACTGTGGCATCTGCGGTCACGACTGGATCGTCGAGAACCAGAGCGACGTCGTCGAGATCTGCGAGATGATGTACAGCAAGGCCACCGCCAACCCGGTGAGATGGGTGCTCTGCGTCCACAACGACAGCCCCTATCAGAAGCCCGAAGATCTGGAAGGCAAACTGATCGCCACGGAAGCCGTCAACATGACGAAAAAATATTTCGCGGAAAAAGGCATCAACGTTAAGATCGAATTTTCCTGGGGCGCCACGGAAGTCAAGTGCCCTAACCTCGTCGACGCCATCGTCGAGCTGACAGAGACCGGCTCCTCCCTGAGAGCGAACAACCTCAGGATCATCGACACGCTCACAACTTCCACGACGCGCTTCATCGCCAACAAAGAAGCGATGAAAGATCCCTTCAAAAAGACGAAGATAGAGAATCTCGCCACGCTCCTTCAGGGCGCCCTGAGAGCCAGGGACAAAGTCGGATTGAAGCTCAACGCTCCTTTGTCGAAACTTGAGGAGATCTCCGCCATTCTTCCCTGCATGAGGGAACCGACGATCTCGCCTCTGAAGAACAAGGACTGGGTGGCCATGGAAGTCGTGCTCGACGAAGTCACCAGCAGGGATCTCATCCCGCAGCTGAAATCGCTCGGCGCCCAGGACATCATCGAATATCCTTTAAGCAAGGTCATTCCCTAAAATGGCAAAAAAAGAATTTACCCTCGCCTTCCTGGCGGACGAACTTAAGGACGTCACCTTCGTCGATTGGCTGGTCAGGCCGGGCGATACCGTTAAGGAAGGCGACGACCTCTGCGAGATCGTGACCGACAAGGCCAGTCTCGTCCTGTCCGTCCCCTGCGACGGCAGGATCTCGGATCTGCTCGTTAAAAAAGACGACCGTCTCGAAAACGACACGGTCCTCCTAACCATGGAAGTGTAAATGATCACTTTCCCGGACGAATACGAAAGCGGATCAACTGGACGCAAGCAGCCCCTCTCGGACGGGCTCGTCGCCGTAATACTGGCGTACAACGACGAGAAGACGATCCAGAACGTGGTCAAGAAATCGCTGCGCAAATGCGAGCGCTGCATCGTCGTTGACGACGGTTCCTCCGACCGTACCGTCGAACTTGCCCAGCAGTCGAGGGCGGAGATCATAACGCACGTTTCCACAAGAGGCATGATCGCCTCGTTCAACACCGCCGTAGCCTATCTCAGGGACAGCAATTTCAAATACGCGATCTTCTTGTCCGGCAGCGGCCAGCACGAGCCAGGCGACATGCACCGCTTCGTCAGGATGGCGCAGATCAGGAACGCCGACATCATCTGCGGGAGCCGCGAGAAGAACAGGAGAAGCATCCCCACCCTAACCAAGTGGGCCAACATTCTGGCCGATTCCTGCATCAAGTTCAAGTACGGCTACAGGCTGAACGACCCCTTGTGCAATTACCGCATGCTCTCCAAAAAAGTCATAGCGACGCTTCCGCCCTGCAAGCACAATTATCTTTTGACCGCCCACATCCTGCGCCACGCCTACGGGCTGAAACTGAGAGTCGGGCATCTGGCGGTCACGGTCGGGCAGAATTACGTGACGAAGCCCGCCAGAGCCAGAAGGGACTTCAAGCAGAGCCTCTACATGTCGCTCTTCATTCTCTTCACTCCCAACCCGAGCCTGGAGAAGAAGGAAAAGAAAGCCGCGAGGAAACTGGCGGAGGAAAGCAGCAAGCCCGTCATAAAACCGATCGACGAAACGGAAAGAAATCCCAGGCGTAAAAAACGCCGCTACGGAAACAGAAGGCGCAGCGCCTCCGACATCAGGGAAATGAAAGACCGCATCATGGACAGCAAATCCCCGGAAGTCCTGAAAGAGGAAAAGGAAAATATTCTTTAAAAAACACATCAAGGAACAACAATGGGTAGGATCCTTATCATAGGCGCCGGCGGCGTCGGCAACGTGGCGGCGCACAAGTGCGCGGCCAGAAAAGAAGTCTTCGATTACATCTGCTTGGCGAGCCGCACCAAGAGCAAATGCGACGCCATCAAGGAAAAGATCAAACGCAACGTCGGAAGAGACGACATCGTGACCGATCAATTGGACGCTGACGATCCCAATCAGGTCGCCGCCATGATCAAAAAGCACAACGTCGAGACAGTCTTGAACGTCGCTCTCCCCTACCAGGACCTCTCCATCATGAAAGGCTGTCTCATGGCCGGCGCCAACTACATCGACACCGCCAACTACGAGCCGCCCGAAGAAGCGAAGTTCTGCTACAAATGGCAGTGGGACATGCATGATGATTTCAAGAAGGCCGGCCTGACCGCGCTCCTTGGCAGCGGCTTTGACCCCGGCGTAACATCCGTCTTCACGGCCTACGCCCTTAAGCACGAACTTGACGAGATCCACTACCTTGACATCGTGGACGCCAACGCCGGCGACCACGGCCATCCCTTCGCCACCAACTTCAATCCCGAGATCAACATCCGCGAGATCACCCAGCGAGGCAAATATTGGGAGGACGGACAGTGGAAGGAGACCGATCCCCTTTCAGTGCACAAGACCTTCGACTTCCCCTCGATCGGCGACAAGGAAATGTACCTGATGTACCACGAGGAGCTGGAGTGCCTCACCAAGCATATCCCCACCATCAAGAGAGCCCGCTTCTGGATGACCTTCTCGGAAAACTATCTCAACCACTTGAGAGTCCTTCAGAACGTCGGCATGACGAGGATAGACGAAGTGGAATACGAAGGCCACAAGATCGTGCCTCTTAAATTCCTGAAAGCCCTCCTTCCCGACCCCGGCACCTTAGGCGTCAACTACACCGGCAAGACCTGCATCGGCTGCATACTGGAAGGCGTCAAAGACGGCAAACCCAAAACTGTCTTCATCTACAACGTCTGCGACCACGCCCAGTGCTTCAAGGAAGTGGAAGCCCAGGCCGTCTCCTACACCACCGGCGTCCCCGCCATGATCGGAACAAAGATGGTGGTCGAGAAGAAATGGCAGGGACCGGGCGTCTTCAATATGGAAGAGTTCGATCCCGACCCCTTCATGAACGACCTTAATCTCTACGGCCTGCCGTGGCAAATCAAGCGCTTCTAAACTGCTTTCCGGAACTTAAAACTCCGGCTTTCGTCATCACGGAATCCGACCTCATTAAAAACGGCCGGATCCTCCTGGACGTCCAGGAAAAAGCCGGTTGCAAAATACTCTGGGCCCTGAAATGCTTCGCCATGCCCGAGGCCGCCAAATCTTTGAAGCCATATCTAGCCGGCACCTGCGCCAGCGGCCTTTTCGAAGCCAGATTCGGCAAGGAGAATTTTGGCGGCGAGACTCACGTCTACGCCCCGGCTTTCTCTGATGAGGACATGCAGGAGATCGTCAAGCTCGCCGACCACATCGTCTTCAACTCCTTCTCCCAGCTCCGTCATCACAAACCGACGCTTCAGAATTCCGGCCGTGAGATCCAAACAGGTTTAAGGATCAATCCCGAGTATTCGGAAGTTGAAACCAAGATCTACGACCCCTGCGCCCCTTATTCCCGCTTCGGCGTGAAAGCCGAGGATCTGGAAAAGCATGGCGTAAAGGAGATCTCCGGGCTGCATTTCCACACCATGTGCGAGCAGAAGTCCGACGTATTGGAAAGAACGCTCGACGTCGTCGCCAAAAAATTCGGCAAGTTTCTCCGCGACCTTGACTGGATCAACATGGGCGGCGGCCAGCACATCACTAATGAAGACTACGACCGTGATCATCTCGTAAAGCTCATCAAACAGTTCAAGACCGCTTTCGATCTTAAGACGGTTTATCTCGAGCCGGGCGAAGCCGTAGCCATCAACGCTGGATACCTCGTAACGACCGTCCTCGACATCATCGAGAACGGCATGCCAATCGCCATATTGGACACCTCCGCCGCCAATCATATGCCGGATGTTCTGGAGATGCCCTACCGCCCCTACATCATTGGCTCAGGACAACCCAAAGAGAAGCCCTATACCTATCGTCTTGGCGCCCTCACTTGTTTGGCCGGCGACTACATCGGCGACTACTCCTTCGACCACGAGCTTAAAGTCGGAGACCGCCTTGTCTTCACCGACATGGCGATCTATTCCTTCGTCAAGACTTGCATGTTCAACGGCATCGATCTTCCCAGCCTCGCCTACCAGAAAACAAACGGCGAAACGAAGCTCATTCGAGAGTTCACCTACGAAGACTACGCCTCACGACTGGGAGCAAAACTATGACCGCTTTTTTGGATTCCGAATTCAAGCCCGCCAAGCCCACCGAGGCCGCCTTCCACGTCATTCCCGCTCCTTACGAGAAGAGTGTCTCCTACGGCACCGGCACAAAATTCGGCCCCAAGACCATCATAGAATCCTCCTCTCAATTGGAGAAGATCCAGCGAGGCAAAGATCCCGGCGAAAAAGGCATCTACACCGCCAAGCCCGCCCCCACTCTCAACGCCATCGAAAAAGCCGTCTCCTACGCCCTGAAGTGCCAAGCGACCCCTTTTCTCTTGGGAGGCGAGCACACAGTCACCCTTCCGGCGATCAAGGCCTTAAAAGCCGCCTGCGGACCTGATTTCGGCCTCATACAGTTCGACGCCCACGCCGACCTTCGCTTCGCCTACGAAGACGACCCCCTCTCCCACGCCTCCGTCATGCGAAGGATAAGCGAGCTAGGTATCCCCATCGCCCAATTCGGCACCCGCTCCTACTGCCAGGAAGAGCAAGACTACCGTCAGGACAAGAAAAACAAAGTGACCTTCCACGACGCCGAGGAACTCTTCCGCCGCTTCAAGGTCAACAAGAAAAACAAACTCCTTCCCGCGAACTTCCCCAAGAAGATCTACATCTCCTTCGACATCGACGGATTGGACTCCGCGATAATGCCCGCCACTGGAACGCCAGTTCCCGGCGGCCTTCTCTGGTATCAAACCCTGGACCTCCTCGCGGAACTCACCAAAGGCAGAACGATAATCGGCCTGGACCTGGTGGAATTCTCCCCCATCAAGAATTTCCACGCCTACGACTTCACCGCCGCCACCCTCGCCTACGAACTTATGGCTTTGGTTTAAAAGACCTCCCTTGCTTTTGAGACCTTGTTTCAGTATAATATCCTCTACCATTAAATAACTATAACTGAATCAGGTTAAGGTATGAAAGAAAAGATCCACCCCAACTACGAACAGACGACCATCACCTGTGCCTGCGGCCACGTTTTCAAAGTCGGTGCCACAGTAAAGGACATGCATATCGGTATTTGCTCCGAATGTCACCCCTTCTTCACGGGTAAGCAGAAATTCGTCGACACGGCTGGCCGCGTCGAGAAGTTCAACCGTCGTTACGGCAAAAAGGACTGATCACAAGCCTTTTTCCCTATCCACGAAGCTCACGACGCGCGTTTTTATTTGACGGGCTGTGGGCTTCGTTTTTTTTGCTCTTGTCTTAAGGCATGAAAGTATTCGACATAACTGCCCAGGAAGCTGAGATAGCCAAGATCGAAGAAGAGCTCGGGCTGCCCGAGACCGCCTCCGACACCAAGCGTCTGCGCGAACTGACCCGCCGCCACAAGCACTTAAAGGACGTGGTGGAGACCGGGCGCGCCTTGCGCGACGCCCAGTCGGCCGTCGAGGACTGTGAAAAGATCATTTCGGATAACGAGGATCATGAGCTGGTCGAACTGGCCAAGGGCGAGCTTTCGGAAATGACTGCGAAAGCGGAGGAGCTCGAGAAGGCCATGATGGTCCTTCTGCTTCCCAAGGACCCTTATGACGAGGCGAACACCATCATGGAGATAAGGGCCGGCACCGGCGGCGAAGAAGCGGCTCTGTTCGCTTCCGAACTCTTCAGGATGTATTCCCGCTACGCGGAACGCCAGGGCTGGAAGATCGAAACGATGAACACAAGCCCCGCCGCGGCCGGAGGCCTGAAGGAAATAATCTTCAGTATCCAGGGCGACGCCGTCTATTCGCACATGAAGTACGAGGCCGGCGTGCACAGGGTCCAGAGAGTTCCGGAAACGGAGACGCAGGGCAGGATACATACTTCCGCGGCCTCCGTGGTAGTCTTGCCGGAGCAGGAGGAAGTGACGGTCGACATCAAGCCGGAAGACCTAAGGATCGACATCTACCGCTCCACGGGCGCCGGCGGACAACACGTCAACACGACCGACTCCGCCATCAGGATAACCCACCTTCCGACCGGACTGGTGGTGACCTGCCAGGACGAGAGAAGCCAGTACAAGAACAAGGCGAAAGCCATGCGCGTCCTGCAGGCCCGCCTTTTGGAAAAGGAAAGACAGGACGCCGCCAAGGAACGCTCGGACCAGAGGAAGACGATGGTCGGCAGCGGCGACCGCAGCGACAAGAACAGAACTTACAACTTCCCCCAGAACCGCGTGACGGACCACCGCATAGGCCTTACGGTCCACGCCCTGGGAGAAATAATGGACGGCGACCTCGACCGTCTCATTCTGCCACTTATTGAGCATGACACTGAGGAAATGCTCAAAGAAAGCATCTCATTATGAAAAGATATCTTTTAGTTTTCAGCGCGCTCGCGCTTCTCTTCGGCTGCGACAAGAACGCCTTCGATGAGAAAGCGGATGAGAATCTGCAGGTAGTGCCCGTCGTCCTTAGGGAGACCGGCGCCAAGACGTCCGTAGGCAAGGAAAAAGCCCAGGCTAATAAGCTTGCCAACGCTACGGTCGTGACAGTCACGGTCTTCCAGGCCAGCACCCAGCAGCCTTCCGCCAAGGTCGGAAGCCAGCTGATATCGCTGCCCATCCATACGCCGCAGGACCACTGCACCAGCAACGATCTCGCATTGGTCGGCGGCATCCCCGTTCCGACGACCGAATTCTACCAGCTCTTCGCCCAGCCCAACTTAGACACGCTGCCGAGCTATCTGAGAAGGGATTTTGACAAGAGGAGAGGCGAATTCATCACCCAGCTCATCAACAACAAAGTCTTCGAGTACGCCGCGGCGCACGAGGATTTCAGCGGTGAAAAAGGATACGCGGAGGCGATAGAGGACGCCGTGCACAAAGTCAACCTTGAGTATTTCTACGACCGTTACATCAACATCAAAGGCGACGTCAGCGACAAGGAAGTCAAGGATTATTTCGAAGCGCACAAGAGCGAATACACCAAGCCGGCCCAGTTCAGAGCTTCGCACATACTCGTGAAAGTCGCACCCAACGCCTACAGGGCGGAAGTCAGCAACGCCTATACGAGGGCGAGCGAACTCAGGCGCCGCGCCCTGGAAGGCGAGGATTTCGGGCAGCTGGCCTCTGCATATTCGGACTGCCCCTCTAAAGTCAAAGGCGGCGACCTCGACTTCTTCACCAAGGGACAGACGCATCCCTCCTTCGAAAGGGCTGTCGAGAGAATGAGCATCGGCGACATCTCCCCCGTCGTCGAGACTTCCCAGGGATACCACGTAATAAAGCTTACCGACAGAGTTCCGGAAAGAACGCTGTCTTTTGAAGAAATAAAAGACGAATTGAAAAATCAGCTGGCGCTGCGAAAGACCGGTGAAGCTTACGAAGCGGTCCTGCAGTCCCTAACCAACAAATATAAGGTGATCCGCAATGAAAGCCTCATTAGAAAATTGGTCGAACAGTATTAAGCTTCTTGCCATTTCGCTTCTTCTTTGCGCTCCTCTCTGCGCCGAAGAAGTGAACAGCATCGTAGCCAAGGTCGGCGACGCTTCCATCACCGCGGTGGAGCTCGACCGTCTCATTCCCCCCACCCTCAAGTCGTACGCCAAAATGATGCCGAACGACGAGGAGATCAGAAGCGAGTACCGCAAGGAAAGAGTCGCCGCCTTAAAGAGCCTTATCGACACCAAACTGCTCGTTAAGGAAGCCGACAAACTTGAAGTCAAGATCCCTCCCATCGAGATCGACAAGCAGCTCAACAAGGAAAGGGAACGCTTTGCTTCGGAAGAGGAATTCCAGGCTTTCCTGAAAGAGAACAAGATAACGCTTTTGGAATTCAGGCAGCATCTCTCCGACGCCATCAAAGCCCAGGCGGTCCTTCAGGAGAAAGTCTTCAAAAGAGTTAGGGTGCTTCCGCACGAAGTGCACAAATTCTACACTGAGAACAAGAATCTGATCTACACCCGCCAGCCCAGCGTTCACCTCTACCAGATCCTGATAAAGGACAAGAACGAGGAAGGAAAGCCGGATCCCGAGACAAGGATCAGGGACGTCAGGTCTCAGCTTGCGCAGGGCGCCAATTTCCAGAGAATGGCGCTGATGTATTCCGAAGGTCCGATGAAAGACTCCGGCGGCGACTGGGGTCTCATCGAGCAGGGCCACTTCGGCGAAGAAATGGCTGAGGTGGAAAGAGCGGCCTTCAACCTTGCTCCCGGCCAGTACAGCGACGTCATAAAGACCCCCTTCGGTTACCACATCGTCTATGTCAGCGCCAAACAGGACGCCCACGTGCAGACGGAAAGGGAAGCCTACGACGACATCTACCGCAGGGTGGCCGAATCGAAGAGCGCTTCCGTTTACGAACCCTACATGAACGGTCTCAGGCGCTCCTGCAGCATCGAAGTTTTCGATCCCGAGCTCATGGACGCCAAGCCCGCAACTAGACCTGGCAAGAAGGTCGGCGACTTTATGACTAAGCCAGCCGCCAAGACAGAAGCCGCTGAAGAAACCGTCGAGAACGTTCCCGCCATAACCCCGACATCCGTCGAGGTCGTGGAAAGCAATCCCTTGGAATTCCCGGAAAATTCGGAAGTGAAGGCCGAAGAGAAAGTTGAGGAGAAAGTCGAGGAAACTGTTGAAAAAGTCGAGGAGACCGGCTCCGCCTTCGACACTCCCGCGGTGACTGAAACGGTTGAGACAGTCGAAGTCAAAGAGACCGCCTTCGACGTTCCCGAAAGCAAACCGGAAAAAGTTGATCCTCTGAAGGAACTCGACGCTCAATTGGACGCTTCCGCCGCCGACCAGAATCTGCCCGGCGCCAAGCCGAATCCCGGAGCGCCCGTTTTCGAGATGCAGGAAATCGAGGTGAAGTAATGCTTGTTCTTGGCATCGATCCCGGCACCCGCGTTACAGGCTACGGCCTGGTCCGCTCTGAGAGCGGCGCGATGGAGTGCGCGGAATTCGGTGTCATAAAGAATTCCGCCAGCCTTCCCCT
>JAFYHD010000093.1 GCA_017539325.1 bacterium | reverse complement strand
GATGTTTATATGGCCCTGGTGGCTGTCGTTGGATCTTATCACCTTCCAGGTGCTGTTCATCCTGATCGAATGGTGCCAGAAAAGCTTATGGTTGATGACCTTGTCGGTTATGCAGCAGTAGTACCAAAGGGGGCAGTGCAAAAGGCGGCTGTTGTCTCTGGAATCGTACTGGTCCTCCCAATACCTGGGCTTCACCCAGTCCCTGACAAGGCCGTCTGTTGCGGAAGAGTCCCTTACCCAGAAGGTGATGGAGTCTTCGTTCGCCAAAACTTCGTTGAAGCAGATGGCTTCCGCGCCATAGATGTCGCTGCCAAGCGTCGTCATGACGTGGTTCTCGTCGCGGTAGTCGATCATGTTCGCGGCCAGCTGGTTTCTCGCCCTCGACTGGCCCTCGACGGGATTCGGCATCGAATTGAGGCGTTTCCTGAGTTCGGCGCCGGTGATACTGTTTATCTCGGAAGGCTGGTCGTTCGGAAGAGTCGAACTGCCCGGCATGTCGGTGGAATAGAGCGTCGCCCTCCTGTAAAGCTCCCTGACCGCGCGTTCCTGGCTGGCTTCGGAAAGCTTTTTGAAATTGTCGGAGGTGAGCAGGAAGGGCATTACTTCGCGCAAAGTGGAGAAAGCGCGGTCGTCGCCGCGCGGGCGGCTCGGAAGGTATTCACCAGGATCATTGACGCCCTCGTCGTATTCGTCGATAACGCCGTTAGCGTTGTTGTCAAGACCGTCCGTCATCAGAAGAGGGTTGTTCTGGTCGTCGTCTCCCCTGTCGCCGGGAACGCCGTTCAGGCCGTACTTGTATTTCAGGAGGTCTTTGGCCGTGGCGACCGTGACGCCCAGGGCGTCGGGAATGGAAACTTCGCCGGTGTCCCAGCCGGAACCTTGGGATTTCTCGGTCAGGAAGGCTTTGTTGATGTTGAGCTTGGCGGCTTCGTCCTCAACTCTCACGCGATAGCGGCCGATGGCGTCGCCGTTCTCGTTCTTGACGTAGACCCAGGGGCCGAAGCCGTCCTTGGTCACGGGCTGGAGAGCCTTGGTCTGGGCAAGCATCTCGCCCGGTTTGTTGTTTTCCGCCATGGCGGCGCTCATAAGCGCGGATTTGACGTGGGCGGCGCCGCTCTGGTAAAGCATGCGCAGGCCAAGCTCAGCCTGAGTCTGGCGGGAGGCGTTCTCGTCAATTGAGATTGACACCGCGAAGCTGCCGGCCAAAAGCGAGAGGACCGTCAGGATCGTCAGGACCGCCAGGAGCGCCACGCCGGCAGGTCTCATAATTTTGATATTCGTCCCTTTCATCGTGATTATTTTAACATACTGAAAGATTCAAAAAAAATAGCGGAAAGAATATTGATGTTTTACCTTTTTGAAACAGTTTAGAATGTTTGCGCGTCAGAGTGTACCTCCTCGCCCTCCAAAAAGACTCTTAAAGCGCAGGAAGAGCAGAACATACCTTGCCTGAAAGTGCGCCCGCCCCTAGAGATCTTGCTCATTTCGTAAGAGGAGGAGCGGAGAGTTATGTTCGTGGTCAAAGTTGTCAGCGTAAGGACCTCTTTCGTATGTTCGGTATCCTTGCTGACCCTTATTTCCCCGCCTTCCTCGTCGGACCCCATGATCTGATCCATGGCGTAATCGCAAAAGATCATCATTTCGTAGTTCCTGGTCATGGGGGGCTTTAAGGAAATGTCGATCTGGACGGAAACGCAGCGTTCCTCGCTGGCGACCGATTCCAGGATGTCCTTCGTCATCGAGGCCTGCTGAGCATAGGAATCCCTTGTCAAGCCCTTCTGCTTTATGCTTGAGGATACCCTGATCCTGTCTTTCAGAGGAACGGTATTGGACCAAACGCCCTTCTCTTTTTTCCTGGCTTCCCTTTCGAAGCCCTCGTAATCAGTCACGGCGTCCGGATCGCTCATGGCGTAGCCGTTTTTGATGACCATTTCCGAGAACGAAACGCCGTTCGTCAAAAGGATGTCGCCTTCGACGAAAAGCGTTTCCCCTTTGTGCTCCCTGTTCCTTTCCCTGACGTGGAGGTCAGACCTGCCTACCACAAGTTTTTTGGCAAAATCAAGCGCTTCAGCACCCAGGGCTTTCAGCTCCTCCGCGCTTTTCCCGCACTCGAAAATGTCCTTGCCGTCGGATGGGATCGCGACCAGGCCGACCAGATGGAAATTCTGAGTTTCGGTGTTGTTGCGAAGCACGGTGAAACGGTCCGCTGAACTTGCTTCCAGCACGCAATAAGTCGAAGGCGGAGTGATGGTGCTTTCTTCCTTCTCCTTCAAATTATAGCTGAAGAGCCCCTGCTTTTCAGGGTGCGACTCCTGATATCTGTAGACCAAAAAGATTCCGAGCAACGCCAGAATAACGAGGAAAAAAAAGAATTTCATAGTTCGCCCTCCTCGAGCTCAACGCCGCTTTGAGCAAGCGTTTCTTTTATGCGGGGAATGTCTTCAGCCGCCAGAGGCATGGCGAAGAGCGTCTGCCCGTTCACGGTCGTGTCAAGGAGTATCTGCCTGTAGCGTTCCTCGCTCAGTTCATCTCCTCTGAAAATGTAGACCTTCACGAGATCCTCTTTCTGAGCCAGAAGCTCGGGAGTCGCCAGTTCATCCATGAGATACGGTTCCGTAAATTCTCCCGGAACTTTGCCTGATCCCGTTTCCGGCGAAGCATCCACCAAAAGCATAACGAGAGGCGCGCCGTAGCGGGCGCCCATCGCCGCGCCCCAGATCATCAGTCTCTGGAACGGAATGAAGGCCGCCACGAACATCCTCGGCAGCATGCAGCCTCCTAAGAGCAGCGTCATTAAGACGATCATAATTTTCCATCTTTTAGCCACGGCGTCTTGTCTCCAGGTAGTTTTCCAAAATTAGCTGGGCAGCCAGCTGGTCTTTTTTTTCTTTCCTGACCTTGCGGCTGGCATCCAAACTTAGCATGCATCTTTCCGCGGCAACGGAAGTCAGCCGCTCATCTTTCAATATGACTTCCACAGGATAATCGATCTGCTGCCTTAAGTATTCTGAAAGCAGTCTGGCGCATTCTTCCGAAACAAGGCTTCTCTCGCTCTTCTTGCCGTTGAGCATGATGGGGTTCCCCAAAAGGACCGTCCCTATCCGGCGCGCCTCGTCTTTTTCTTCAGCGTACTTTTTCACCACTTCCATAACACTTTTGGCGTTGACCTTCGCTCCGCCGCCAGGGATAGTCGGAAGCGGCTGGGCCGTCATGCCCAGCGGGTCGGATACGGCTAAGCCCGTCCGCACGGTTCCTATGTCAACGGCTAAAATACGCATTACCTGTATTTCTCGTCGAGTCCGGTTAAAAGTTTCTTGACGTCCTGGACCTTGTCTTTGGCGCAGACCAATGTTGCGTCGTCCGTCCTTATGACCACGACGTCTTTCAACCCTATCACTCCCACCAGGCCCTCATGATAATTGCCCACGATGCAGTCTTCGCATTCAAGGAGTTTTATTTCGCCTTTAAGACGGTTCCCCTTCTCGTCTTCCGGCCAGTGCGCGGAAGCGGAAGTCCAGCTGCCGACGTCGTTCCACTTGAACTCCGCGGCCATCACGGTGACGTTATCGGCCTTTTCCATCACGGCGTTGTCTATCGAGATCTTTTCGACGGCGCGGTAGTAATTCTCGATCGCGGCGCGCTCGTCAGGAGTCCCGGCCTTTTTGATTATTTCCTTGAGTTCGGCGTTGCTTTCCGGCATAAAGCGCGCGAAAGCCTCGAGAATGTCCGCGGCGCGGAAAACGAACATGCCGGCGTTCCAGAAAACGCCCGGCGTCTTGTACAAAACTTCGGCGACCGTAAGAGGCGGCTTCTCCAAAAAGCGCGTGACCTTCAAGCCCTTCGTCTTCCCGGGATAGCTGATCTCGGTCTTCCCCTCGATGTAGCCGTAGCCGGTCTCGGGGTAGCGCGGCACCACGCCTATCGTAACAAGGGCGTGCTCCTGGCGCGCCAGGGTTATCGCGTCGCTTATTGTCTGACGGTATGCTTCGCTGTCAGGAATGTGGTGGTCGGACGAGACTACGACCATGACGCATTCCGGATCCTTGGCAAACATCAGCGCCGCACCCAGAGCCACGCAGGGTGCCGTATTGCGTCCGCAGGGTTCCGGTATGACGTTCTTCCTGGGGATCTCCGGAAGCTCTTTCACGATGAGCTCGGACTGCTCCTTGGTGGTGATAACGTAAACGTTCTCGTTGTCCGAGAGGCCCGCATGCCGCATGATCGTTTCCCTGAGCATCGTCTTCTCGCCCGTTATGGCGAGAAGCTGCTTGGGACGCATCGTTCTCGAGAGAGGCCAGAACCTCTCCCCTATTCCGCCGGCCATTACGCAGACCGCGATACTGTTTTCTTTTTTCATCAGAATATCCGCCATTTGTTATGGAACCAGATCCAGCCCGTGGGGAAGCGCCGCATATGGTATTCGAAAACGTAGGAAAGCTGCTGCACTTTCGCGTCGACCTCCTCCTCGCTGGGCTTTTTCGAAAGATAAATGGGATCGTAGAACATCAGTCCGTATTTCCAGGGGCAGGCTTTCTTGCGCATCAAAAAAGCCGGCACTACCGGGCAGTCGCAAAGGGCCGCCACCCTGAAGTGAATGTCGAAAGTCGTCGTCGGCTTTCCGTAGAAAGTCGTCGGCACTTTGTATTTTCTCTTGGCGTAAAGATCGGGCAGCACTCCCACGACGCGCCCTCTCTTCAAAGTCCTTATAATGCTTTTCGCGTCGTTGTAAAAAGAGAGGATGTTGTAGCGCTGCCTCAGCCAGGTGTAAAGCTTGACCGCCAGCGGCGAAGGGAAAGTGCGCGCTATCACACCGCCGTCGAAGCCCTGGCGCGTGTAGCAGAAGTGCACCGGCATCACTTCGAAGCAGTGATAGTGAGCCGTGGCGACCACCACGCCGTGCCCCGCCTCCATGCTCTTCGAAACTATTGACCAGTCGCTCCACTCCTCCACCGGGTCGTATTTTCTGTAGCGCCATTTGAACATCCAGAGATAGAAGCAGTCGAGGAAACTGTAGGTAAGGTTGACCGCGATCTTCTTCGTCAGATACTTGGCGCGCTTTTCGTTCATCCTGTCGCCGTAGGCGTAGAAGAGATTCAAAAAACATTTCCGCCTGATAGCGTGATATGTGACATGAAGACCGACGAAACGCCCCAATTTGTAAGTCCACTTTCTTGGAATAAACCCCAGAGGAAACAGAAGTATCCCTATCAGCGCGAAAAGCAGCGCGTAGATCCCGTAGACGACCGAGCGGATACGGGGGTGCCTGCTCATGAAGCTGCGTCTTTTCTTTTTCGGAGCTTTTTCCATTTATTCCTTGCCTGCGTGAAGCGCGAAGCGCCTGCCGCACAATTCCATGAAGTTGCAGTGCGCGCACACTTCCAGTTTGTCAGTCTGTTCGAAACGCTCGATGTTCAGCGGTTCGTTCCTCGCGATGTCCCTGTCTTTCAGTTTGTCGCTCATGTCGTCCACGGTCTCTTTGATGTACTCGAAAGTCTGCCTGGCCGCTTCCTCGCCGTAGTCGACCTTCTGCATCGTTCCGTCCGGCAGATAGACGAGCTCAAGCTCTATCTCATCAGCCGGCACATCGTGGCTGCACTGCGCCCACAAGCCGTAAGTTTCCATTTGGTGCGCGTAGAACTGCCGCGGACGCCCGGTCTTCCAGTCGAGGATGACAAGCTTGTCGTCAAACTGTATCACCGTGTCCGGCGAAGCGTAGATCTTTATTCCGCCCAGAACGAAACTTTCCTTCTCAAAAAAATCCGTCTCGGAAAAAGCGATTAGGCTCCCCTTCGCGAGATACTGCCGGATCTTCGGCAATATCATCCCGTAAAAATTCTCGAGGCAGAGCCCAACTTTCTCCTTTATGCCTGCGGCCCAGGCTAGCCTGGCTTCCGCGTCATCCGGGGAAAACTCCCCGTAGTAGATCTCCTTTATGCAGGTGTAGCGCTTGGGATTCACCTGCCAGCGTCCTTCCATATGCTCGATCCAGGCCCTTCTGAGATACGTGACGGCCAGGTCGAGCGCTTCCTCCAACGTAGTCTCTTTCCCTTGGGAAACAGACTGTATCGCAGCTTTCACGGCGAGATCCACCGCGATGCCGGAAAGCGCGAAGCGGTTCTTCATCTGCTTGAGGCGGTAGGCGGCCTTCACTCCCTTGGGAGCCATATC
>JAFYHD010000092.1 GCA_017539325.1 bacterium | reverse complement strand
CCCGCTGATTCCCAGCAGTGCTACGATTACTTCATCCTGGCGACGGAATTGTCCAAGCGTTTTGGAACGCCGGTAATCCTGCGCCTGACCACCAGGGTCTGCCACAGTAAGACCATCGTTTCGATCGGAACTTTCAGCGAGCCCGAGACGCCCTCCTATACTAAGGACGCCAAAAGCCACGTGATGGTGCCGGCCTTTGCGAGACTTGCGCACCTGCGTTTAAGAAAGAGACTGCATGACATAGAAGAGTGGAACGTCAAGGAAGGCCCCTGCACTTTCCTTGGGCCCGAGAACGCCAAGCAGGGCGTCATCGCCACCGGCATCTCCGCCATGCACGCCGCTGAGGCTCTGCCCGAAGCGAGGATCATGCAGCCCGGCATGACCTACCCTCTGCCCATGGACAAAATTATAGTTTTCGTAGAAAGCCATGAAGACAACCTTGTCGTGGAAGAAGGCGATCCTATCGTTGTGGAAACTCTCCTGGCCGCCGGCATGAAAGTCAGAGGCAAAAAGGAAGCCTTCCGCTACGGCGAACTGAACGTGGCCAGAGTTAAGAAACTGGCCGCGGAGGACGTCACCCCCGATCCCGCCCCCGCACCCGGCAAACCGCCTCAGCTCTGCCCGGGATGCCCGCACCGCCTTACCTTCCAGGCCCTGCACGACCTTGGCTGCACGGTCTGCGGCGACATCGGCTGCTACACCCTGGGCGTGCTGCCTCCTTATGAAGCCATGGACACCTGCGTCTGCATGGGCGCCTCTATCGGCGCGGCTCTCGGCATGAGGGAAGTTCTGCCGGCTGAGCAGGCGAAAAAGATCGTCTCCGTCATCGGCGACAGTACCTTTATGCACAGCGGACTTACAGGCCTCGTTGACATGGTCTACAACAGACCGCCCCACGGGCATGTCGTGATATTGCTCGACAACTCTACCACCGCCATGACCGGCCTTCAGGAACATCCGGGCACCGGCCGCAGGCTGGACCACACCGAGACCGTGAGAGTCGATCCCGCCGCTGTCGCCAGAGCCATAGGCGTGAGAGTGGAGGAAGTCGATCCCCTGGCCATGAAGGATACTTTGAAAGACTTCATCCAGGAACAGCTCGACAAGGAAGACGTCTGCATGATAATCATGAAGCGATCCTGCCTTTTGGCTCTGAAGCATCTTAAAGACAGGGAAAAAGAGCAAGCGGAGAAAAAAGCATGAAGAACATCAATATAGTTTTCGCGGGCCTCGGCGGCCAGGGCGTTTTGAGAGCATCTGACATCACCGCGGAAGCCGCCTTCCTTACAGGCTTCGACGTCAAGAAAGCGGAAGTGCACGGCATGAGCCAGCGCGGCGGTTCCGTCAGCAGCGACGTGAGATTCGGCGCCGGCATCAAGAGCCCGATGATCCCCGCAGGAACCGCGGATTTTCTCGTCCTTCTGGACGCTTCCCAAAAAGAGCCCAACGCCCTCAGTTGCTCGGGGAGCACTGTCATAATAGATCCTGGCGTAATTAAGATCGAAACGCTTCCGAATCCCAAAGGTTTGAACGTAGCGCTGCTGGGCTATCTTTCAAAAATGCTGCCAATGATCTCTGAAGAGAACTGGCAGAAAGCCCTGGAAAATAACTTCCCCGAAAAACTCCGGGAATCGAACACGATCGCCTTTGAGGTCGGCTGCAAAGCAAACAATAACTAAAAAATAAGGCGGCACTTCGCCGCCTTATTTTTTACCATAATATTTCTTGTCTAGTTTTTTCTTGGCTTTCTTCAAGTCCATTGTCTTCCCGCCCTTCTCGATTTCTTTTTCCGCTTCAAAAATCGCCTGGTCTATCCTGCTGATCCTTACGAGACGATCATAGAGCTCCGCGCTCATGATCACAAGATCGCTGTATCCGTTTTTGGTTACGAAAATAGGTTCTTTCTTGTTGTGAGCCATTTCAGATATTTCACTGGTTTTTCTTAGGTCTCTGATTGGGATGATCGTTGGCATATGATATAACCTCCTATTTAGTTGTAGCACTATTATATCATAATTATGCCATACATGCTTTTGATATTCTGTTTGCAAACTTCTTTGTTGAATACTATTTTTGAGAATGTTAACACATGCTGTAAAAAAATAAAAGCTTTTTAGAAAATTCTATTGATCGTGATGGCTTGTGTAATAAAAAAGCTCTTCCCTTTAAATTTGGGAAGAGCTTTTTAATATTCCGGAAAAACAAAAATCACTTTAAAGCGAAAGTATGATCGACTGAGCAGTGGCCGCTTCCGTTGGGTTCGGCGGCTTTAAGGGCGGCGGTCAAATAAGCTTTGGCGTTTTTGGCGGCGGAATAGATGTCTTCGCCTTTGGCAAGATAAGCTGTAAGAGCTGCCGAGAAGGTGCAGCCGGTGCCGTGATCGCAGCGCGTGTCGATGCGCTCGGTGGGGAGATAGAATTGTTTTACTGAGTCTGGCTCGTTGATGAGAACGAGATCGTCGAAGGCGTGACTCCCCTGCTCAGCTTTGCCGTGTCCGCCTTTTATAATGACGGCCTGGGGGCCTATGGAAAGGATCTTCTGGGCGGCTAAAATTCTCGCTTCTTCGGAGTCGATCTTTATACCGCTTATTTCCTCGGCTTCCGGAATATTGGGAGTGACTACGGTCGCGAGCGGGATGAGAAGATCCTTGAGGTTTTGGATCGCGTCGGGGGGTAAGAGTTTCGCTCCGCCCTTGGCGATCATCACGGGATCGAGAACGTAAAGAAGGCGGCGGTGACGCAGGGAATGCGCCACCGCCGCGATTATATCCGCGGTTCCCAGCATGCCGCTCTTTACGGCGTCGGTCCCGATGTCATCCAAGACAGCCTCGATCTGCGCGGAGACGGTCTCCGGCTCGATCAATTGGTAGCCTTGCACTCCCAGGGTGTTCTGCACGGTGACGGCTGTGACGGCCGTCGTGCCGAAGACCTTGAGGGCCGTGAAGGTCTTGAGGTCAGCTTGGATCCCGGCGCCGCCGCCGGAATCGGAACCCGCTATCGTAAGAGCTCTGGGCCGCACTTTTTACTTTTCGTCGAGGCAGGCCACGCCGGGGAGGACTTTGCCTTCCAGGAATTCAAGGGAGGCGCCGCCGCCCGTGGAGACGTGGCTCATCTCGGCGGCTTTGCCGCTCTTCTTGACGGCGCTGACAGAGTCGCCGCCGCCGATTATGGAAACGCCGCCGTTGGCTTTGACTTTGGCGACCGCGTCGCAGACGCCGTAAGTGCCCTTGGAGAGAGGCGCGAACTCAAAGCAGCCCATCGGTCCGTTCCAGACCACGGTCTTGGCGTCCTTGAGAGCCTCGCTGAAGAGAGCGACGCTCTTGGGGCCGATGTCGAGGCCCATCCAGCCGTCGGGGATGTCGCCTTCGCATTCTTTCATCTGAATGTCGGAAGCGTCCTTGGTCTCGGGGAACTTGTCGGCGATGACGTTGTCAACGGGCAGGAGGATCTTGACGCCTTTTTTCTCGGCTTCATCCAGCATGTCCTTGCAGTAAGCGACCTGATCGTCTTCGCAGAGAGAGTTGCCAATTTTGATGCCCTGGGCTTTCTTGAAGGTGTAGGCCATGCCGCCGCCGATGATGAGAGTGTCGACCTTGGCTAAGAGCGCCTTGACCACGGCCAGCTTGTCGCTGACCTTGGCGCCGCCCAAAATGGCGACGAAGGGGCGCACGGGATTCTCGACCGCGTCGCCGAGGAACTGGATCTCTTTCTCAAGCAGGAAGCCGGAAACGGCGGGCTTGAGGTAGTCGGCGATGACGGCCGTGCTGGCGTGGGCTCTGTGAGCCGTGCCGAAGGCGTCGTTGCAGTAGAGGTCGCCGTAAGAGGCAAGCTTCTTGGCCATTTCCTGGCGCTTCGTCTTCAGCTCAGCCTTCTTCTGCTGATATTCTTCCTCGGTCAGATGGATGCCCTTCTTCTCGTCGTCTTTTTTGACTTTGCCGTCTTCGGCTTTGTAGAAGCGGGTGTTTTCAAGCAGAGCGACTTCGCCGGGCTTGAGGGCTTTGACAACGTCGTCGGCCGCCATGCAGTCCGGAACGAATTTCACTTCCTGGCCCAGCTTGGCGCTCAAGGCTTCGGCGACCGGCTTCAAGGTGAATTCCGGTTCAAAGCCTTTGCCTTTGGGACGGCCCAAGTGGCTCATGAGGACAAGAGATCCGCCCTGTTCCAGGACGTACTTGATGCTGGGGAGAGCGGCCACGATTCTGGTGTCGTCCGTTATTTTGCCGGAGCCGTCCTTGGCCATAGGCACGTTGAAGTCCACGCGCATGACGACTCTTTTGCCTTTCAATTCAACGTCTCTTAAAGTTTTCTTGTTCATAAAAAATTCCTTTTGAGTTTTATGAAAAAAAGGGCGGGCGGCCAAAGCCTCCCGCCCCTTTTTGGAGGTTCTATTTAGATTCGCTTACTTGGAGGCGACGACACGGACCATTTCCAAAACTTTGTTGGAGTAGCCCATTTCGTTGTCGTACCAGGAAAGGACCTTGACGAAGGTCGGATCGAGTTGGATGCCGCCCTTGGCGTCGAAGATGGAGGTCAGCGTGCAGCCGCGGAAGTCGGTGCTGACGACGGCGTCTTCGGTGTAGCCCAGAACGCCTTTCAGTTCGCCTTCACTGGCCTTCTTCATGGCGGCGCAGATGGCGGCGTAAGCAGCGTCTTTGTCCTCGGCGGGGGCCTTTTCGAGTTCCACGGTCAAATCGACCACGGAAACGTCGGAGGCCGGGATGCGCATGGACATGCCGGTCAGCTTGCCGTTCAGTTCAGGAAGAACTTTGCCGACAGCTTTGGCGGCGCCGGTAGAGCTCGGGATGATGTTCTCAAGGATGCCGCGGCCGCCGCGCCAGTCTTTCTTGGAGGGGCCGTCAACGGTCTTCTGAGTGGCGGTGGCGGCGTGCACGGTCGTCATAAGGCCGCGCTTGATGCCGAAAGCGTCGTTCAGAACTTTGCAGATCGGGGCCAAGCAGTTGGTCGTGCAGGAAGCGTTGCTGATGATGTCCTGGCCGGCGTAGGTCTTGTCGTTGACGCCGAAGACAAACATCGGGGTGGCGTCCTTAGAGGGGGCGGACATGATGACTTTCTTGGCGCCGGCGGTTATGTGGGCGCGGGCCTTTTCATCGGTCAGGAAGAGACCGGTGGATTCGATGACGACTTCGGCGCCGACTTCGTTCCACTTAAGATTGGCGGGCTCTTTCTCAGCGGTCAGACGGATCTTCTTGCCGTTGACGATGAGGTTGGTGCCTTCCACCTTGATGTCGCCGGTGAAGCGGCCGTGCACGGAATCGTAGCGCAGCATGTAAGCGAGATACTCGGGTTCCAGAAGGTCTTTGATGCCGACGATCTCGATGTCGTTAGAGAAGTTCTGGACCGCCGCGCGGAAAACCATGCGGCCGATGCGGCCGAAGCCATTGATACCAACTTTAATAGCCATAATTTTCTCCTATGGATATAGAGGTTTTAGCCCAATTGGGCAGAATTGATTGTTAAAATGTGTTGGTTATTCTAGCATAACCTCACATTCGGCGCAAGGGCCGCGCCCATCTTGCAACTCAGGAGATGGTTGACTTTGAAAAGGCAAAGTGGTATTATCTTAAACCTAAACCTTTAAAAGGGAATAAGCGTTTCCGAGCATGACGATTGTTCCGCTTTTTTGGTACGTAAAACAGAGTACTTTTCTTTATTTAACTTAAGGAAATTATGAAACAGCAAGACGTCAACAAGACCTTCGTTCTCAAGGCTTCCGAAGTCGATCAGAAATGGTATCTGGTCAACGCCGAAGGCCAGAACCTCGGTCGACTCGCCACTAAAGTGGCCGACATTCTGCGCGGCAAAAACAAAGCCACCTATACGCCGAACGTGGACGGCGGCGACTATGTCGTCGTCATCAACGCTGAGAAAGTGAGCGTTACCGGCCGCAAGGCGACCGATAAGTCCTACACCAGCCACTCCGGTTACCCCGGCGGCTTCAAGCGCCGTAATTTCGCGGATGTCATCTCCTCCCATCCGGAACGTGTCATTCTGCACGCCGTGAAGGGCATGCTCCCCAAGAACAAGCTCGGATACTCCATCCTTGCCAAACTCAAAGTCTACGCCGGTCCTGAGCATCCTCACACCGCGCAGAAACCAGTTGAGATCAACCTGTAACACATCTGAAATATGAGCGAAAATATGAGCGAAAACAGCACCGTCACCCAGGAAACCGTCGAGGTTCCCGAAGTCGAAAAAACGCCCGAAGTTCAGGCCGCTCCCGTTCCTGACACCCGCGTCTTCACTTCCAGCTACTCCGCCACCGGCCGCCGTAAAAGGTCTAGCGCCCGCGTGGTCCTGAAGCCCGGCAGCGGCACCATTACCGTCAACGGCCGCACCTTCGAGGAATACTTCCCCGTCGCCACCACCAGGCAGCTGGTCCAGGAAGCTTTCGAAGCCGCCAAGATCATCGGCAAGTTCGACGTTGTCGCCACTGTCAGCGGCGGCGGTATTTCCGGCCAGGCCGGCGCCATCCGTCACGGCATCGCCAGAGCTTTGGCTCTGATCGACGACGCTACGCGCGCCCTCGTCAAATCCAACGGCCTCCTCACCAGGGACGCCCGCGAGAAAGAGCGCAAGAAATACGGTCAGCGCGGCGCCCGCGCCCGCTTCCAGTTCTCGAAGCGTTAAAGATACCGCCGTATATCGGCGTATCATCCTTCGGTATTGCGCGGGTGTAACTCAATTGGCAGAGTCACAGCCTTCCAAGCTGTTGGTTGCCGGTTCGAGTCCGGTCGCCCGCTCCACCGAGGCAAAAAAAAGAGCCGCTT
>JAFYHD010000091.1 GCA_017539325.1 bacterium | reverse complement strand
GGCGTAAGCCATACCGGCGCAGAGGATCACCGCCAGGAACAGGAAAAAATTTTTGATACGCATAAGTTTACCGTGGTTGCAGTTATTATCAAACTTTTACCCTATTTTAGCAAAGTCCGCTTTTTATTGCTTGCGCTCTTTTTGTGGTAAAATATGGCAGATAATAAGATTTGCTATTACAAAGAGGAGTTATTCCAAAATGAAAAGATCTCTAATCTTTGCGGCCGCCGTAGCCTGCGCCCTTCAGCTTTCCGCGTTGGAAAAACACAATGTCGAAGTGACCTACACCATAAAAGGCGAGGTCGCGACCAACTTCACGGAAAAGGTCTTTGACGACTTTTCCTTCTTTGCCGATCTTCCTTTGCCGGAGGGCGTCATGCAAAGACAAGTGAAGATCACGGGGACGTGCGGGCAGGAGAGCCATACCAACTGCTGCCTTACGGTGGGGCTGAACAAGTACGACGCTTCATACTCTGGGGCAACACCGCTGAAGGGATGCGTAAACGACGCCAAAATGATGGCTGACGCCTTAAAAGCAGGCGGCATATACGACAGGACCCAGACCTTGATCGACGAGGAAGGCAAGAAAGAAAACATAAGGAATGCCATACGCGAATACGCCGAACTGCTGTCGGAAGGCGACTCTTTCCTTTATTACCACTCTTCCCACGGTTCGGATGATCCCGTTTATTACATCTGCGCTTACGACACCAGATACACCGCCGAAGAGTTGGCGGAAGACATAGCGCTTTTCAAAGACGGCGTGAAAGTCGTCGTCATACTGGACGCCTGCAATTCCGGAGGCATGTTTGAAGAGAAAAACCCCGCCCAGGGTTTTTCCGACGCCTTTTTTGCCAAATTAACCGAGATAAAAGCCAAGAACGCCGCCCCGAGAGCGGATGTCAAATTCAGCGACTGCCTCTTTTTGTGCGCCTGCGAAAAGAATCAGGATTCGCGTGACCTTGGCGAAAACAGCGCTTTCACCAAGGGGATCCTCTCCTTTTGCTTCTCCGACGCCGCTGATAAGGACAAAAACGGGCTGGTATCCTTCCTGGAGGTTTTTGAAAAAGCTTCCGATTTCACCAAGAACGTCGCTAAGAAAAAACAGAGCCCTGTCATCAACAACGCTTCCCTTGCGCAGGAATGGTACTTCGGGCATGTTGAGGATCACGACGGCGTCTATTCTTTCTCCCTCTATCCGGAAGAAAGCGTATTGAAATTTTACATGAGAAAAGTCTCCCAGGACCTTAAGATCGACATCTCGGCTGACGACGCGGAAAACACCTTCGAAGTTAAAGCCCTCAAGGCGAAAGTCAATCTTACCGGTTCCAAAGAGAAGATCATCGCGTCAAGCATGACAAAGATCAACGCCACGCTTGTTTTTCCCTTCGTCGTTGAGAACTTTGACAAGATCAATGAGCTTCCGGCCAGTCTGATCCTTTTTGACATGATCCACATAGGCAGCGGTATCTTCACGAAAGAGCAGAAAACAAAACGGACGTTCTGCGACGTAATAGGCAATGATGATCTTGTCGTCTCCGCTCTCAGCGTCAACCAAAAGAAGAATCAGACCATGCTGAAGCTCAAATACAATTATTACACTGACCTTCCCGCCGTAATGGAACAAGGCACCTACGACATGCCCGTCTGGTCCAGGATAAAAGGTGAAAATTACCGCAAAGACATCAACGTGACCGTGACGGAAAAGAGCGGCAAGAGCCTTATGCTGAAGATGAACAAGAAAAAATAAGCGAGCTTAAAGCAAGCGCAAACAAGAACGCCCGCCCTCCGCGGGCGTTTTTTTGCCCTGCCGCTGACTTGCGGTCATTGACTTTCAGTCAGCTATGTGCTAAAATGGCGGCGTTCTCTTTAAAAATGAGGAATTGCCATGAACAAAAGACAGCTTGAGGCGCAGGAGACGCGCAAAAAGATCTATGAGACGGGCTGCCGGCTCATAGAGGAGCGCGGTTTTCAGAACGTTTCCGTCGAGGACATCACGAAAGCCTGCGGCGTGGCCAAGGGAACTTTCTACGTTTATTTCAAGCGCAAGGAAGAGATCATATTCGAGTGCTGCGAAAACTGGTTCGGGGAAGTTGACCGCATGGCCAGATCGCGCAAAGGCACGCTCGCGGAAAAACTGACGGTTTATTTCAAGGGGTTCATGGAAGGCGTGACCTGCGGCGGCTTGGAGCTCTGCCGCCAGTGGGTCAGGGAAGTCATCGACCCTAAGGACGTGCCCGGCGACATGTGCGGCGGAAAATACGCCTACGACCTCAGGCACCTGAGGAATTTTTTCAAGGACGCCGTTAAGGAAGGGATGCTTAGAAAGAACGCGCCCATAGAAGAGCTCGTCAGGCTTTTCCTTTGCCAATTGTACGGCATGATGGCCTGCTGGTGCATGAGCGACGCGGAGTTCACGCCGGAAGACTGGGTGGAGCGCTTCGCCAAGCTCCAGCTGAACGCTTTGCTTAAGCCCTATTTGACGGAAGAGGGTGTAAAAAATGGAGGGAATCTATGAAAGTATTGATGTTTTCGATCTGCGTTATGATCTTTGCCGGAGTTTGCTTCTCCGCGGCTGATGAAATTAGCGTTGAAAAAAACAATAAGGAACCTGTTATGCGTATCAATGATCTTTTGGAGGGAGCTGGCGTTTTCTATCTAGCCACCTCCGACGGCGACCAGCCGAAGTTGCGCCCGCTTGGGGCCCACCAAGTCTCGGACGGCAAAGTTTGGCTTGGCGTGGGCGAATTCAAGAACGTTTATCGTCAGCTCCGCAAGAATCCGAAATGCGAAGTGGTGGCGCTGCAAAAGGAAGGCGGCAGATGGCTTCGCTGGAGTGGCCGGGCCGAGTTCGCGGAAGGCAAGGAAGGGGAGAGACTGGAGGAGCTGTTCCTTACCGCCATGCCCCATCTGAAAGCCATTTACGACGGCACTCCCGGAAAAAGGATGATGTGCTTCACTTTAGCGGACGCTAGGGCTGAGCTTATTCCCCTGATGCCACCTGGCGAGATCATCGCGGATGAAAGTTCCGGCGCCGACGAGCAATGGGACAAGGTCTTTCCGAAATCCGACAAGGTCGAGCATTCCAAAGCTTTTTTCAGAAACCGCTTCGGAATAACGCTCGCGGCGGACGTTTACAAGCCCAAGGGCGCCGAAGGAAAGCTTCCCGCCATCGCTGTCTCGGGGCCCTTCGGCGCGGTCAAGGAGCAATGCTCCGGGCTTTATGCTCAGAATTTGGCGGAAAGGGGCTTTCTTGCTGCGGCCTTCGACCCCTCCTTCACAGGTGAATCGAGCGGCGAGCCGCGCTATGTGGCCTCAGTTGACATTAACACTGAGGATTTCCAGGCCGCGGTTGATTACCTAATTTCTAGGGAAGACGTTGATCCAGGCAGGATCGGCATCCTTGGGATCTGCGGCTGGGGTGGAATAGCCTTGAACGCGGCAGCTTTGGACACGCGCGTGAAAGCAACTGTTGCATCAACCATGTACAATATGACGCGCGTCACGGCCAACGGATATTTTGATAAGGAAGACAGCGCAGAGGCGAGAAAAGCAAAAAAAGAGGCTATGAACGCCCAGCGCAGCCTGGACTTCAAAGTGGGCGTTCCCGAACTCGCCGGCGGCGTTGTCGATCCTCTGCCTGAGGACTCGCCGCAATTCGTAAAGGATTACTACGCCTATTACAAGACGCCAAGAGGTTATCATTCCCGTTCGTTGAACTCCAACGGCGGCTGGGCGAAGACCAGCGCGCTGTCAATCATTAATGCCAAGATGATGGCTTACATCGACGAGATAGACGGCGCCGTCATGATACTGCACGGCGAGAAAGCCCACAGCCGCTATTTCGGCGAGGATGCCTTCAAACTTTTAAAAGGCGAGAACAAGGAGCTTGTGATTGTTCCCGGCGCCAGCCACTGCGATCTTTATGATGGCGGTGAAAAGAACGCCATTCCCTTTGACAAGATCGAGAAGTTCTATAAAAAGAACCTGAAATAATTTTGCTGATAACGAAACAAAAGCGAGGAATCATGAAAGTACTGATGCTTAACGGAAGCGCCAACCCCGACGGCTCAACCATGGCGGGGCTTATGGAAATGGCGAGCGTTTTTTCCAGAGAAGGCGTAGAGACCGAGATCGTGCAGATCGGGGGGAAACCTATCGCCGACTGCATCGCCTGCGGCAGATGCGCGGAGCTTTCCCGCTGCGTTTTCTCCGAGGATAGGGTGAACGAATTCGCTGAGAAAGCGAAAGAGGCCGACGGCTTCGTCTTCGGAACGCCCGTCTATTACGCCCATCCCAGCGGACGCATCCAAAGTTTCCTGGACAGGGTCTTCTTCAGCCAGATGCACGCTTCCGGCAACGCAATCTTCCGCCACAAACCCTGCGCGGCCATAGTTGTTGCAAGGAGAGCCGGAACGAGCGCCAGTTTCGACGTCATGAACAAGTACGCCGGCATAACGGAAATGATAACCGTCGGCTCCACCTACTGGAACGAGTTTCACGCCCTGACCAAAGAGGACGTGCCAGGCGACCCCGAGGGAACGCAGACGCTGCGCAACCTCGCCCGCAACATGGTCTACCTTATGAAGTGCCTGGAAGCAGGGCGTCTTGCCGGCATAGATCCTCCTCAGCCGGAAAAAGAGCATTTGACTAATTTTGTCCGCAGGGACTAACATAAAAATAAGGAAAACGCTATGAATTTGAGATCTGTTCTTCTTTTCGCCGCGTGCGCGGCCCTTATGGCGGCGAACCTTTACGCCGCCGAGCCGGCCGGAACGAAAAAGCTATCCGAGGTCTATTTCACCCACGACATCTCTCCCGAGGGGCTCATGAAGGCCTACAAGGCCCTGGGACGCCCGCTGGAAGGGAAGAACGTGGCCGTCAAGATATCCACCGGCGAAGCCGGCAACAACCATTACCTTCAGCCGTCCCTTATCGGGCCTTTCGTCAAAAGCCTGAAAGGCGACATAGTGGAGTGCAACACGGCTTACGCCGGCTCCCGCATGAAAACGAAAGACCACCGCGAGACCATCGAGGACCACGGTTTCAACGCCATCGCCAAGGTCGTCATCATGGATGAGTTTGCGGAAACCGAACTGCCGACGCCCAAAGGCTCCGCGCATCTTAAAAGCGACCTTGTGGGAGCCGCGCTGACCAATTACGACGGCTTCGTCATCCTCAATCACTTCAAGGGCCACCAGATGGGCGGATTCGGCGGCGCGCTGAAAAACCTTTCCATCGGCTGCGCTTCCAGCAGAGGCAAATCCCGCATACACACCGCCAACCGCACGGACGACCTAGACAAGATGTGGTCGAAAATAGGGGAGACTCCGCAAAAGGACTTCATCGAATCCATGGCCGAGGCCGCCGGCGCAGTCGTCAATTTTATGGGAGACAAGGCGGTCTATATCAGCGTCATGAACAACATTTCCATCGACTGCGACTGCAACGGACATCCGGCGAAGCCCGAGATGGCGGACGTCGGCATCCTCGCCTCTCTTGACCCTGTCGCGCTGGACAAAGCCTGCGTGGATCTCGTTTACGCTTCCGACCCCCAAAAGAGCGCCTCTTTGAGAGCCAGGATGGAAAAGCAATTGGGGCCCCATATCCTCGACCACGCCGAAGCGCTCGGCTACGGCACGAGATCTTACAAACTTATTTCCCTTGACAACAACGAACCACCCTCGACAAAACGTATGGAATTAGGCGAAGAAATGAAAAAGACTTACGATCCCGCGGAACTTCCCGAAAACTGGTCGCCGATCCCGGTTGGCGAGCCGAACGACGCTTACGCCGAATATTTCATCGGCAAGAGCTACCTTTATCCCCTGACGACGGAACAAGTGCCTAGTTTCGGCGTGACCTTCGAGCCATCCTGCCGCAACAACTGGCACATTCACCACGCGAAGACTGGCGGCGGCCAGATACTCATAGTGACGGCCGGCGAAGGCTATTACCAGGAGTGGGGGAAACCGGCCCGCAAGCTCGCGAAAGGCGACACGGTAAATATTCCGGCCAACACTAAGCACTGGCACGGCGCCGCGCCAGACTCTTGGTTCCAGCACATCGCCCTGGAAGTTCCGGGCGAGGGCAATTCCAACGAGTGGCTCGAGCCTGTAGACGACTCGACTTACCTGAAAGCGACAACCGAAAACGAGGAGAAAGAAGTGAAAAACGGCATCGCGGTCGTATACTATTCCTGGAGTCCCGACGGCAACACGCGCTTCGCCGCGGAAACGATAGCGAAAAAAGTCGGAGCGGACATTTTCGAGATCAAGGCGGAAAAACCTTACAGCAGCGATTTCAGAACTTGCTGCGACGAGGCTCAGCCGGAATGCCGCGGCAAAAAGCAGAGAGCCATATTGCCGATAGAGGGGCTTAAGTTTGAGAACTATTCCCTCGTCTTCATCGGCTCGCCCAACTGGTGGGGGACTCTCGCGCCTCCCGTCAGGACCTTTGCGGAAAAGAACCTCGAAGAGCTGAAGGGCAAAAAAGTCTGTCTCTTCCAGACTCACGGCGGCGGCGGAATGCAGAACCTCGGCCGCGATTTCGCGGAGATCTTCGGCGACAAAGCCACGGTGCTCACACCCAAGGCCTTCACGGGAAGCTCGGTAAGGCAGAGCGTTGAGGAGCTCGAGAAATTCGCCGCGGAACGTGCGGAAAATTAAGGCCAATGGCCGAAAAGATTTTGACAATCTCGTCCTCCCCAAGGAAGGGAGGGAACGTGGACATCATTCAAGCGTTATGAGCCGTGAGATCGCAAAGCCCGAGGCGATAGAAGTCCGCGGGGCGCGAAAGAACAATCTGAAGAACATCGACGTGGATATCCCGCTGGGAAAGATCGTCGGCATAGCCGGCGTTTCCGGCAGCGGGAAATCGTCGCTGGCGCTGGGCGTGGTTTACGCCGAGGGTTCCAGACGCTACCTGGAGTCGCTCTCCACCTACACGAGGCGCCGCATGACCCAGGCCGCGCGGGCTGAGGTCGACGACGTGCGCTACGTTCCGGCGGCCCTGGCTTTGCACCAGCGCCCTGGCGTTCCGGGGATCCGCTCCACCTTCGGGACCATGACCGAGCTTTTGAATTCGCTTAGGCTCATGTACTCCCGCCTGGCCTCCCATTGCTGCCCCAACGGACATTACCTTGATCCTACGCTGGACGTGGCCGCGGGGCGCGAACTGGTCTGCCCGAAGTGCGGGGAGCGTTTCTTCGCTCCGGGCGCGGAGGAGCTGGCCTTCAATTCCCAGGGCGCCTGCCCCCGCTGCGACGGCACCGGCAAGATCTGGGAGGTCGATCTCTCCACCATCGTGCCGGACGATTCGCTTACCATCGACGAGGGGGCGGTGGCGCCCTGGCAGTCTTTGATGTGGTCTCTGATGAAAGACCTGGCCAGGGACATGGGCGTCAGGACCGACGTACCCTGGCGCGACCTGACGAAAAAGGAGCGCGACATAGTGCTTCACGCCCCTCCCACCAAGCACCATATGGTTTATCAGATAAAGAAGACCGGCGGTTCGGGGGAAATGGATTTCACCTTCTTCAACGCCATATACACGGTGGAGAACGCCCTCAAAAACGTCAAGGACGAATCTGGCATGAAGAGAGTTGCCAAGTTCCTCAAGGAAAGCGACTGCCCGGAGTGCAAGGGAACGCGCCTTTCGGAAAAAGCCCGCGCTCCCAAATTGAGGGGAATCTCGCTGGATCAGGCCTGCCGGATGACGCTGGCCGAATCGGAAGAATGGGTGAAGGGCGTGCCTTCATCGCTTCCTGCTCCTATGCGTCCCATGGCGGAAAAGATCTGCGAAGCTTTCAGCGACACTTCCAAACGTTTGACGGACCTGGGTCTTTCCTACCTTTCCCTCGACCGCGCCGCCTCCACGCTCTCAACGGGCGAGAGGCAGAGAACTCAGCTGGCCAGGGCGGTCAGGAACAGGACCACGGGCGTCCTCTACGGCCTTGACGAGCCTTCCATCGGGCTCCATCCCTCCAATTTGGAAGGCTTGACGGGCGTCATGGACGACCTTGTCAGGGACGGCAATTCCGTTCTGCTAGTCGACCACGACGCGCAGCTTCTGAATCACGCCGACTGGATCATAGAATTGGGGCCCGGCGCCGGCGCGCAGGGCGGAAACGTTGTCGCCCAAGGAACGGCGAAGGAGATAACAAAAGATCCCGCCTCGAAAATAGGCCCCTTCCTGGCCGGGAAAAACAAGGAAAGGGCGAAAAGCGGCCGCGACGTTTTCAAATACGGCGCCATCACGCTTTCCACTTCCGACATCCACACGGTGAAGCCTCTTGAGGTCTCTTTCCCGAAAGGCGCCCTGACAGTCGTGACGGGCGTTTCGGGGTCCGGCAAGACCACCATGGTGCTGGAAAGCCTGATCCCGGGATTGGAGGCGAAACTCGCCGGCAAAAAGCTTCCCGCCCACGTGAAGAAGATCGACGCCCCATGCATCGCGCAGGTAAAGCTCATAGACGCGACTCCGATCGGCATCAACGTCCGCTCCACCGTCGCCACCTACGCCAACGTTCACGACGAGCTGCGCAAAATTTACGCCAAAACGCCGGAGGCAAAAGAGCGCAAACTGAAAGCCGGCGATTTCTCATACAACACGGGCTCCCTCCGCTGCCCAATCTGCGACGGCACGGGCTCTATCAGCCTTGACGTGCAGTTCCTGCCGGACGTCGACATACCCTGCCCGGACTGCCGCGGCTCGCGCTACGCGAAATCAGCCTTTGCGATCCGTCGGAACGGCCTCTCGCTTCCCGAACTGATGGCCATGAGCATAGACGAGGCGCAATTGAAGTGCGCCGACCTTAAGCTGGTGAAAAGCCGGCTCGAGGTCCTTAGCGATTTGGGCTTGGGATATCTTACCCTGGGCGAGCAGACGCCGGGATTGTCGGGCGGGGAAGCGCAGAGACTGAAGCTGGCGAGCGAGATGGGGCGAATGCAGAACGACGCGCTCTTTGTTTTCGACGAGCCGACCATCGGTCTTCATCCGCTGGACGTGCAAACGCTTATGGAAGTGTTCTCGCGCCTGATAAGAAACGGCGCCACGGTATTGGTCATCGAGCACGACCTGGACGTCATCAGAAGCGCCGACTGGATAATCGACATGGGGCCGGGGGGCGGCGAAGAGGGTGGAAAGATCGTCGCCGCGGGAACGCCCGCGCAAATAAAAGCCGAGAAAAAAAGCGTGACCGGGAAATGGATATAATTTTAACAAGCGCATTCCAAGGAAAACAAAAATGAAAGACGGAAAAATTTTCGCGATGTTCTTCAACGGCGGCCCCCGCAAGGGCTGGAACACATTTAAGATGCTGGAGGCGGCCAAGCGCGCCTACCGCGACGAACATTTCGAAAAGGATCTTGAAAACGCCAAAGAGCTCGGAAGCAGGCTGGCCTGGCGCGAGAAGGAACATTTGAAATAAAGGAACGAACATATGAAGAACATACTTTACGCGCTTACGGCTTTCCTGCCTTTTGTCGCATCCGGCTGCGCCAATTTTTCCGCGCCCTCGTCCGGCGGGGAGCTCGTCAGGATAGCCGAGATCGAAGTTTATCCCGAATGGCTGGAAGATTACCTTTCCGCCGCCGGAACGGTGGGATCCGAATCGGTAAAAAAGGAGCCGGGCGTCGTCTGCATCTTCCCGATGCAAAAGAAAGACTCCCCCTGCTCCATAAGGATCGTGGAGATCTACCGCAGCGAGGAAGCCTACAAGGCGCATCTCGCCTCGCCGCATTTCCGCGCTTACAAAGAGGGTACGCCGCACATGATAAAGTCCCTGGAACTCGTGTCGATGCGCCCGCTGGATGAAAAAGGCATGGAGAATATCTTCATAAAGCAGCAACAGGACAAACGATGACCAACCGCGAAAAAATGCTTCTTTTCGAGAAGTGCATCAACACTAACGACCTCGAGCTGGGGAAAAAGCTCATTTTCCCCTCCGCTTCCTTCGCGACGCCGGTATCTCCCGAGCCTCTTTACGGCGCGGAAGGGTACCTTAGCGTCGTTTCCCTCATGCGGCAAAGCTTCCCCGACGCGCAATGGAAACTTGTCGAGGCTGTCTCCGAAGGGAACACTGTCGCCGCGCAATGGGAATGCTCCGGAACCTTCGAAGGTCCGGCGCCTTTTTGCGGCCTCAAGCCGAACGGACGCAAATTCTCAACCACGGTCATGAACTTCTACACCTTCGACGATGATGGTATGATCTGCAAGGATGTCGCCGCCGCGGGGCTCGCCGGGATCATAAAGGAATTGCGGCGCGCGGGAACGGAAAGAAACATCGAGGAGGCGCGGGAGTTTTTCAAAGGCGACCGCTTCGCCACGGAAAACGGCATGGTGATAGAGGAGCTTGATTCGGAGCATGCCGTCACGAGCGTCGTCATTTCCGACCGGCACAAAAACGCCCTGGGCGGCGTCATGGGAGGAGCGATATTCACCCTGGCGGACTTCGCCTTCGCGGCATTGACGAACGACAAGGAAAGAGCGACGGTCGCCCAGCAGGTCAGCATAAACTATCTGTCGGCGCCTAAGGGAGCGAAGCTCACAGCAACCGCCCGCTACAAAAAGGACGGCAGGAACTCCTGCGTGGTCAACATCGACGTGACGGACGACATGGGCCGCGAGGTGGCCCAGTTCGTCGGCACCGGCTTCAAGCTGAGCAAAGACAATAATTGCCAAAACAAATAATTTCACCCGCTGAACAATCATGAAAAAATATTTTCCGCTTTTCATTGTCGTCCTGGCGGCGCTTGGCGCCCTGGCTTTTTTTATAAATCACACATCAAAAAAAGACAAGCATATGAAAGAAACCGTTTATCAGTTTTCCGTCAAGACCCGCGACGGGAAGGAAAAGAGTCTGAAGGACTATGAAGGGAAAGTCCTTCTGATCGTCAACACGGCGACAAGGTGCGGCTTCACTCCGCAGTACGAAGGCTTGGAGGCCATGTACGAGCGATTGAAAGGCGAGGGCTTCGAGCTTTTGGATTTCCCCTGCAACCAGTTCGGCCAGCAGGCGCCCGGCAGCGACGAAGAGATCCATTCTTTCTGTGTCCTGAATTACAAGACGGCTTTCCCGCAGTTCGCCAAAGTGGACGTCAACGGCGAGGGAGCCGACCCGCTCTTCAAATTTCTTGTCACCAACACCGCCTTCGAGGGCTTCCCGCCGGACGGCAAGATCGCTCCCATACTTGAGAAGATGCTGGGCGAGGCCGATCCCGACTACGCCAAGAAGCCGGACATTAAATGGAACTTCACCAAATTCCTCATCGGCAAAGACGGCCGCGTAACAAAACGCTTCGAGCCCACCGCGCCCCTTGAGGAAGTAGAGAAAGCCGTTAAAGAGGAAATCAGCAAGGAGAAATAACCATGAGCAAAAAAGTTCTTATCATCTCTTCCTCGCCCAGGAAGGGCGGGAATTCCGACATTTTGTGCGACGCTTTCGCGGAAGGCGCCCTGGAAGCTAAAAACAAAGTCGAGAAGATCCGCATCGCCGACCTTAAGATCGGCTATTGCACGGGCTGCTACGCCTGCCAGAAGACCGGCAAATGCGTCATAAGGGACGACGCCCAATCTGTCATCGCGAAGATGATGAAAGCGGACGTTATCGTTCTGGCCTCCCCGGTCTATTTCTTCTCGGTCTGCGCCCAACTTAAGGCTCTCATCGACCGCACGGTGGTGATCTATCCGAAGCTCGCGAACAAGACCTTCTATTACATCATGACCATGGCCGAGACCGACCGCAAGACCTTCAGGACCAGCATGGCGCCCTTGAAAGGTTTCATAGACTGCTACGAAGGAAGCAAGGTGGCCGGCAAAATATTGGCGGACGGCGTCTATGAAAAAGGCGCGGTGAAGGGAACGAAGTTCGTTTCCCAGGCCAGAAAGCTCGGCGCCGCTGTCTAAAGAAGCCGTTATGAAAGACAACCTTCATCGCTCCCGTCATAGCCTGCGACGAAGCGCTGCTGGAAGTTGAATTCATGCGCGACAGCGATCTTGAGCTGCTGGATTGCCTGAAAAAAGTTCTTTCAGGCGAAGCTGACGAGCGTACGGAGGGGCGAGAGTTGTTGATTTTGTTTCTGAAACGTGATATAATATATACGTTTAAGAAATAAAATTTATGAACTACATTGCTTTCAGAGAACGGTTTCATGACTTCGCTTGCTTCTCGGTGGAGCAGGCGGCGGCGGCGTTTCCAGGCTTCAGCCGTAGGAATTACGTTTCATGGCTTGCCAAAGGCTATATAAAGCGCCTGAGACGCTCATGGTATGCGTTTGCCGACGTTGCTTCCTTGTCCGGAATAGGCGAATACTTCGCGGGCAGGATATATTCGCCGAGTTATCTTTCCTGCGAACAGGTGATGGCGCGTTCCGGGCTGATTCCCGAGTCTGTGGTTCAATTTACTTCGGTGACCTCGCTCAAGACGGAATCCTTCAAGAATGATTTCGGGGAGTTTTTTTACCGCAGCGTCAAGCCTCAGCTTATGTTCGGCTACAGAGTTGAGACTGTGGGGGATGGATTGCCGGTTCAGATAGCGACTCCGGAGAAGGCTCTTTGCGATTTCCTGTATCTCAATCCGCAATATGATACAAAAGACGAGATCGAAGCTTTACGGCTTGATCCGGACGTGCTGGCGGAGATATCCGCAAACAGCAGACTAGACTCCACGGCCGCCCGCTTTGGTTCGCAAGCCCTTGCTAGGCGTGTGGGGCTTGTTAAGGAGATTTACTCGCTATGATCTCTCTGGAATCGATAAGGGGCTTCTTCCCGGAAGAACTGCGCTCCGGACAGTTTTCCAAGCATATTCTCAAAGAGTATGTGGAGTGTCTTGCGCTTGAATGGATATCGAGAAGCCGATGGGCCCCGAAACTGGTGTTTATTGGCGGCACGAGCCTGAGGCTCATCAAGGGGATCGACAGATTCTCGGAAGATCTTGATTTTGACTGCAAGGGACTTTCGCCTGATGAGTTCGTGCTCTTTACCGACGCGCTTGTGGCGTATTTAAAAAACAACGGCCTTGACGCCGTGGCGAAGGACAAGGAGTCCGGTCGTTTAGCGGCAATGCGGCGGAGCATTCTTTTTCCCGGGCTGCTTCGCGAAATGGGTCTTTCGGCATTCAAAGAAGAGCGGTTTATGATGAAGATAGAGGCACAGGACCAGGGCAGGGAATACGCGAAGGAGAACGCTGATATTCGGCGCTGCGGGTTCTTTTTCCCAATCTGCGTTCCAATAGAAGCTGCGCTTTGCGCTATGAAGGTCTCGGCGCTCTTGGCGCGCGGCAAAGGTCGCGACTTTTACGATACGATGTTCCTTCTGCAGCGAACTGAGCCGGACTATTCGTTCTTTAATAAGTCATATCCGAAAATTGTCGATCTCAAATCGCTGAAGGCTGCGTTAAAGGCCAAGGCGAAGTCGGTGGATCTGGAACTTAAGCGCCGCGATGTGGAGCATCTTCTGTTCCGTCAGGAAAGCGCCGAACTGGTGAAGCGTTTCCCGTCTTTCGTCGATTCGCTATAAATAATGACAGAAACAAGAAGGAAAAATGAAAAACCTGATAATAGGAGGCATTATCAGGCTGGGAACCATGGTCGGCTGCTCGGCCGAAACAACGGCGGCCAAAGATATGCACCCCAGTGACGCGCGTTTTGAAGTCAACTGGTCTGGCACAGGACATTCATTTGGATTGTGTCGGACGCCAGGCTGCGGCAAGTTCCCGAGCCGCCGCGATTGGATCGGCGGCGCCGGCTACCGCTGAAACCACGAAGAATCCAGCCACACCAGTAGCCGCCAGCGCGGGAAGATCTGCCGCCTTCACCCCGCCTCCGACGACGACTGGCAGGCGCGATGCACGCGCCAGTTCGAAAAGTTCTTCGATAGTTCGAACGACGACTTCGCCTGTCGTTTCGTCCAGTCCGCAATCGGTCTTGGTTGGTGTTGGGTGGAGCGGCCCGGCACCGAGGTAATCGATGCCAGAGAGGTCAGCTCTCCGCACAAATTCGATAAGATCGCGTACGGGAGCCGAAAGCCCGACGATAGACTCTTCGCCTAGATATTTCCGGCAGATCGCTGTCGGGACGTCGCTCTGTCCAACGTGAATGCCATCGACCTTGATGCCCTTCTCGCGTGCGGCGAGGACAACGTCGAGTCGATCGTCAACGAGAAGCGCGACGTCGTCACTTTTGCCGAGCCGTGCGATTTCCGCTGCGCTTAAATCGCACAGGCGGATCAGTTCGCCGGCCGAGGCTGTTTTCGATCGGATCTGGACACATGTGAAACCGGCATCGACAGCAGCCGCAACGATTACGGGAACGGGGCGCCCCAGCGTGTTTTCGGGGCCGACGACGAGATATTTTTCAACGGAGAACCGACTTCGGATGCTCATTGATCGTTTTTCTTTCCTTGTTCTTGAGTCCCGTGTTCGAGCGCCCTTTCAAGACGGTCGAGTTTGCCGGTCATGGTTTCCGTGTAGCCGGGCCGGATATCGGCTTTGAGGACCACTTCGGTGCGGATGCCTTTTTTTGCGAGGACGAATGTCGCATCCTTCACGACGCGCATGATTTCGTCCCATTCGCCCTCAATTTCGGTGAACATCGAATACGTCCGGTTGGGCAGTCCAGATGCGCGGATGACGCGGACGACTTCGGCGACGTCTTCGGCGAGCTCGTCGCCGGTTCCGCATGGGGTTATGCAAAGCGCTACGAGCGTGTTCATTGGCATTCCTCCACATTGAATGGTTGAGCCGCGATTTCATCGGGCAAGGCTTTGTAAAGTTCGTCCAGGAAGCGCGCAGCGAATGTGCCTGGCCCATCGGTCGTGGCGGCAGCACGAACGGAAGCAAGGTTGTAGAGGGAGGTCGCTGCGAGCGCGGCGACGAACGGAGTTGCCACGCAGGCGTAGACGGCCATAACGCCGCCGAGCGAACAGCCTCCGCCGGTAACGAGCGAGAGGCGTTTGGAACCGCCGGGGCAGCGAACCGTTGTCTTGCCGTCGGTCACTAGATCGGTTGCCCCGGAAACCGCGACCGTCCCGCGGGAATAACGTGCGACGGATATCGCGGAGGGCAGGGCGTCTTCAATCGAATCGAAGGAATCGACACCTTTAACGCGACTAGCGACGAGGGATCCGGTGTTCAGTCCCCAAAGTCCGGCGAGGGCGATTATTTCGGAAGCATTGCAGCGCACTATGGTTGGCGGGGTTTTGCGAAACGAGGCAAGGACGTCTGTCCGCATATTTCCAATGCCGATGCCGACAGGATCAAGTACCCACGGCTTGCCGAGCGCGTGCAGTTCGCGTGCAGTGGCTGGTAGTGCCTCTGCGTAGAATGGGAAGAAGGTGCCAGCGTTGATGTAGAACGCACCCGCGGCGCGCGTCATGGCGACACCTTCGTCAGGCAGATATACCATCGCCGCTGATCCCCCCGCCGCAAGTTGGGCGTTGGCGACGAAGCTGATAGTGACGGTATTGGTGATGGACGGGGCCATCGGCGTTTCAGCGCGCACACGGCGCGCGGCTTCCGCGATGGCGGCACGGATGTCTTTTTCGAGAAGGACAGTCATTATACAGTGAACAGCCCTTTAGAAAAATAGCGGTCGCCGCGATCAGGAAAGAGAACGACTATATTCCCGCGTATCCCTTTTTTGATTGCTTTTTGAGCGGCAACAAAGGCCGCTCCGGAAGACGATCCGGCGATCACGCCTTCTCTTTTGGCCAATTCTTTGCAGGCCGAAAATGCCTCGTCATCGCTTACTTTTATAACTTCATCGACTAGCGACATGTCCATGGTTTCAGCAATGAAATCGTTGCCGATTCCTTCAATATTGTAATCACCGTGAGGTCCGCCTCCCATAGTGGAGCCGATTGGATCAGCCAATATCGCCCGTACGTAAGGATTTTTTTCCTTGAGATAGCGCGCCACGCCGCTGAAAGTTCCTCCGGACCCAGCTCCAGCTATGAAAACGTCTACTTTCCCTTTTAGATCGTCGAAGATCTCGGGGCCGGTTGTCTCATAATGTGAGCGAGGATTGGCCGGATTTCGGAATTGTCCTAAGATAACGGAATTGGGTATCGAACGCGCCAGTTCTTCGGCACGGCTCTCCGCCAAAAGCATTCCGCCGCTTCGCGGTGTACGAACGATTTCCGCTCCCAAGGCGGAAAGCAAGGCTACTTTTTCGCCGGAGAATTTATCCGGAACAACGAAGATAACTTTGTAACCGCGTCCTATAGCCGCGAAAGCGATGCCTATCCCGGTGTTGCCGGCGGTTCCCTCGATTATAGTGCCGCCCGGCTTGAGCGCGCCTCTTTTTTCCGCGTCTTCTATCATGGCCAGACCGACCCTGTCCTTAACGCTGCCGCCCGGATTGGCAAGCTCTAATTTAGCGTAAAGCGCAACATCTTGTGGCAGATCGAAACGGCTAAGCTGCACCAGCGGCGTGTTGCCTATGGCTTTTTGATAAGAAGTGTAAAGCATTTTTTCCTCTTTATTTTGCTGCTTTCTTTATGGCGAAAACCAGATCGCCATATATGTCATCAACGTCTTCTATTCCAACGGAAAGGCGGATGAGGCGATCTGAGATGCCGATCTTTTTCCGTATCTTAGCGGGAATTGAGGAGTGGGTCATGGAGGCAGGATGGCAAATCAGCGATTCCACCCCTCCCAGAGATTCTCCCAACGTTATGAGACGCAATGATTTGAAAAAGATACGCTCATCGCAATTTTCTTTCAATTCAAAAGAAATGATCGCTCCGCCGCATTTGGCTTGACTGAGCTGGATCTTACGACTTTGCGCGTCGCTAAGCAGCGGATACAATACTTTTGAGACCAGTTTGTTTTCCGCTAGTTTTTCAGCTATTATCTCGGCGTTTTTCACGTGCCTTTCCATTCGAACCGCTAGCGTTTTTATTCCGCGGATAAGAAGGAAAGAATCAAAAGGGCCAAGCACGCCGCCTGTCGCGTTCTGAACAAACGCCAGGCGCTCCGCCAGATCAGTTTTCTTTGTTACAACCAGACCGGCTACTAGATCGCTGTGGCCGCCGAGATATTTTGTAGCGGAATGCAGGACGATGTCGGCGCCAAGCGAAAGCGGTTTTTGAAAATACGGAGTCATGAAAGTGTTGTCCGCGATTACCAAAAGCCCCTTACTTTTCGCCGCAGCGGAAACAGATGCGATGTCCGTGACTGAAAGAAGAGGATTGGCAGGCGTTTCTATTAGGACTCCCTTGGCGTCCGGAGCAAGGTCTTTTTCGAACTCTTCTCCTGTCGTGCCTTTAAAAAAAGAGTATTTCAGACCGAAGCGGGAAAAGACCTTGTCCAAAACGCGGAAAGTTCCGCCGTAAACATTTTCGGAAAGCATGACGCGATCGCCCGGTTTGAAGAGCGACAAGACCGCCGTTATGGCCGCCATGCCGGAGGCAAAGGCGAAGCCTGCGCTTCCGCCTTCCAGATCGGCTATCAATGCCTCCAACGCCGCGCGTGTCGGATTGCCGGTCCTGGAATATTCCCAACCGGTAGATTTCCCCAATTCTTTTTGTTTGTAAGTGGAAGTTTGGTAGATTGGGACGTTGACGGCGCCGGTGGTTTTGTCGCCGTCTATACCGCCGTGGATAACCAGAGTTTCGTCTTTCATTGTTTCCTTCACTTTCTCTTTAGCGGAGCGGGATCCTTCTGTTTCCCGCTCCTTTTGATTGCTAGCGCCACGCTTAAATAACCGAGAGAGCATCGTCAAGAGCCCCGATAATATCATCGGGGTGTTCCAATCCGATGGAAAGCCTGATCAATTCCGGCAAGGTCCCGCCTTTGCGCAGATCTTCATCGGAAAGTTGCGAATGTGTTGTCGAAGCAGGGTGGATGATAAGGCTCTTGGAGTCACCGACGTTCGCCAAAATCGTAAAGATATCGCCGTTGGCGGCGTCCGTTACTTTGCGGGCTTCTTCCGCTCCTCCCTTGACTCCGAAAACGACCACGCCGCCGGCACCGTTGGGAAGATATTTTTTAGCCAATTCAGGTTGTGTAAGCGAGGGATATTTGACCCAGGCGACCTTCGGATGTTTGGAAAGCCACTTGGCTACGATTAGCGCGTTTTCACTGTGCTTGGCGATACGTAGCGGCAGAGACTCCACGCCTTGCAAGAAGATCCATGCGGCATCCGGAGCGAGAGTCGGCCCCTGGTTGCGTATCCCTACTGTAAGCAGACGGATTGAGAAGGCGACGCTCTTCAACGCTTCTGGCAGATCGTGAGCGAATCTGAGGCCGTGATAACCTTTGTCCGGCTCGTTATAGAGCGCGAATTTTGGGTCTGTCCAGTCAAAATTGCCAGCTTCGATAACCGCTCCGCCAATGCCTGCGCCATGTCCGCCTATCCATTTGGAGAGGGAGTGGATAACAAAATCGGCGCCGAACTCGATAGGCCGCAACAAAGTAGGCGGCGTAAAAGTTGAATCGACCACCAGAGGCAGGTGATGCTTTTTGGCTATGTTCGCGTAGCCCTCGATATCCGCGATATCGAGAGCCGGATTGCCGACCGTTTCGATGAAGATCAGCCTTGTCTTTTCGTTGATTGCCGCCTCGACGGCCGCAAAATCATTTACAGGCGTAAAATTCACTTTGATGCCTACATTTGGCAAAATCGCGTCAAACTGTGCGAAAGTTCCGCCGTAGAGATTATTTGGCGCGATGATCTCGTCACCCGCTTTTGCGATATTTGTTATAGTGAAATAGATTGCTGCCGTTCCGCTGGCAAGGGTCTGCGCGGCAGCACCGCCTTCTAAAACAGCCAACCTCCTCGCCAGGACGTCGTTCGTTGGATTCATCAGTCTGGCGTAAATATTTCCAAGTTCTCTGAGCGCGAAAAGATCGGCTCCATGTTTAGAATTACGGAAATTATAAGCGGTCGTGCGGTAGATCGGAACCGCTCTAGCGTGTGTAGCCGGATCGCCGTAAGCGTCCTGCCCGGCATGGATAGCAAGAGTTTCCAGATGATATTGTTTGGCATTTTCTTTCTTGTCGCTCATGATTCCCTCCTTGTTTGGAATTTTATTTAAATAATTTTTCTTAGCAAGCGCTCGTGTCCTGGGCATCAATATTTAAGCTTGATTGCGTTATTGATTCAGCGGTCTTATATTGATTCCAGAAATAGCTTTTCGATGCTTTCGGAACAAGTATAGCAAATCACATTTGAAATCGGGTAATAGATAAATATATTGTTTAACTATAGGAAATTCCTATATAAGTAAAACAATAACCGATTGACAATGCGGCGGTTATAGAAAAGAAATTTAATTTGAATTTTTATTGGCGGAAATGAGTTTCTTCACCTCATCCAAAAAAATCTGGCCGGCGGATGACAATTCAACCTTATTGCGTTTGATGAAACCGACACAAATCTTCTCTTCAAGGTTCAGAGGGACCGCGATCATTTCGGGAGCGTATGTTTTGGCATTGGCCCCGGACGAGACAGTATATCCCTGCAGGCCGAGTATGAGTTTGGTCATAGTAGCGCGATCTCTGACTCGAATATTTTTCTTACGATCTATGGCGTCCATAACTTCCTCGGAAAAATAAAGCGCATTTTCGAGCCCTTGCTCGTAGGTGACATACGGATAAAGATCAAGCTCCGTGGGCATGATGAGCTTTTTTTTGGCTAGCGGATGCTTTTTGGAGAGGAAGACATGCGGTTTCGCAAAATAAAGTTCCGTAAAAACAAGCTCTTCCCTGCGAAAAATTTTTCGTAACGTTTTTTCGTTGCGTTTGGAAAGATAGAGCATTCCGATCTCACTTCGGCCTCGCGCCACATCGTCAATTATTTCGCTTGTCACCGTTTCTCGGATAGTAAGATCATACGCCGACGACGTGCTTGAAGCTACGACTCGCATGAAAGCCTCCACGGCAAAAGCATAGTGCTGACACGAAACAGAAAACTGCGGGCAGCGCGAAACTTCTCCAGTATATTTCTCGGTTATCGCGGCCGCTTCATCCAGAATCTGGCGGGCGGAGGCTAAAAATTCTTCCCCTTCTCTCGTTATCGTTACGCCCTTTTTAGTACGGGAAAAAATTTTAAGCTTCAATTCTTTTTCCAAGGCAAGTACAGATTCTGTCAAAGTTGGTTGCGCTATCAAGAGCTTTCTGGCTGCTTCGCTGATGCTTCCGCAGGCTGCAACTTGAACGGCATATTTTAATTGCTGTAACGTCATAAAATTATATGGTTCGTATAATGCAGATTTTTAAAATGGAGCATCCGCTCTTTTTACTCTGTGATAGGGGAACTGACTACTTTTCAAAAGATTTCACAGTAATATTTTATCATTATTCCTTTTCGCGTTTTTGCGAAAATTGTAACCTGCTACGAAGGCAGCGAGGAGAATGGCATGGTTGTGACGCATTTACCGTTGTTCGTCGATTCGCTATAATAGTAACAGAAACAAGGAGGAAAAATGAAAAACCTGATAATAGGAGGCATTGTTATGCTGGGAACTCTTATTGGCTGCGCGGCTGAGCCGCAGACCGACGTCTTCAAGACCAAGGGTGGCAAAGACGTCACCATCACCGCCATCAAGCACGCCACCATGCGTATTCAGTACGACGGAAAAGAGATCCATGTTGACCCTGTTGGCAAGAAAATGGAACCGGCGACCGATTACAAAAAATTCCCCAAGGCCGACCTGATCCTCATCACCCACGAGCACTTCGACCACTATGACAAGGACGCCATAGACGCCCTCAAGAAAGAGGGGACAGAGATCTACCTGAACCCCGCGGTCAAGAAGCTCTACGGCTCCGGCACGGCTCTTACCAACGGCGAAACTAAGGCAATTAGCAAAGAGATCAACGTCGAGGCTGTTCCCGCCTACAACACGACCAAGGGCAGGGAGAAATTCCATCCCAAGGGCCGCGACAACGGCTACGTCCTCACCATCGATGGCCTCCGCATCTACAGCGCTGGCGACACCGAAGACATCCCCGAGATGAAGGATATCAAGGACATCGACGTGGCCTTCCTGCCCTGCAACCAGCCCTACACCATGACGCCGGAGCAAGCCGCCAAAGCCGCCAAAATCATAAAGCCCAAAGTTCTCTTCCCGTATCACTTTTCTGACACTCCCGTGAAAAAGGTCGCGGAACTTTTAAAAGACACCAAGATAGACGTAAGAATAAGAAATTACAAATGATAAGTGTGCAAATTTGCCAACGCTAATGGCAATTTAAGCGCAAATCTGCCATTTGCGTTGAAAGAGATGAATATTTTTCAGGAAATAACGGAGCGCATCTTAAAGGGAGGGGAGATCTCCTATGACGAGGCTCTCTCCCTTTTGTCTGCTGAACCGCCGCACGAGGAATTGTACGAGGCGGCGCACAAGGTAACCCAAGCGCTCACACCCAAGCGCTTCGACTTTTGCGGAATAGTCAACGCCAAGTGCGGACTCTGCTCGGAGAATTGCAAATGGTGCGCCCAGTCCGCGCACTGGCGGACAGGCTGCGAGACTTTCCCCTGGATAGGCGCGAAAGCCTGCCTTAAGGCCGCCCAAGAAGCTGAAGCTAAAGGCGCCACGCGCTTCGGGCTCGTCACCAGCGGCCGCGCCCTGGACGAGCAGGGCGTAACTGAAGTTTGCGAAGCGCTGGCGCTCCTGCGAGAGAAAACGCATCTTCATCTTTGCGCTTCCCTGGGCATCCTTTCAAAGGAGCATATCGAGCTGTTGAAGGAAGCCGGACTAGAGTGGCTTCACTGCAATATCGAAACGGCGCCCTCGTATTTCCCTGATCTTTGCACGACGCACACCGTGGAAGAGAAGGTCGCCACTTTGAAACACGCCCGAAAGCTCGGTCTGAAATTGTGCTGCGGCGGCATAATCGGCATGGGTGAGACCGATGAGCAGCTTGTTGAGTTCGCCTTCGCCTTAAAAGAGATTGCGCCTGATTCCATTCCCGTCAACGTTCTGCATCCTATCCCCGGCACGCCTCTTTATGAAAAGGGGATACTGGAACCCGAGCGCGTTCTGGACGCGGTTGCCATTCTGCGCCTAGTTAATCCCAGAACGCCCTTAAGGTTCGCGGGAGGACGCCGCGACATGAGCGACGAGACTGCCAAGCTGTGCATTTACGTCGGGATGTCGGCGGGCATCGTCGGGCCGCTTCTGACCACTCCCGGCGGCGACTATGACGACGACAGGCATCTCGCGGCCCTGGCCGGCTACGACGTATCCCCCGATTTGAGAAAGAATTAAAAGATCTGCTGATGCTCTGTAAGCGGTTGGCCTTAGCCAACTGCAAACTTTCTTAGTTTTCATGACAAGTTTGCAGTAGCATTGACTTTTGACCCTTTAAACGCTATAATTAGTGCAAACTTTATAATAAAAAATGGAAAGTTTGCAGTATGAAGGTCGAAAGAGATTTATACCTAAACGAACTGATGAACCGCAGACACAACGGCTTGGTCAAAATTTTGACCGGAATTCGCCGCTGCGGAAAGTCTTATTTGTTGTCTGTGCTTTTTAAGGAGCGCCTTCTGGCGGAGGGCGTCAGGGAGGATCATATCATAGAGATCCCCTTGGACCGCCAGGAATTTGAAAAATATCGCGATGCTATCAGTTTGAGCGAATACGCCAAGAGCAAAATAATAAATGACGGGCAGTGGAACTATGTCTTCATAGACGAAGTGCAAATGACCAGAAAGATTCTTCCCGAGGGCGTTGATCTTTCGCGTCTGGCTCCGGAAGACAGGGACGACGCCTATCTGACTTTTTACGACACGCTCAACGGCTTAAGACAAATGGATAAGGTCGATGTTTTTGTGACCGGGTCAAACTCGAAAATGCTCTCGAAGGATATCAACACCAATTTTGCGGACCGCGGATATCAGATCCATGTTCATCCCTTTTCTTTCGCCGAATATTGTTCGGCTGTTAAAGCGACTGACAAAGCAGAGGCTTTTTCACAATACTTGATCTGGGGAGGCATGCCGCTGGCTGTCGAGGAAGGGGAAACGAGGGCGAGGGCGAGGTATCTTTCTTCGCTTTTTGAGGAAGTATATACGAGTGATATTCGCAAGCGTTATCACTTAAGGGACGACTATATCCTGAACGAACTGATCGACGTGCTGTCTTCCGCCACCGGGTCTTTGACTAATCCTCACAAATTGAAGAACACTTTGAAATCGGTGATGAAAACGGACGTGAGCGACCACACCGTAGCCAGATACATAGAGTATCTGACTGACGCTTTCCTGTTCACCGAAGCGAAGAGATGGGACGTCAAGGGGAAAAAATACATGGAGTATCCCCTGAAATATTACAGCGAGGACCCGGGACTGCGCAACGCCAGGCTGGGCTTCCGCGACATTGAGCCGTCGTATATGCTGGAAAACGTTATTTTCAACGAGCTGCGTTTGCGCGGCTGCCAGGTGGATGTCGGCGTGGTTACCATAGACGGCAGCCGGCACGAGATAGACTTTGTGGTCAACCGTGCGCCGGGAAAACTTTACATTCAGGTTGCCCAAGAACTGCCTACTCCTGAGAAACGCAGCCAGGAATTAACGCCTCTGAGGAATTCCAAGGACTTTTTCCGAAAATTATTGATCGTGGGAAATTACGACCAGCCTCGCTTCACCGGCGACGGCATAATGGAAGTCGGCGCTATTCCGTTCCTTTTGGATCGGTCAATTTTGGACAAAGCGCTCGCTGACTGAAAAACATTAAGCAATATGCCTGAAGAAACAAAAGACAGAATAACGACTGAAGACGTCTGCCGCGATTTCGCAAAAGTCGCGAGGCTAACCAACGAGAACGGCAAGACGGTCATTTACGAGAACGGCTGTCCGAAGTACGTTGTTGTTTCCGCGGAGGACGGCCGTTACCTGGAACTTACCGACGACGAACGTTTCGAGATCGTGGCGAAGCGCGTTATGCGCCGCCATAAAGCCGCTTTTGAAGAGTTGGCGAAATGACTAAAGAAGAAGCTTTTCAGAAATTGGCGAGGTCGAAGTTTCGGGCGAGGTTCCATCTTTCAGCCGCGGAGCGAAGGTATTTCGCCGAGAAGGGCGTTGACACCATAAGGCGGCACGCCGAGGATTTCATAAAGGAGCGCCTTGCGCCGGCCGAGCCAACAAACGACGGGAAGCAGACCCCCATGAAGGGACACCCGGTCTTCGTCGCCCAGCACGCGACGGCGACCTGCTGCCGAAGCTGCCTGGAAAAATGGTGGAAGGTCCCGAAACATACGGCTATTCCCCCGGAAAGGCAGAAGGGGATAGTGGACTTTATTATGGCCTGGATAGAACGGGATATCAAAAGAGCCGAGGAAAAAAGACATGACTGAGGAAGAGAATAAACTTATTGGCAGAAAGTTCAGGCACTTCAAGGGGAACTGCTACCGCCTTGAGGGCTTCGCCAAGGATTCCGAGACTACGGAAGAAATGGTCATATACCGTCAGCTTTACGGCGAAGGCTCGCTTTGGGTGCGTCCCGCGAAAATGTTCTTCGAGACTATCGAACGCGACGGCAAAATGATCAAGCGTTTCGAACTGCTGGAGGAAAAAGATGACGCAAGTAATTAAAGGCGATATTACGACTTTGAAGGTGGACGCCATCGTTAACGCCGCCAATCAAGTGATGCTGGGCGGGGGAGGCGTGGACGGCGCCATTCATCGGGCAGCGGGAAGGGAGCTGTTCGAGGCTTGCCTCAAAGTCCCCGAAGTCAACCCGGGCGTCAGATGCCCGACAGGCGAGGCACGCATTACGCCGGGCTTCAAGCTGCCGGCTAAATACGTCATCCACACGGTGGGGCCCGTTTATCGCGGCGGGACGAAGGGCGAGGCGGAAAAGCTCGCGAACTGCTACAGAAACTCCCTTGCCCTGGCTTATGAGAACGGCTGCCAAACGATCGCTTTTCCCTGCATTTCCGCAGGCGTTTACGGCTACCCGATCGAGGAGGCGTCTGAAATAGCGGTAAAGGAAACGAAAGCCTTTCTCGACGCTCACCCGGAAATGGAAGTCATCTTCTGCTGCTTCTCGGAAAAGGACAAGGCAGTCTATGAAAAAATACTAAACGGCAAAGAGTAGGAGAACAAAATGAAAAGAATTGCGTTTTTCGACACTAAACAATACGACAAGGAATCGTTCGACAGGCTGAACAACGGACGGTATGAGCTCTGTTACTTTGAAACGAGGCTCACGGCCAAGGCACTTCCCCTGGTCGAAGGGTGCGACGGCGTTTGCGCTTTCGTTAACGCCGAGATCGACCGGACTGTGGTTGAAGGTCTTGTGGAGCGGGGAATAAGGATCCTGGCTCTGCGCTGCGCCGGCTATAACAACGTCGATTTCGAGGCGGCTTTTGAGAAGGGGCTCACGGTCGTGCGTGTCCCGGCCTATTCTCCTTACGCGGTGGCGGAGCATGCCGCGGCGCTGCTTCTGACACTTAACAGACACATACACAAAGCGGCGTCCAGAACTAGAGATTTCAATTTCTCCCTGGTCGGCCTGACGGGCTTCGACCTTCATGGGAAAACCGCTGGCATAATCGGCACCGGGAAAATTGGCAGCGTTTTCGCGAACATCTGCAAGGGTTTTGGCATGAAGGTCCTGGCATACGACGCCTTCCCTAATCCCGCGCTGGGATTGGAATACGTCTCTTTGGAAAAACTGATGGCGGAGTCGGACGTGGTGAGCCTGCACTGTCCGCTTTTGCCTGAGACCAAGCATATCATCAACGCGGAATCGATAGCCAAGGCCAAGCCAGGCTTTACGCTTATCAATACTTCCCGCGGGGGACTGGTGGATAGCGAAGCGCTGCTCGCGGCGCTCAGGGACGGAAAGGTCGGAGGGGCCGGCCTGGACGTCTATGAGGAGGAAAGCGACTGGTTCTACGAGGATCGTTCGGAAGTTATCAGGCAGAACAAAACGCTTTCGCTGCTTATTTCCATGCCTAACGTTATCGTTACGTCCCATCAGGCTTTCCTGACCCGCGAGGCGCTGGCCAATATCGCTGAGACAACGCTCAATAACCTGGACGCGTATTTTGCCGGGAAACCGCTTGAAAACGAGATCTGCTATCGCTGCCTGAAGACCGGAGGAGCGAAAAAAAGCGATTGCCCGCGACGCAAGAACGGCCGCTGCCATTAGCCGCTCCAGGCATTCTTTGCGCTTGCTTTTTCCTGGATTTTCACGGTTGTTTATGGCTACCTTATAGAAGAAGCAGCGGAGATCGCGGCGAGGGAAGTTAAGGCCTTCCTGGAATCTCACAACGGCCTGGAAGTCATCTTCTGCTGCTTCTCGGACTGGGATAAAAACGTGTACGAAAAATTGTTGCTTGAATAATTTATAATTTAAAAGGCTCTGTCACAACAAATGGTTGATTTTTGACGAGAAATAGCGTATAATAATAGTAAGAAACAGTACCACCGAAGGAGGTAATTGGATATGCCTACTATCAAAGACGCATTAGATATTATCGGTAAGTTGACTG
>JAFYHD010000090.1 GCA_017539325.1 bacterium | reverse complement strand
GCGCTTTTCGTTGTTGATGATGACATCGGGCGTGCGCTGGCTCTTCAGGGCTTTAAGACGGTTGTTGCGGTTGATGACGCGGCGGTAAAGGTCATTGAGGTCGCTGGTCGCGAAACGTCCGCCGTCTAAGGGGACGAGAGGTCTCAGATCCGGGGGCAGGACGGGCACGACATGGATCATCATGTATTCCGGCCTGTTCTCGGAATTGCGGAAACCTTCAATGATTTTAAGGCGCTTGGCGATTTTCTTGCGGACCTGCTTGGAATGCGTCTTCTGCATGTCTTCATACAGTTTGTCCGCTTCCTTGTCGAGGTCGAATTCCTTGAGAAGAACTTCCAGGGCTTCCGCGCCGGTGCCGGCCTTGATGTCGGAATGACCGTCGCTGCGAAGCTGCTCGAGCTCGTCCTCGCTTATAAGTTCGCCGCGTTTGCGGCCGGATTTGCCGGGGTCGAGGATAATGTAGGATTCAAGATAGATGACCTTTTCCAGATTGCGGACGGTCATGTCCAAAATGGCGCCCATTCTGGAGGGCATGGTCTTGAAGAACCAGATGTGGGCGACGGGCACGGCCAGCTCGATGTGGCCCATGCGCTCGCGCCTGACCTTGCTCTGCGCGACTTCCACGCCGCAGCGGTCGCAGACGATGCCTTTGTATTTAATGCGTTTGTACTTGCCGCAGGCGCACTCCCAGTCTTTGACCGGGCCGAAAATGTGCTGGCAGAAAAGGCCGCCGGGTTCGGGTTTGTAAGTGCGGTAGTTGATGGTCTCGGGATTTTTCACTTCGCCGTGGGACCAGGAGCGGATGGTGTCCGGGGAAGCGATGTTGACGGTCACTTTGTCAAACTGGTTCTCCCTGACCGGATGGCTCCACATGTCGAAGGGCTGCTCTTCTTCGGAATCGTCGGAGATGGAGATCTTCTCTCCACCCGTTTCGCTTTCGTCAAAGAGAGTTTCATCGGCCGCTATGGTGTCGGCGATATCGCTGGTCAGCTCGTCGCTGCTTTCCAGGATGTCTTCTTCCGTTACGGCGTTCTCGAATTCGTTGTCCGAATCAAACTTCATCATATTTTTGCTATCCTGCGATAGTTGGTTTACTTCTTCTCGGTTCTGACGTCAAGGCAGGCGGCCCTGAGTTCCTTTACCAGCACGTTGAAAGATTCCGGCGTGGAAGCTTCCAGGGCGCAGTTGCCCTTCGTGATGGATTCGTAGGTCTTCTTGCGGCCTTCCGTATCGTCGGATTTGACCGTCAGCATTTCCTGCAGAGTGTAGGCGGCGCCGTAAGCTTCCAGGGCCCAAACTTCCATTTCGCCGAAACGCTGTCCGCCGGACTGGGCTTTGCCGCCAAGGGGCTGCTGCGTGACGAGGGAGTAAGGACCGGTGGCGCGGGCGTGGATCTTGTTGGCGACCAAGTGACCCAGTTTCATGAAGTAGGTGTACCCTACCGTCACTTTCTGGTACATGGCTTCGCCGGTCCTGCCGTCGTAAAGCGTCACTTTGCCGAGTTCAGGCTCAAGGCTGGTCGCGCAAAGGTGCGCGTCTTTCTTCTTGTCGTTCTTCTTGGCCTGCTCTTTCGCTTCCTTAAGGAGCTCTTCGATATCTTCTTCCGTAGCGCCGTCGAAGACCGGAGTCGTAGCGACGAGGCCCAGCATGCGGCAGGCCCAGCCCAAGTGGGCTTCCATGATCTGACCGACGTTCATACGGGAAGGCACGCCCAGAGGATTCAAAACGATGTCGACGGGGGTGCCGTCTTCCATGAACGGCATATCCTCTTCGGCCAGGATCTTGGCCACGATGCCCTTGTTGCCGTGGCGGCCGGCCATCTTGTCGCCGACCTGCAGTTTCTGCTTGATGGCGATGTAAACTCTGACCATCTTAAGCATGTGGGAATCCATGTCGTCGCCGCGCTTGATGGTGTCGATCTCGCGGGCATACTGGGCGGCCAGCTCCTCTTTCTTATAGTCGAGCTGGTAGTGCAGACGATTGACGCGGCTGGCGAATTCCTTGTCTTCCACGTCGAAACCGACCAGGGATTTCTTGGTTCTGATGATAACCTTTACGTCGGGCGGAACGGACTGACCTTTGTCGGCCAGGATGTCACCGGTCTGCTCGTCGATGATGGCGCCTTTAAGCTTTTCGGAGCAGATCTTGTCGAGCTCCGTTCTGTACCATTCCTGGATCTCGTCTTCCTGTTTGGCGCGCCTGTCGGTCGCTTCTTTCTGAAGCTTCTTTTCCAGGGTCTTGTCGCGCTGGGCATCTTTGGCTTTCTGACGGAAAACGTCGACGTGCATGACGACGCCGTAGGTGCCGGCCGGAACTTTAAGGGAGGCGTCGCGGACGTCCGCTGCCTTGTCGCCGAAGATGGCCTTCAGGAGGCGTTCCTCGGGGCTCAGTTCGGTCTCGCTCTTCGGAGTGATCTTGCCGACCAGAATGTCGCCGGGCTTGACTTCGGTGCCGGGGATGACGATACCTTCGGAATCGAGTCTGGCCAGGGCTTCAGCGCCCACGTTCGGGATGTCGCGGGTCGTTTCTTCAGCGCCCAGCTTGGTCTGAGCGACTATGCAGTCGAAGCTCTCGATATGCACGGAAGTGTAGAAGTCCTCTTTCAGCGCTCTTTCGGAAATGACGATAGCGTCTTCGAAGTTGTAGCCTTCCCAAGGCATGTAAGCGCAGAGGATATTGCGTCCCAGTGAGAGAACGCCGTCAGCCGTGGCCGGGCCGTTAGCGATAACATCGCCGGCTTTGACCTTGGCGCCGGACTTGACGTAAGGATGATAGTTTATGGTGGTGCCGGCGTTGGAACGCTTGAACTTCAGAAGTTCTTCGACCTGCGCCTGGCCGTTCTTTCCTTCTATGACGATGTGGGTGGCGTCGCTTTCCTTGACCACGCCGTCGATCTTAGCGGTCAAAACGGCGCCGGATTCCTTGGCCACCACTTCTTCCAGACCGGTCCTGACCATCGGGGCTTCCGTGGTCAGAAGGGGCACGGCCTGACGCTGCATGTTGGAACCCATCAGGGCTCGGTTGGCGTCGTCGTGTTCCAGGAAGGGAATAAGGCCTGCGGCGATGGAGACGATCTGCTTCGGCGAAACGTCGATGTATTCGACTTCCGTAGCTTTCACTTCTTTGAAGTCGCCGTTCCTTCTGGCCTTGATGCCCTCTTTCTTGACGAACTTGCCGTTCTTGTCGCGCAAAGCGTTCGCCTGGGCGATAGTGTATTTTTCTTCTTCGTGAGCGGGCAGGTAGACGACCTTGTCCGTCACTTTACAATTTTCAACTTTAAGGTAAGGCGTTTCCATAAAGCCGTACTTGTTGGTCTTCATGTACGTGCTCATGGAAGCGATAAGACCGATGTTGGCGCCTTCAGGAGTCTCAATAGGACAAATGCGGCCGTAGTGGCTGTTGTGCACGTCGCGGACTTTGAAGCCGGCGCGGTCTCTGTTCAAGCCGCCGGGGCCCAGTGCGGACAAGCGGCGCTTGTGCGTCAGCTCGGCCAGGGGGTTCAGCTGGTCCATGAACTGGGAGAGCTGGGAGCGGCCGAAGAAATCGCGCATAAGGTTGGAGAGGATCCTCGGATTGATGAGTTTCTCAGGCTGCGGGATCTCCTGCTGCTGACTGGCCGTCTGGTTGGTCATGCGGTCTTTGATATAGCGGTCCATCCTGGCCAGGGCGATGCGGCACTGGTTGGCCACCAGTTCGCCGACCGGACGGATGCGGCGGTTGCCAAGGTGGTCGATGTCGTCCATCTTAACGGGCTCGCCGTGTTTGCTGGATTTTTCTTTGCCGGCCGCCAGATCGAGAAGGTAAGCCAACGCTTCGACGATGTCGTTTTCGTTCAAAGTCGTGCGCTTCATCTCTTCCTCGTCCATCGGAAGGCCTAATTTGCCGTTCAGTTTGTAACGGCCGACGTCCGAAAGATCGTAGGAGGCGGGCTCGAAGAACAAGCGCCTGAGCGCTCTCTCGGCCTGTTCCTGGCTGAAGGGCTCGCCGGGCTGGAAGCGGTGGTAGATCTCGCGCAGGGCTTCTTTGCGGCGGTTGCCCGGAACGTCGTTCTTGGCGGAGAACCTCTGCCTGTACTCTTCGTTCTCGTCAGAGATCATGCGGAGCACGGGGGAACCGGCAGGAGCGTCGTAGACCTTGACGCTGGAGACGCCGGCCTTGAGGAGTTCCTCAAGGATCTCTTCGGTGAGTTCCGTGGCTTTTTCGAGGGTGACGTTGCCGACGGTCAGTTTCTGGCCGAGGAAAAGGCCCTCAAGGTTCTTGTTGTTGGTCTCGGAGATCTTGCGGTCGCCGACCTTGTAGAAGAGGTCTAAGAGATCCTCGTCTCTCTCGAAACCCAAAGCTCTCAGAAGCGTGGTCGCCCTCACTCTGCGTCTGGTGTGACGGCGGTCGACGCTGATGTAAATGTTGTTCTTGAGGTCAAAAGTGGCCTCCAGCCAGGTACCGCGGCTCGGGATCAGCGTGAAGCCGAAAAGGGGCACGCCGGTCGGGTGGGTGTTTTCCAGGTAATAGATACCCGGTGAGCGCTGCAGCTGGCTGACTATGACGCGTTCCACGCCGTTGATGATGAAGGTGCCGTTGTCGGTCATCATCGGGATCATGCCAAGATTGACATTCTGCTCCTTGACGACTTCTTCGGAACCAAGTTTCCCTTTGACACGGAGCATGGCCTTGATCGGCGCTTCATAGGTTTTGCCGCGGCGTTTGCATTCGTCAATGGTATATTTGGGAGCGCCGAAAGAATAGTGTACGAAGTGCATCTCCAGCTTCTTGTTGTTGCTGATGATGGGGAAAGCCTTGGTGAAAAGGAGCTGCAGGCCTTCCATTTCGCGTTCTTCGGGCATTTTATCGCGCTGCAGGAATTTGGCGTAGGAATCACGCTGGACCGCCGTCAGGGGCGGCAGGGGGAATTCGCCGAATTTACCGCAGTAAACTTCCTCTATATTGCCTTTTTTCGTGCGTTTCATGTAGTGGGGAAACTTTTATTGTTTTAGACAAAACACAACGTGGAGGGGGGAAAATGTTCCCCCGCCACGTTATGCATCAATTTCCCGCCAAAGCGGGAGAGCGCCAGAAATAGATTACTTGAGCTCGACGGTGCCGCCGGCAGCTTCGATCTGTTTCTTGATGGCCTGAGCGTCGTCCTTGGAAGCGGCTTCTTTGAGGGGCTTCGGCGGATTGTCGACCAGGTCTTTGGCTTCCTTGAGGCCCAAACCGGTGATGGCACGCACTTCTTTGATGACGGCGATCTTGTTGGAGCCGGCGCCGGTCAGAATGACGTCGAATTCGGTCTTTTCTTCTTCAGCGGGAGCGGCGGCAGCAGCCGGGCCAGCGGCGACCATGGCGACGGGGGCGGCGGCGGTGACGTCGTATTTTTCTTCTAAGGCTTTAACCAGTTCGTTGAGTTCCAGAACGGTGAGCGTGTCGATGGTGGAAATGAGGGCTTCGATTTTTTCAGAGGCCATAGTGATTCTCCTTTACCCAAATATTTTATGGGCAATTTGTAGTTATGTTGTCAGTAACTTGTTTGAGGCTTAAAAGTTAACTGAGTGCGTAAATGCGAATGTAAAAGAACTAATCCCGGGATTACTCGGCAGCGGGCGCGGCAGCGCCTTCGCCTTTCTTCTGGGCGACTTGGTCCAGAACTCGGACCGTGTTGGTGATAAGAACGTTGCCGAAGCAGGCCAGCTTTCTGATCGGGCCCTGCAGGGCGGAGACCAGCATGCTGTAGAGAGCCTTCTTGGAGGGCAGGGCAGCAAGAGCCTTCACTTCGTCAGCCGTCAGATAACGGGAGAGTTCCAGAAGACCGCAGCGGATCTCGAAGTTCTTATTGTCATCAGCGAATTTTTTGATGGCCTTGGCCAATTCGACCAGGTCGCCGTCAGTGGCGGCCAGGGCGTTGGCGCCGGTCAGACTGTCTTTGAATTTCTCTTCCGCGGTTTCGGGAAGGGCGAGCTTCAGAAGACGGTTGGGGACAACGTGGAACGTGCCTTTGGCTTCAGCGATGCTGGTGCGGATGGCGCCGTTCTGCTGCGCCTTCATGCCGTGGTAGGAAGTGACCACCAAGAGCGTGCTCTTCTGGTACTTCTCCTGCATGTCGCGCACTATATATGTTTTTTCAATACGCATGATTATTCGTCCTTAATTGTTTAGAGCATCGCCTCACGTTCAGCGTCGGCGACGTCGATCCGGTAGCCCGGGCCCATCGTCGAACTGATGGCAAGCTTCAGAATATAGGCTCCCTTGAGAGTCTGGGGACGAGCTTTGATGACGGCGTTGAGGTAAGTCCTGATGTTCTCAAGGAGCTTATCTTTGCCGAAACTGACTTTACCGACAGCGCAATGCAGTCCGGCCTGCTTGTCGAGACGGAATTCCACCTTACCGGCTTTGAATTCGTTGACAGCGGTCGTCACATCGGCGGTCACGGTGCCGGCCTTGGGAGTAGGCATGAGTCCGCGGGGACCCAAGACTTTACCAAGCTTACCGACTTCGCGCATGGTGGCAGGAGTGGCGATGGCGACGTCAAAGTCGGTCCATCCTTCCTGGATCTTGGCCACCAGCTCTTCCAACCCGGCGTATTCGGCGCCAGCCGCTTTGGCTGCATCAACGTCCGCGCCGGTAGCGAACACCAGAACGCGCACAGTTTTGCCTGTGCCGTTCGGGAGCACCACCGTAGCGCGCACGGCCTGTTCGGCCTTTTTGGGATCAACGCCCAAAAGCATCTGCACGTCCAGCGACTCGTCGAACTTCGTGCCGGATTGGGCAAGGACCTCGGTCAGGGCGTCCTGGAGCTTGTACAGCCCAGTGCGATTGACTTTGGCCTTGTTGGCACTGTGTCTTTTGCTAGTAGACATAAACGCGTTTTCCTTTTACGCTCCCCCGGCCTTGCGGCGCGGGGTAAATTATGAGGATCTAATACAATTAGTCCCCGATGACATCCACGCCCATACTGCGGGCGGTACCTTCGACCATCAGCATCCCGGCTTCGACAGTGCGGGCGTTGAGGTCTTTCATTTTCTGCTCGGCTATCTTTCTGACCTGGCTCTTTGTGATCTTGCCGGCCTTTTCGCGGTTCGGGACGCCGGAAGCGGTCTCGATACCGGCGGCTTTCTTGATAAGCACGGCCACAGGGGGCTCCTTCATAATGAAGGTGAAGGACTTGTCCTGGTAGACGGTGATGACGACGGGGGTCACCAAGCCGGGTTCCTTGTCCTTGGTCTGGGCGTTGAACTCTTTGCAGAAAGCCATGATGTTAACGCCATGCTGGCCCAGAGCGGGGCCGATCGGCGGCGCCGGATTAGCCTGTCCGGCCTTAATTTGTAAACGGATCAAACCGGTCACTTTTTTTGGAGGCATATTTAATCTCCCTTATTAAGGATTGCTTTGTTCTTTATATTCCCGGTCAGGCTTCGCTTTTCTCTACCTGCCAGCTTTCCAGCTCAACCTTGGTGCTGCGGTTGAAAACCATGACGGAAACGGAGAGTTTGCCCCGCTCCTCGTCGATCTCTTCCACAAGGCCGTCGCAGCCGTCGAAGGGGCCGTTCGTGACCTTGACGCGGTCACCGACCACAAAAGAGATCCTCGGCGCGATACGTTCCTTAGAGGCCTCGAGCTGGGCGAACATCTCCTCGGCTTCACTGTCAGTGAGAGCTTTAGGTTTGTCGCCGCCGAGAAAGCCGATCACGCCGTTGGTCTTCTTCACCAACTGCCAGGCTTCGCTGGTCATTTCCATGTAAATGAGAATATATCCGGGATAGAACTTGCGCGTGTAGACGCGTTTCTTGCCGTTCCGGATATCCTGAACTTTTTCGGTGGGCACGACGACTTTCGAAATGTAGTCGCCCATGCCGTACTGCAGTATCCTTTCGTTGAGCTGCTGCTCGGCCTGGAATTCCTGGCCGGAAAGGGTATTCAGCACATACCACTTGTATTCGTGTTTTTCTTCCTGAGGAGCCATAAAATATTACTTGGCGAATTTCAGAAGCCAGGAGAAAAGAGCGTCCAAGGCGAAAAGGTACGCCGACATGACGAGCGAGCTGACGATGACGATCTTGGTGGCGGACCAGAGCTGTTCCCTGCTAGTCCAGTCGACCTTCTTCAGTTCCTCGACGACTTCGCGCCAGAAATTCGTGAACCTTTGCCAGGCGGAAAGTTTAACTTCTTCTTTCATATTTTTTGCGTTCATTTATTCTTGGTGGCGAGGCAGGAGAGACTCGAACTCCCAACCGACGGTTTTGGAAACCGTAACTCTAGCCAATTGAGCTACTGCCCCGCGTTCCAAGGAAAATTATTTAACTACGCGTTTCGCGATGAAGGGTATGCTTGCGATCGAACGGGCAGTATTTGCTGCGTTCCAGACGGCCCGTAGTTTTCTTGCGATCTTTCTTGGTCGTGTAGTTGCGGCGGCCGCATTCGGTGCACGCCAAAGTGATGATTTCTCTTGCCATGGTCTTTATCTCCTGTGAGTAATATTCGAATTTTATCGCTTGATCGCGTCGCTTGCCATGACAGATAGGGAAAGGTCTTTTCCTTTACTCCGGCGCATGGAGGCAATCCCGAAATGGAGCCCGAGACGAGAATTGAACTCGTGACCTCGTCCTTACCAAGGACGCGCTCTACCATCTGAGCTACCCGGGCTGATCATTTCGAGTTGCGCCTGTTACCGTACATCGCTTTTTGAGGGCGCAATTCAAGGAAACACTATTGTATGAAATGTGTGTTTTAAAATCAACTACCGCCTTCGCATGAAGCTTAACACTTTTATTCAGCGCTAGTTAACCACTTGTTAGCTTGCGGTCGGGAAGGCACATATCCCCCGCTTGTACGAAAGAAGTTTATGCCCCCGGCTCACAATTACGCGTGCATGGCCTTGATTCGCGTCCTCCATGAGTTCGCCTTGGGGCATACACTTCTTTCGTACTTCGCCGCCGCTGCGCGAAAAGAAGCACATATCCCTAAGCGAACTCACGGAGGACGGCGGGGTAGGGAAACCGAGCGCGTAGTCCGTGAGCGAGGGATATGTGCTTTTTTCGCGCTAAGCCGTTTATTTGCGTGCGGGCGCGCTCTTTGATAGAATAGGGATTTGAACTTACAATCAACCAATAATCATTTACGGAGATCAAATGAAAAACACTATGATTGCTTTGGCCGCGCTCTTTTGCTTCGCGGCGTCTTTGGCCCAGGCCACTCTGACCGTTTATCCCATCGCGGAAAAAGGCAACACCAGCTACAGCTTCAGCCTTAAGGGCGAAGACCGCGGCTACGCTATCGAAAACATCGACGCCACGGAAGGCGATTTCTACATCCACCTCTGCTACGGCTACACGGTCGTAACGAAGGGCTACAAGCTGGAAGGCGACAAGAAAGGCAAGAAGTACACCGGCGGCAACAGTTCCGAAAGCTTCACCTATTCCCCCAAAAAAGGCGCCTGGTCATACAAGGCCAGCAACGTGAACTCCTCCTTCTCGCTGGGCTATTTCAACAAAGACACCCACAATCCCTCCTACGACAGCATCTTCGACACCAAGGGCAAAGCCAGCGCCAAGGGCGTCCTGGACGAGGACATCACCGAGACGCTCAAGGAAGGCAAGAAGTTCTTCGGCCTCTTCTGCGATACCGAGGAACCCACAATGCTTATCAGAGGCAAGGCCACCGGAAAAGCCGGCAAGAGTTGGAAGTATTCCGAAACGCTGGAGGACGGCTCCAAGGTGAAGTTCTCCATGAAGATCGCCAAGGACGGCAAAACCGCTGCGGTCTCCATGGCCTTCAAGACTTCCAAGTTCGTGCATCCCGCCTTCATCACCGAGCCGTAAGCTTCGCGTGATCGCAAAAAAAGAAGGCCGCCTCAGGCGGCCTTCTTTTTTTCTCACTTTTTCAGGAAGCGGTCGAAGTCCATCTGCAGGATCTCGTCCAGCTCTCCGGCGTCGTTCTCTCTCGTCGCGGTCAACAAGATGGCGAAGAGCCGCGGCACTGGCTGGTCGAGTTTCCTCAGGGAATAGACCTTCTGGAAGAAGGAAGTGAGCGCTTCATAGTCGAATTTGGCGCTGGGGGTGTCCTTCCCGCCTTTGTCTATTAATATGAAGCTGTAGATGTAGCCCGCGGCTTTCTTCATGATCTCCGCGATGTCGGGCTTTTCCTGCCGCAGATAAACATCGGGAGGCCAGAAGCCGTAGGCGTAGTAGGCAACCTCGTTGGTGGAGAGGCCGGCGAATCTGAGAGGATTGAACTCGATGGGAATCACGGTATCCTTGTAGGTCCGCAGTTCCGCGTGAAGAGGAAAATCCTTGACTTGAAGTTTGTTCCCAACTTCTGTGAAATAGGCCATAAGCTTTTCGTACCACTTTTCCATGACCGAAGGTCCGCAGCAGTAGAGGCGGTCGGAAACGTCGCGAGCGGAGGCGAAGCGGTGCTCGTAGACGTTCAATATGACCGGCTTCCCTTCCGTGTCGTAGTAAACGTCCACCGCCAGTTCCGTGCCGTCTATAAGCTCCTCAAGAAGGAAGCGGCTTCCGACCACGCCGTCGGTGTAGGAGGAGCGCCATTCCTCGAAATGGGCCTCGATGTCTGCCTTGGCGGCCTTGAGATCTTCCGGTCCGAAGAGCGTATAGACGCCCAGGCTGCCGAAACCGACCGTCAGCTTAAGGATAAGCGGGTATTTGAGAGTTTCGGGAGCAATGCTGAACAATTCGTCCTTGCTGAGATCCTTGTAGAAGAAATCAGGATAGAGATAAGCGAGCTTGTCCCTTAAGGCCGCCTTGTCCTTCATAACATCGATCTTCTCGATAAGAGGAGAGCCTTTGAGGTTCTCGTAGACCCAGGTCAGGGCGTCCTCGTTAGTAGTGTAAAGCCTCTCCCCTGCCAAAACGCGGGCTTTCGCTTCGTTTGAAGGCACGAGGTTAAGCTTGAAACCTGCTCCGCGCTCCCTTGCGTAATCGTTGTCGAGAACGGGCTGCTGAGTCTCCTCCAGGTGGCGGAGCAGGTCGTCGGAAATAATTTTTCCAGCTAAAATGATCATGATTCCTTACTCATGCGTCAAACATGTTTTCAGGCTCTATTTCTCCCTGATCCAAACAATGACGCTGCCGGGCGCTCGGTTGTCCCAAGCGTAATACGGCACGGCTTTGAACTGGCGGATGCCAACGTTTGGCGGCCTGTTCTGATAAAGGCCTTCTTCCTCGGCGCCGTCGTTGTTGACTTCCACTTTGCCGATTATGGTGACGACTCCGCCAAGCAAAGTCTTGTTCATAACGGCCCTCAGATTGTATTTTCTGGGCAGAGCCAGCTTTTCAAGATTGTTGGTGCAGTTGTCGACCGTTTCCAGGCAGTAGACCACCGGTCCTCTCTGGATGGCGACGCGGCCTTCCAGCTCCCTTACCTTGGTGGTGGCGTAAACTCGCTGCACCGGCATGTCCATCGTATAGATGATATGGTCGCCTTTGCGCCATTTTCTCGTGACCGTAAGGTAGCCGTCCTCGTCGCCGACAACAGTGTTATCTTTGAATTTGCTCTTGACTTTCAGGCTGCTGGATTCGCACCACTGGGGCATTCTCAATTTGACGGTGAACTCGCATTCCTTTTCCGGCTTGAAAGTGATCGTCACTTTGCCGTTCCAGGGATATTTGGTCTTCGTCTGGGCCTTGACCTTGATGCCGTTGACTTCGAATTCGGTCTCGCTGCCAACAAAGAGGTTTACCCAAAGAGTATTTTCGCTCGTGCCGTAGATATAGCCGGGCAAACTCGCGATGAAACGGGCGATGTTCGGCGGGCAGCAGGAGCAGCCGTACCAGCCCTGGCGGTGCAAAGCGGCGCCGTCCCACTGGTAGTGTTTGCCGGACGCGGGCTGCTTTTCGCCTTTCTTGTCAGCTTCCGGATCGTAAGTGTAGAGCTGGTTGGAATAGAAGAATTTTTCGCCGTCAAGACTGACACCGGAAAGACCGCTGTTGTACATGATCCTTTCCATAGCGTCGGCGTACTTCGATTCTCCCGTCAGGTAGAGCATGCGCTGGCAGAAGAAAATGGCGGCAACGGAAGCGCAGGATTCGGAGGAGATGTTCTCCACCGGCAGCATGTAGTCCTTCACGAAACCTTCGTTGCTGAGCGAGGGGCCGATGCCGCCCGTTATGTACATCTGACGTTCGCAGACGCTTTCCCAGAGGCGCTTGCAGGCAGCCTCCAATTCTTTGTCGCCGGTCTCTTTGGCGCAGTCCGCCATGCCGGAGTACATGTACAAAGCTCTGACGGAGTGGCCGACGGCGTCCTTCTGTTCCCTAACGGGCTGGTGGGCCTGCATATACTCGTAGGTCTTGGCCCAGAATTTCTTGGGATCGTCGCCTCTTTCTATGGCTTCCTTGTCGTAGTAATGCGGCTGCTGGCCTCTCTGATCGATGAAGTAGCAGGCCATGTCGAGGTAGCGTTTCTCACCCGTGGCGTGATAGAGTTTGACAAGCGCCAGCTCGATCTCCTGGTGTCCGGGATAACCGGGGATCTGGCCTTTGCCGGGACCGAAGGTCTTGCAAATCAGGTCGGCGTAGCGGCACATGGCGTCCAGGAAGTTGCGGCGGCCTGTGGCGTAAAAGTGCGCGACGGCGGCTTCGATAAGATGCCCGGCGCAGTAAAGCTCGTGGCAGTCCCTAAGGTTTTTCCAACGCATCTCAGGCTTGACGTAGATGAAGTAGTTGTTCATGTAGCCGTCTTCCTGCTGCATGGCGATGATGTCGGAGATGACGTCTTCCAGAGTCTTTTCCAACTTCTTGTCATACTTGACGGCCAATGAGTAACAGCCGGCCTCGATCCACTTGGCGACGTCGGAATCCCAGAAGTAATGCCTTTCGCCCTTGTATTCCGGCTTGAAGCAATCAAGACGGCCGGTCTCGCGGCACTGCTTTTCATTGGCAGGGATCGTTTTCAGACGGTTTGTTTCCATCTTCGGCGCCCAGAACTTGTCGGTCACTTTGACTTTAGTGAACGGTATGCCTGTCTGTTTTGTTGAAATACCCATATGTGCACATCCTTAAGCAAAATTAAGTTGATTGAAGGCGGCGTCCCCCCGGGCGCCGCCGAAATAAACGAATTTTAGTGTCGTCAGATCAAGCCGACTTCTTTGCCGACTTCCTTGAACTGCTCAACGGCCCAGTCGAGGTCCTTGAGTTCAAGGGCGTCGGAGACCTGGCAGCGGATACGGGC
>JAFYHD010000089.1 GCA_017539325.1 bacterium | reverse complement strand
TTTTTTTGCCGCTTGGCTTGCTAAGGTTCGAGCGATATTGTATAATACAGCGTATTACAAAAAAACACAGGATAATATTATGAATACCATATCGTTCAGGACCGAAGAGGAAACGAAGAAGAAACTCGACCAGCTGGCCGCGGCCCAAAAGCGCGACCGAAGCTTCATTATCAACGAAGCGATCAATTACTATCTCTCTTTGCAGGACTGGCAGATCGCCCATATTGAGGAGGGCGTGAAGCAGGCGAAGAAAAAACAGTTCGCCACGGACAAAGAGATGCGTGACATTTTGGAGAAATGGATGCGCTGATGCTTAAGATCAAGTACACAAAATTAGCCGCGGAAGATCTGAAAAACGGCTACGAGCATATCTTCGCGGATAACCGCTCGGCGGCCAGGGACGTCATAGTTCGCATTATGCAGACTCTCGATCTGCTTGCGTTGGAACCCCGCATAGGTCATGCCGGCAGGGTAAAGGGCACCTATGAGTTTTTGGTACTCAATACGCCTTACATCATAGTGTACATGGTGGAAGGGAACGAGCTTATAGTCGTTTCCTTCCTGCATACATCCCGCCGGTATCCGGAATAACTTTTGAAGATTGTTAGGTAAATATATGCAAAAAGAGATTAAGGGAAAAAGCGTCGTTTTGCGCGAGCAAAGGGAAGAGGACGCCAAGTATTTCGCCTACTGGTTCAACAAGCCGGATGTGATGTTCCAGTGCGGCTTCGAGAAACCCACCGACGAGGAAGAGGAAAAGAAACGCATCACTGTCGCCCACAGGTCCGATGACTCTGTCTGGTATACGATCACGGACCTCGAGGGAAATGTTATCGGCGAGACAGGACTATTGCGCATGTTTCCCGCCTGGCATCAGACTGACCTTACGATAATCATTCCCGATCCTATGAATCAGCGCAAGGGATACGGGACGGAAGCGATCAGTATCATGCTGGACATGGCCTTCAAGGAATTATCTATGCACCGCGTTTCCATTGGTGTGGTGGCCCTGAACACGAACGCTCTGAATTTCTACAAGAGGATCGGCTTCAAGCAAGAGGGCATCCTGGAAGAAGCGTACTATTACGACAACGAGTACAGCGACTTCATCATGCTGCGCATCCTTCGCCAGGAATGGCAATAAATTATTAATATAACTCTATATATCTCAGCAAAACGCAATTTTTTTCGTTTTACGACCGCTTACTATAAATAGGAGGTATATCGTAAATGAAAGAAATATCTGATCTCAAGGGTGTGAATTCTTTTATCAAAGTCCGGGATCTTATCGTTGTTATAAGACTTCAATCTGTAATACTTGATTCTGATGTTGCGGCTTTATATGGGGTTGAGACAAAACGTGTGAACGAAGCGGTCCGCAACAACCCGGACAAGTTTCCAACTGATTATATGTTTGAACTCACGAAAGACGAGCTTAAAGATTTGCGGTCGAAAATTTCGACCGCAAAATCTTCTACCAAAAGCCGGGCGTTACCTAAGGCGTTTACAGAGAAGGGGCTTTATATGCTCGCAACTATCCTAAAAAGTCGTCACGCGATCGAAGCTACGTTCTCGATAATAGAGACGTTTACTAAAGTACGTTGCCTGAAGAAAGAATTGATAGAATTGTGTGATAAAAGCGAAACGCAAACTCAATCGGAGAAATTACGGCAATTCAGCGATAATTTAGCTGACATTGTCATGCCTGATCTTGATACTATTGAGACCGAATCCACACTAGAACTGGATTTTTTTATTGGAAAGATCAAACATACCGTTAAGCGAATAAAGACACAGTAAAAAATCAGTTCAGTTTGAAGGAAGAGGGGAGAAGGGCGGAGAGAGCGGTTTCCTGGTAGCTGCCGTCGGTCTTGGCCATGAGGATTACGAGGTCGCCCTTGGGTGAGAATTCCGAGAGCACTTGGCGGCAGATGCCGCAGGGGACGGCGAATTCCTCTTCGTTGTAGCAGATGGCAATGACTATTGGATCCGCGCCGCCGTTTGCGATCATGTTGCAGACGGCGGAGCGTTCCGCGCAAATGGTGGCGCCGTAGGAGGCGTTCTCGATGTTGCAGCCAAGGAAGACGGTTCCGTTTTTCGTCAGGATGGCGGCGCCCACTTTGAATTTGGAGTAGGGGGCGTAGGCTTTTTCCCTGGCTTCTATGGCTTGATTAACGAGTTCTTGCGCGGTCTTGGGATCCATTATTTTTTGCCTTTCGGTTTGGATTTAGCTTTGGCTTTCGGCTTCGCTTTGGGAGCGGGCTTGGCGGGCGCTTTTTTGGGGGCCGGTTTTTTAGGCGCGGGTTTGGCAGGCTTCTTCACGGCTTTCTTGGGCGCCGCTTTCTTAGCGGGAGCTTTAACTTTCGGCTTCGCTTTGGGGGCGGGCTTTGGTTCGGCCTTTGGCGCCGGTTCAGGTTCCGGCTCGGGTTCCGGTTCGGGAGCGGACTTCACGCCGATGGTGAAGGTCTCCTCTTCGTCGTTCTGACTGAAGATGTCCATCTGCTGGCCTTCCTGGGATTCCCAGACAAAGTTGCCGATGAAGATCTCGTTGTTGGCGTTCTTCTCGAGTAGCAGCGTTGTGGATTCGCGCATGGCTTCCGTGACGCCGTCCATTTCCGGGGTGGCGATGACAAGGGAGAGTCCGAGGCGGTTGGCGAAGCGGAGGAGCTCTTCCCTCCTTTCCGCGTCGATGCCGTAGAAAGCCTCGTCGAATAAGAGGAAGCGGATCTTGGCGCCGATCTGGTTGTAGAGAAGCGCGCTCATGGCCATGATGAGCAGGTAGTTCGGCACGGCCTGTTCGCCGCCGGAACCAAGGCGGCGGATATCGTTGGTCAGCTCGATGCCTTCGCCCTCGGTGCCGGTCACTTTAACGTGCAGCTGGTAGTCGAACCAGTGGCGGTAGTCGAGGAAGGAGGGGAGAGAGCCGTCGGGCTGCATGCGCAGTTCACCGATCTTAGATTCGAAGAAGGCTTTCAGCTGTTCCTGGCTGTCCTCGTCGATGTCGCCGGCTCTTCTCACGATGCCGTAGACCTGGCGGTACTCCCCTTTGATCTTCTGCGTGAAGCGGTACTGGGAGCGGCCGAAGCTGAGGCCTTCCAACATGAGGTTGACGGCTTCAAGGCTTTCCTTGAGGCGGTAGAGGTCCCTGGTGTACTGGTTGGAGAGGTCGCCGAGGATGGTCTTCTCGAGAAGTTTTCTTCTGTTGTCGCTAACGGAATTCTCAAGCTGGGTGAGCTGGTCGTTCAATCTCACCGTTATGGTCTTGAGGTCGCGGCCGTCCTGGTCGATGAGGTCGTTGATGTCTTCGCGGTAGGTGAAGGCGTATTTGGTCCAGAGAAGCTCGTGGTGGATGAGGCCGCCTTTCGAGCGGGAGTCGTCGCTGCCAACTAAGCTTCCGATCTCGCGGTTGATGACGCGCTCCTGGATCTTGATGATCTCAGCGAGCCTGCCTTCCTGGACGTTCTCGGCGCCGTAGGTCTCTTTAAGGTAGCTCTCAAGGTCGGGGTATTCCTCGCCGAGGCGGTCTTCCAGGATCTTCTTCTTGTCAGCCGCTTGGTTTATAGCCTCGTTGTAGCTGAGCCTGGTCTTGGCGTTCTGGGCTTCAAGGATGGAGACACGCTCTTTGTAGCGGGCGATCATCTCGACGAGTTCCTCGCGTTCCTTTTCCTCTTCGTTCAGGCGCTTTTTGAGGATGTCAAGCTGCTTGTGGATGTCGCCGGTGGTCTGGAACTGCTTGTCTTCCCTGAGCTCTTTTATCTGCTTTTGGATGCGGTTGATCTGGCGCTGGGATTTGGCCTGCTGGTTCTGAGCTTTCTCGACTCTTTCCTTGATTTCGGCAAGGAGGTTGTCGTTGGCGGCTCTCTGCGTTAAGCGGTGGGCGATGAGCCAGGGCGAGACTTTTTCCTCGAGCTGGATCTTGATCTTGTATACGGCTTCTATGGTCTCGCTGAGATTGCTCTGCTTTTTCCTAAGGCCGTCGGCGATGTTGGTGAGCTCTTTGTTTTTGATCTTCTGCTCGGTCAGGAGTTTTTCCTGGGCGGCCTGGCGGCGCGCCTTGCCGAGCAGGCCTTCCGCTTCACGTTTGACGTAGCGGTAAACGGCGCGTTCTTTCACGAGGCCTTCCCTGGAGAGCCAGTCGCCGTCAGGTGTGGCGGCCAGGTCGCAGATCCTTATCTTGCCAAGCTGCATGTCGACGAAGCAGCGGGCGAAGCCGTTTCCGGTCTTGAGGTATTTAGCGATGGAGTTGTCAAGAGGTTTGGGGCTCTTTGTGGCCATGAGCTTCGAAGTGTCGGCGATCCTGATACCAGGGTTGGCTTTGCCGGCCAATCTTATGACGGCTTCGAGATCGTCTTCTTCGGGTATGATGGTGCCGAGCCATTCGTCGCCCAGGAAAGATTCGATCAGGTTCGTGAGCTGGGGCGGCGTGTTGGGGGCGAAATCAAGCATGGTGAAGAGCGGTTCGGCTTTCAAGCCTTCCCTCTTTATGGCGTCCAGGAAATCGCGGTAGCCGATTATCCTCGGCATCACTTCCATGATGGGGACGGTCGCTTTAATTTCGCTTTCCTTGGCCAGGTCGCTGAGGCGCAGTGTCAGCGTCTGCTTTTCATCTCTCAAGGCCTGCAGCAGATTGTCGGCGGCTCTAACGGCCAGCTTCTGGGAGCGGGAGAGCGCTTCGGTGTCGCATTCGGCCGTTTCCTCGGCGTTCTTGTAGGCTTTCTTCAGCGAAGCGACGGTCTTCGAGAGGTGGTCGGCGGCTTCTTTCACCGTCTCGGGGCAGACGGGGAGAGAAAGGGTCTTAATTATGGCGTTCTGGGAGCGGATGGCTTCCAGAACGTCGGCGTTGGCGTTAGCCTTGTCTTTTTCCAAGGTGGCCTGTTTCTGCAGTTCCTTTTCCGTCTCTTCCTTGAAGGTGACGGAATCCTCTTTCAGTTTCGCCAGATCCTTTTCAAGGCGTTCGGCTTCTTCCCAAAGTTTGGCGCCGGTGCCGGTCCTCACTTCGGCGAGCGTGGTCCTTGTCTGCTCGAGTTTCGGCAAAAGGTCGTCGAGCTTGTTCTTCGCGTCGATCTGGTTCTGGCGGTTGACGGCGACGGCCCTTTCCTGGCTCTTCAGTTCGGAGGCGAGGTTGTTGAGGGAGTTCCTGAGCCTCAGATAGCGGCACTCCTCGATCCTTGTTTTGGAAGCGGCGATCTTTTCGACGGTCTTGTTCGCTTCGTCGAGCAGTTCGGCTTCCTTCTTCAGGCCCTTGATGTCGCTCTCGATGGTCTCGAGATTCTGCAGGGTCGTTTCGATATCCTGGAAGACCTGATGATCGGGAGCGGGGAGCAGAGCGGCGAAAAGACCTTCGAAGTCTCTGGCCTTGACGACCAGGTCCTTATAGGATTTGCTGGCTTTCAGAAGATCCGCCACGCGCTCGAAATTGGAGCGGCCGCCGAAGAAGCGGTTCGCGACCTGGGTGCGGTAGCGGCCGATGTCGTAGACTCTCGTCTTGCCGATCAGGCCGGGCAGTTCCTTCTTGTCGACCGGGCGGTACTGAGGCGCTTCGGAAACGTCGTTGACCCTTATCGTGAGCTGGACGTCGGAAAGGGGAGCGTCCACTATGAAGCCCCACATCTCAGGGCGCTGGTCAAGGTTTTCCGCGAAGGCGCCCACGCCGATCGTCACAGGGTTCTGGCTCTTGGGGTCGAGGAGCTCCAGGGCGACGTAGCCGACCGCGCCGCCGGCGCGGCCGATCTTGCCGGTCTCGAAGTTGTGCTGCAAAAGAACGCCGGAGAGGCTGCGGCCCGATTCGGACCTGCCGCCGATCACGGTGGCGGCGTTGAACATCAGTCTCTGTCCGCCGGTAAGAGCCAGCTGCACCGCGTCGATGATCGTCGTCTTGCCGGTGCCGTTGTTGCCCATGAGGAAGAGGCTGCCGTGGATCTTTATGGTCTCGTCGGCGAAGTTATGGAAGTTGATGAGGCGCAGGGCCCTTAAATTCAAAGCGTTTTCCCAACTGTGGTTTCCGTTCATCGTATTCACCTAATTTAAAAATTTTCCTGTTCGTTCTCTTCTTCCGCCGTCTCTTCACCGTCGCTCTTCAGGCTGTCTGTTTTGGAATACAGCCTGGCGATCTCCTTGAAGGTGAGGACGTCCGGGCGGTAGCAGTGGATGCCCGGGAGGAATTCGTACATTACCTGCTGTTCGAGGCCTTCCGGCAGACGCTCGTCTTTCCCAACGTCCGCTTTTTCCTTCTGCTCGATGAAGCGGTATTTGATGAGCTTCGGGAAGAGCGTGCGGCAGGCGTCGACGATCGCTTTCTCGCTGGACTCGCCGTCCTCCAGTTCCTCGTTGAAGCGGTTGAAGCAGTACTGCACGAAATCGGAGATAAGGAAGCGCAGACGCTTGTCATCGTCGTAATTGGAGTTGAAGTCGCGGAGCAGCTTCTCGTAGAATTCCAATAGCAGCATGAAGACCGAGCATTCGTCCCTTCTCGTCAGGTCGAACATGTCCCTTTGCGAAGGCTTGAGGGAGTTGTTGTAGAGCTGCGGCTTTATAATTCTGGCGGCCTGGCGGTCGACGTAGAGTTCCCAGCCGAAGTAGCGCATGAAGAAATGGCCGACGGCTTCCTGGTTCAGTCTCAGGTAGGCGAAAAGGTCCGGATCGTCCGTCTGGTAGAAGAAGGGCGATTCGAGGAGCACGTTTAGAAGCGCCCTGACGCTGTGGATGTTCAAAGAATCGATCTGGTCGGAGTAATTCTCCGTTTCGTTTTCAAAGTATTGTTCGTTCATAGTTTTTTAGTTGTTTTCCTGAAAGTCTACGGTGTAGTCGGGGGAGGAGAAATACCATTTGCCTCCCTTGAACTCGGCCTGCGGCGCGTTTTTGTCAGGCTGCTTCAAGGTGTATCCCAAGCGGATCCCGTGCTTGCGTCCTATCTTGTAGAATTTGACGGAGTCCATGTAGTTCCTGATGTCGTCCATGTTCTTCAAAGAGAACAAATGGATGGGGCCGCGTTGTCCCATGGGGTATGCTTTCAAAAGCATGAAGTCCCTTAGGCGTTTGGCCTTTGCCTTCTCCAGTTCGCGGCTGGCTTGGGCGGAGCCGGTCTTGGCGATTATGGCGGCGTTGCGGAAGGGCGGCCTGGCCGCGCGGCGGCGCCAGTAGTTGGGCCTCGGCGGGGGAACGCGGTCTTCCGGAGTGCCGCCGCCCAT
>JAFYHD010000088.1 GCA_017539325.1 bacterium | reverse complement strand
TAGTCCCAGACAGGCTCGGCGATAAGTTTGCCTATGAATTCTCCGCTGACCGGATCGGCGTCGATATAGAAGAAGGTGGAGAGTATGCAGAAGTCGGAGTTGCACAAAAAGCCGTCCAGCATCAGATGCTTGGCCATGCTTGCGACGTTTATGTAGTCGGAGTAATGCCTGCCCTTCGAGTTGAAACCTTTGGGATCAAAGAGCGCGTCCTCATATTCCTGGCCGAAGATCGCGATCCTTAGGACCTGCTCTTTGGTGGCTAATTCCGGCTCTTTCATGGTGTATATTTGCCCCCGGCGGGTTATGAAGAAACTGTGTTCGTCCTGACAGTACACGCCGTAGCAGACGTTCATTTCTACAACGGCTCCGCCTTCGCCGCCGCCGGCGACTCTGGAATTCGTGGCGTACTGGTAAGATTGGATGCCTGCCGCCAGGGCCGGGTCTGTTGAATCGTCCTCAACGTTGACCGTTTCGGTGGGGGAGGGAATGTTCCAGCTCGAGACGTTCAAGGGGGCGATGTCGTCCGCGTCGCCGGATGCTCCGCCAACGCCCTTGATGCCGTTTTTTTGCACGACTCTGGTGGTCGATTCCTCGTCTTCGAAGGCATAGTCAGGCTTGTTTATGTTGATCCTTTTGGAATCGATCGTCACTCGTTCCTTAAGAAGGTAGAAGCCGCGGTAGGATCCGTTGATATAGAGATCCACGAACTCCATGCCGGGATTGAAGTTCATTACCATGGCGTCCGCCAGTTCGTGGGCGATCCACTCTTTCAGCCCGCTTCGGTCTTTCCTGTCCTGAAGGTTCAGGGAAAGCAGCGCGAATTTTTTGCTCTTGGCAACACCTTCTATGAGCGCGTACTTTTCGTTGAGGTTTAGCTTGTAAGGCTTCTTGTCTCCTGAATAAGTCCAGGTGGCGTTGCCTCTGCCGGCGATCTTCTTAACCTGGAGCAGACCGGAGCTTGTTCCGTCCGGCTTGATTTTCATCACGGCGCCCGCCGCCTCGTTCTTTTTGCTCCTGTTCAGGTAAGCGATGTCATGGCCGTCTAAGGTGACGTAGAGGGCGGCTATGTTGGCGGACTTCGCTATGAAGAAGTTGGTGCGGAAGCCGGAAGGGTAATCGATCTTAAGGTCGTATTTTACGCCGGGCTCCATCTCGCCGAATATTTCAGTCATGTCCAGCGGATCCGTTCCGACGGCAAGGCTTTTCCCTTCCGCCGTGCCGGAAAGCGTCGTTCCGGCGTCGAGCTTCAAAAGGGAGAGGTCTGAAAAGCTGACGTGGGCGGGGAAATACATGCAGCCCTCGTCGCAAACTATTTTTGTGTCTCCCGAACCGTACTGGAAACGGAAGGCGTCGCAGACGATCTTCCCGCTCCCGTAGGCGAAGTAAGTAGTTTCGCTCACGCTGTCGTACATGCCGGCTTTACCCTCCGAGACGTCATAGACCGGGACGAGGTCCCTTTTGACGTCCCCGTCTATTATGACCTTGAAATCGTAGACCCTGATTCCGTAGCAGGTGTAGGCGGAGCTGGAGTTGATGGTGAAGATCTGGCATTCGCTGCTGTTGATGCCCCTGGCGTTGCCGGTGACGGAATCGAGCGGCTCGCCCGTTTCGGAGAAAACTTCCAGCAGGGTGGTGGTCTTGTCCTGGGTCATGTTCAATCGGTACTTCACGCCCATCACAGCGGTTATGGCCGTGGGGTTCCAGATCTCGAAATGATTGTTTGTGGTCACGCCGAAATAATTCTTGGGACCGGCGCCGTCAAATCCCATCAGGCGCCTTTTGGAATAATCAAGGGAGGTGACTTCCAGAAGACAGTCGAGCTCGACCGTCGTGGCGCCGGATTGCGTCACGCCGGTCTTTATGTATCCGCCCTTGGATTCGACCCAGTTGGCCGGGACAAGGTTGGACGGAAGGTCGCAGAAAGCGGCAGCGGCCGTGAGAGCCGCCAGCGCAACGCATATTTTTCTCAAACCTGCGGACATCGGATAGCGATCAGTTTTTGCCGCTGAAATCCGTCAAGTGTCCTATGACGCGCAGTCCCGCTGTCATCAAGAACTTTACATCGTCAAAGGTCCTGATATGGGTCAGTTTCCGCCAGATGAAGGCGGGACTGAGGAAGGAGCGGTAAATCTGGCGCGTGAGATCCATGAGCTCTTTTTCGCCGATGGGGGACTTCATTATCATGCCGCGCATGTCGTAGTCGGAATAATTCTTCGTCAGCAGCCAGCCGTTTTCCTCGCATTCTTTGTAAAGGGGCGTTCCGGGATAAGGAATGCAGACGGTTGCCTGCAGAGTGTCGATATAGCCGAGTTTGAAAAGCCGTTTTGCAAAGTCGACTGTCCTTTTGGCGTCCTCCATGGTCTCCCAGGGGTAGCCGAGCATTAAGGTCACGTGCGGCTGGAGACCGGCCTCTTTGCAGAATCTGGCGCCTTTTTCGATCTGTTCAAGAGTGATGCCCTTATTAATGCGGTCCAGGGTCTTCTGGTTGCCGGATTCGAGGCCGAAAAGTACGAAGCGGAAATTGGCTTCTTTCATCAGCTCATAGCCTTCCTTATCCATGCCGTCGAAGCGCATGTTGCAGCCGAAAACTGCTTTTTTGTTGTAGCCGCTCTCAATCAAAAGGCGGCAGAACTTCTTCATTTTTTCCCCTGCGAACATGCTGCCGGCGTCGTCGAAGATCTTACGTGGTAATTGTCTATTACGTGCTTAACTTCGGCGAAAAGCCGTTCTGGAGAAAAGCTGCGGTAGCTGCCGCAGGGATTAAGCGTGTTGTCCCAGACGCAAAAGGTGCACTTTCCCCACCAGCAGTCGCGGCCGGAATAAGTGTAAGTGCCCGGCGTGTATTTGAAGTTGCCGTTCTCATAGGCGTAAAGACGCCACTTCGTAAGGTCTCTGTCGATGAAGGGCAGAGAGTTTAGGTCGTGATCGAGGAGCGCTTTTCCGGTGAAGAAAACGCTGCCAGTTTCTTCCGCGTTCTCAATTTTTACGCGCTTCGCATTTTTGCTCACGTAGAAGCCGGGAGGAAGGGGAGTTCCTTTTTCGAGATTGTTTGCGAGATCGAGAAGCAGAAAATCGTAGTCTCCGCTTGTTATGACAACGTCGACATTCGAATTTTCGAAAGACTCCAGAGGCCTAGCCGTGACGTGGTCGCCGACCAGCACGAAAAGCGTTTCCGGAAGTTTTTCCTTAAGACTGTCTATAAGTTTCCAGTGTTTCTCAATGACCGGACACTTGCTCTCGAAGACTACGATTTCTGGAGAAATGCCAAGCAGCTCTTTCTCCCATTCGTCGTAAGTTTTTTTTTCCGCTATGCCGTCCTGCCAAAATACTTCGTGCCCGTTTTCCTTAAGGAGCGAGGCGGCGTAAGCCGGGACCATCGGGTAGATGTAAGTCGGCTTGTGGAAGTACTGGAACTGGCGGTTCTGCCCCAGAAGCGGAACACCCAGTTCGCTTGGAAGGGGAGGATAGCTTATGGAGATCTTCATCTTTTAAAAATCAAACTCAAAGGAATCGCGGTTCTTGTTCCACCAGGCCTTGGCTTCGTCGTAGGTCTCGAACTCTTCGTCGGTGATGAATTCCAGCGCTTCCTTGCTCGCTTCCCTGACGTCTTCATAGTCGCTGAGCATGCCGTCGTAGATGAGAATGTCGACTGCGCCCTTGTCCCTGATGTCTTCTATGCACATAAGGGCGCCTTCCCTGATCGCCGGGCTGGAGTCGGTGAAGGCTGTCTTGATGGTCGGGAGCGCCGCGGGGTTTTCGGAGATGAAGAGCAGGTCCATGACGCCTTCTCTCACTTCCTCGCTCTCGTCCTTCATGGCTTTCTGAAGGGCATCGTTGATGCTGGCGCTCTTGACGTCCATCAGAGCGTCGAGGGAGACGAGCCTCAGGTCCGGTTCGGGGTCGTCCAGCGCTTTCACAACTATGGGGACGACTTCCTCGCTGTTGATGTTCATGATGGCGTCCAGCGCCACTTCTCTGACCACCGGGTCATCGTCGTCAAGAGCGAGCTCTATGGTCGGCAGGATGTCCGGATGGTCGATCCCGATCAAGTTTTCCAGGGCTTCTATCTTGCTGTCCGAGTCGGCGCCCTGGCGCAGCAGGAGGTTGGCTTCGTCGATGAGCTGTTTGGCGCCGTCCGAGACGGGGAAGAAACCAGGCGTCATCTCAACGTTCTCATCCTCCTCTTTCTTGTTTTGCTGCTCGCGGTGTTCTTCTCTGAGAAGTTTCAGGGCCGCGGCGCGGTCCTCTTCCTCAAGTCCGGAGAGTGTGTCTTTGATCTTCTTGCGGGGCGCCCTCGCTCCAATATCTTTCGTTTCCTTTACTTCGCTGAGGGGCTTTGCTTTTTCGTTCTTTTCTTTCTTGCAGCCGTCGAGCGTGAAAACAAGAAGTGTTGCCAAAACCAAAATATTGAAATACTTGAACATCTTTTTTCCTGGAGCCCGGGGGTAATAACAGGGGCCCTCAAACTTATTTTACAACAAAATGTGTTTTTGTTTTAACGATTCGATGACTTTGGCCGCGAGCTCGGCCGGTGCGGCTTCGGAGCTCATAAGGACCAATTCGCAATTTGTCGGTTCCTCATAGGGGGCGTCGAGCCCGGTGAAGTTTTTGATCTCGCCATTCCTGGCTTTTTTGTAGAGTCCTTTCGGATCTCTCTTTTCGCATATTTCCAACGGGCACTTCACGTAGACTTCAAGGAAATCAAGGCCGGCGCTTTCCACTATGTCCCTTGCTCTTTTCCTGTCGGCTCTGTAAGGGGAGATGAAGGCGACGCCAGTCACCGTTCCGGAATCCGCGAAGAGTTTCGCCACTTCGCCGATACGCCTTATGTTCTCCTCGCGGTCTTCCTTTGTGAAGCCGAGGTCGGAATTCAGTCCGTGTCTTACGTTGTCGCCGTCCAGAAGATAGCTTTTGACGCCGAGATTCAGAAGGCTTTTCTCGACTTCGTTGGCGACCGTCGATTTGCCGCTGCCAGACAAGCCGGTGTACCAAATGACGCAGCCTTTGTGACCGTTGGCTTTTTCCCTAAGCTCTCTAGTCACGCTCTGCTTGTGCCAGACGATGTTTTTTTCTTCGCTCATTCTTTAGAAATTGGCGTTCTTGGGAGTTCTGGGGAAGGGGATGACGTCCCTGATGTTGGCGATGCCGGTGACGAAGAGGATGATCCTCTCAAAGCCCAATCCGAAGCCGGAGTGGGGAACGGTGCCGAAGCGCCTCAAGTCCCTGTACCACCAGTACTCCTCCTTCTTCATGCCGAGCTCTTCTATGCGGCGGTCCATGACCGCCAGATCTTCCTCGCGCTGGCTGCCGCCTATGATCTCGCCGAAACGGGGTACCAGACAGTCCATGGCGCGGACGGTCTTGCCGTCGTCGTTGACCTTCATGTAGAAGGGTTTCAAAGAGGCCGGCCAGTCGATGACGAAGACGGGCTTCTTGAAATATTCTTCCGTGAGGTAGCGCTCGTGCTCGGTCTGCAGATCGTCGCCCCAATTAATGGGGAATTCCCATTTGCGGCCGGAGGCGGAAAGGATCTCCAAAGCCCTCGTGTAGGAGCAGCGCTCGAATTCCTGGCCCAGGATCTCCTCAAGCTGGGCTTTGAGGCCGGGCTGCACACGCTGGTCGAAGAAGGCGATCTCGTCGGGGCATTTCTCCAGGACGGTCTTGACGATGTGCTTTACGAATGCTTCCGCGATCTCCATGTTGTCGTTGAGGTCCGCGAAGGCCATTTCCGGCTCAACCATCCAGAATTCCGCCAAGTGGCGCGGCGTATTGGAATTCTCAGCCCTGAAGGTCGGGCCGAAAGTGTAGACGTCGCCCAGGGCGCAGGCGTAGTTCTCGGCGTCCAATTGCCCCGAGACGGTCAGAAAGGAAGGTTTGCCGAAGAAGTCCTCCTTGTAGTCGACGGCGCCGTCCTCGGTTCTGGGAAGCGCGTTGAGATCGAGAGTGGTGACCTTGAACATCTGCCCGGCGCCTTCGCAGTCGGCGGTCGTGATGAGCGGAGTGTGCACCCAGACGAAGCCCCTGCTCTGGAAGAATTCGTGGATGGCCATGGCGGCACAGTTCCTCACCCTCTCCATGGCGCCGATTATGTTGGTGCGGGGGCGGAGGTGCGCTATGTCGCGGAGGTACTCTACCGACATCTTCTGCTTGAAGAGCGGATATTCGTTGGGGTCGGCGAAGCCGTAGACCAGAACTTCCTCCGCCTGGATCTCAACGCTCTGCTTGCGTCCCTCGGCCGCCACGGCTTTGCCTCTTACGGCGACGCTGGCGCCGGTCGTCAGCTTCAAAACTTCGCTCTCGTAGTTGGGAAGCGTATTGGGAACGACGGCCTGGATGTTGTCGAAGCAAGAGCCGTCGTTTATTTCAAGGAATGAGAAACCGCCCTTGCTGTCGCGGCGGGTCCTCACCCAGCCCTTGACAAGGACTTCTTTGGATTCGGAAAAGGAACGGAACAGTTCCTTGATTTTCGTGCGTGGCAGAGAAGAAGACATAATTTTGGATACGAGGTTGAAATGTTAAATTAACTTATGAATTATACTAAAAACGGCGCGCGTTTGGGTATAGGCGTCAAAGGGGCGCGCGCGTTTCAAAAAATGCTAAAATTTAATCGTCTGATTCATTAAACTTGAAGAGGAGAAACCATGCCGGAAATAAAAGAAACGTCTCCCAGGACGAATATTTACGTCACGCTTCCCGACGGAAGGATATTCTGCGCCCCCTTGGGAACGAAACTAAAGGATATAATCGCCGCCGCTTACCCGGAAGATCCCTACCTTTACCTCGCGGCGCTGTGCGACAACGAGCTGCATACCCTGAACTACGCTCCTCCAAAGGACGTTTGCCTCGAGCCCCTCACGAGGAAGCATGAGATCGGCAGGCTTCTCTACAACCGCAGTCTGGTGCTTCTGCTAGTCACGGCGTTCAAGGAAGTCCTGCCGGACCACAAGATCTTCACCGATTACCGCCAGCCCATGGGCGGGCTTTTCTGCCGCTCCTCCCTGCCCGTCTCGAAGGAAGAACTCAAAAAGGTCGAGGACAAAATGCGGGAGATGGTCGAAGCCGACGTCCCCGTAGTCTTCGAACAGAAGACCGTCGAGGAGGGCGAGAGGATATTGACCGAGGAAAACGAGGAAGACAAGATCTATTTTTTGAAAAAGCTTGCCAAGGATGAGAAAGCCTACTTCGTCAGGGTGGGGAAATACTTCGACTATTTCCACGGCCCGCTGGTCATCTCCATGGGATACCTGAGGAGGCTGGCGCTCCGGCCGTCCGCCATGGGATTCGTTTTGGTGCCGAGCCGGACGGACATCCAAAGGGCCGAAGCCCTGGCCGAGAAGATCACGCTGGTTGACAACGCTTTCAAAAAAGCCGTCAAGCTCGCGAACCAGCTCGACGTCGGCACGGTCCCGCAGCTGAACGCCATCATAAAGAAAGGCGAAACGCACGAGGGGATACTGGTCTCCGAGTCGGCCCAGGCTTCCCAGATAACCTCCATCGCAAGGGAGATCGCGAAAAAGGAAACGGTGAAACTGGTCCTTATAGCCGGCCCGTCCTCTTCCGGCAAGACCACCTTTTCGAAACGCTTGGCCATCGCGCTGCAGACCTGCGGCATCAAGCCTGTCACCTTGGAGATGGACCGCTATTTCGTGGAGCGCGACAAAACTCCCAGGGATGAAAACGGCGAGTATGACTTCGAGAGCATCCACGCCATGGACATTGAGCTCCTCGACAGCGACATCAACGAGCTTATAAAGGGCAGGGAAGTCGTGCTGCCCAAGTACGATTTCATAACCGGCACAAGGGGCGTGGGCCCGAAACTGCACTTGAAGGAGAGCCAGATATTGATCGCCGAGGGCATCCACGGACTAAATCCGCTCCTGACGCAGGGGATCCCCAAAGAAAACGTTTTCCATATTTACATTTCGCCCCTGACGCCCCTGAACCTCGACCGCCACCATCACATCTCCACCAGCGACTCCCGCATGATAAGGAGGATCGTCCGCGACGCCAGGACCAGGGGGCATTCGGCCGAGCAGACGATCATGAGGTGGGCGAGCATCAGGCGCGGCGAATATAAGAACATCTTCCCGTACCAGGAGCACGCGGACGCCATCTTCAACTCCATGTTCCTCTACGAGCTGTGCGTTCTGAAGCCCATCGCCGAGCCTCTTCTTCTGCAGATAAAACACGACAGCCCGGCGTATCCCAAGGCGAAAGGCCTTCTGCAGCTGCTCAGCTTCTTCGAACCGATGGGCTCGTCGCTTATTCCGGAAAACAGCATACTGAGGGAATTCGTGGGCGGCTCGTCCCTTGAGAGATATCTGCCCGGGCAGTTCGAATCTTACTGGAGCATAGACAACTGATGGATAAGCGCGTTATCATAATAATCCTCGACTCCGTCGGGATAGGGCACGCTCCGGACGCCGCCAATTACGGCGATCCGGGAGCCTCGACGCTCGCCCATACCGCGGAAAAAGTCGGCGGCCTGAAGATTCCCAACCTTCAGAAAATGGGCCTGGGCAGCATAGAGCCGAGGGAAATATTGGGCTGCCCGCCGAGCGATCATCCCATCGCCAGCTATGGCCGCATGACGGAAATAAACTGCGGCAAGGACACCACCACCGGGCATTGGGAAATGATCGGCTGCCGCATGGAGCAGCCCTTCGCCACTTTCCCGGACGGCTTTCCGGAGGACTTTTTGAGAAGATGGATGAAGGCGGCGGGCGTTCCGGGCTACCTTTGCAACAGGCCGATCAGCGGGACGGTCGTCATAAAGGAGCTTGGCGAAGAGCATTTGAAGACAGGCTTCCCCATAGTTTACACTTCGGCCGACTCCGTCTTCCAGATCGCCGCGCATGAAGAGCGCTTCGGCCTTGAAAGGCTGTACGAAGTCTGCCGCGTAACGAGGGCCATGGCGGATGAGCTGGGGATCGGCAGGGTCATAGCCAGGCCTTTTGTCGGAACGAAAGCGGATGATTTCACGCGCACTCCGAGAAGAAGGGAATATTCGATGAGGCCGCCGGAGCCGAACCTTCTGACGCATCTTAAAGAGAAAGGACTGCCTTTCTACGCCATCGGCAAGATCGAGGACATCTACGCGAAAGTTGGAGTCACGAAAGCCGTTCACACCGTTTCCAACAGGGACGGCATGGCGAAAGTTATGGAAGCCCTGAAGGAGCAGAAGAACGGCTTGATCTTCGCGAACCTCGTGGACTTCGACATGCTCTACGGCCACAGGCGCGACCCCTCGGGATACGCGAAGTGCCTGGAGGAATTCGATGAGCTTTTGGGGCCGCTGCTTTTGAGCCTCGGAAGAAACGACTATCTCTTTATCTCGGCGGACCACGGGCTGGATCCCACTTACAAGGGCACGGACCACACGAGGGAAAGGGTGCCCCTGCTTTTCTATTCGCCGGACGAGGAGCCCAGGGATCTCGGGACTAGGGAGACGTACGCCGACCTAGGAGCCACGGTCGCCGAGATATTGGATCTTCCTTGTCTTGCCTTCGGAAGGAGCGTGCTGTCATGAAAACTCCCGTTGAAGTGATAGAGGCCAAAAAGCGCGGCGAGATCATAAAAGCTGACGACCTGCGGCGCTTTTTCGCCGGTTACATGTCGGGCGAGGTGGCGGATTACCAGATGTCCGCCTGGCTAATGGCCGCCTGCATAAAGGGGCTGGACCCCTCGGAAGTCCTTTGCATGACGGAGTGCATCGTGGAGAGCGGCAGACGGCGCCCGAAGGAAAGTTACTACGGCAAGCCTGTCGTCGACAAGCATTCCACGGGCGGCGTGGGGGACAAGCCGACCATCGTTCTCCTCCCGCTTCTCGCCTGCATGGGAGCGCTGGTGCCGACTTTGGCCGGCAGGGGATTGGGCCATACGGGCGGGACGGTCGACAAGCTGGAATCCATCCCGGGACTGTTCCAGCAGTTTACCTGGGAGGAGGCCAGGGGATTCCTTAGGGAGAACGGCGCGATCTTCATGACTCAGACCGACGACGTGGCGAAACTTGACAAAAGGCTCTACGCCCTGAGGGACGTGACGGGAACCGTTGATTCAGTGGGCCTCATCACCGCTTCGATCCTGGGGAAAAAGCTCTGCGAAACGCTGGACGGGCTTGTTTTGGACGTGAAATACGGCAGCGGCGCCTTCATGCGGACCGTAAGCGACGCCGAGACGCTTGCCATGTCGCTTTTCAGGACTTCCACCTCTTTCGGCGTGCGCACGGAAGTCTTGCTTACGGACATGAACGAGCCTTTGGGCGAATGGGCCGGCAACGGCGTGGAAGTCATGGAAGCCGTAAGGATGCTGAGAGGGGAAAGGACGGAGGAGCGCTTCCGCCTGGTCACCCTTAGCCTGGCGGAATCCATGTGCAGGCTGGCGTTCCCCGAAGATAAGAAGAGAGATTTCCGCCCCGAATTGGAGAAGCTTATGGAAAGCGGGGAAGCCTACGAGCGCTTCCTCAAGATCATCTCTTCCCAGGGCGCGGAAAAATGGGCCGTGGAAAATCTGGACATGATCCTTTCTCCGGCCGGCAACCTGACGGAATACAAGGCCAAAGAAAGCGGATTCATAAGGAAGATAGACACCTTCGGCCTGGGGCAGCTTCTCATCCGCCTGGGCGCCGGGCGCCGTGTTTTGACTGACAAAATAGACCACAAGCCCGGGCTGCGCTTCAACAAGAAATTGGGCGACAAGGTCGAAAAAGGCGAGACTATCATGGAGGTCTATTCCTCCAAGCCTTTTGACGTATCGGAGCTGCCGGAACTTTTCTTAGTGGGCGAGGAGCCGGAAACGCGGCCTTCCTGCGTTCGTCAATTGAAAATTTCCTAAAGGAGACCTATGCTGGAGTACGAAAAAATCAGACAGATCTGCTCGTTTTTGAACGACAAATGCGACGTCGAGCCCGAGAAGGCCGTCGTCCTAGGCTCCGGGCTCGACAAATTCAGCCAAGCCGTGGAGCCGATAAACGAGATCCCTTATTCCGACATACCCTACGTTCCGGTTTCGACCGTTCAGTCGCACGTCGGCTCGCTTCTTGTAGGGCGGCTGAACGGAAAAGTGATCGCCGTTATGCGTGGGAGAGTGCATCTTTACGAAGGCAACGCGCCCGCTGACGTGGTCAGGCTTCTGCGCTCCATAATAATCTGGGGCGCCTCGCACGTCATATTGACGAACGCCGCCGGCGGCATAGCCCCTCATCTGGCGCCCGGAGACCTTATGCTGATAGAGGACCAGATAAACAACCAGGGCGTCTCCTCCCTGACCGGCTTCAACGACGAAAGGATGGGTACGCGTTTCCCGGACATGACGACGCTTTACAACGAGGACTGCAACACCGACATCATGGCCTGCGCCAAATCCGTCGGCGTCAAGCTTCACCGCGGCGTTTACGCCGGCATGCACGGACCCTCTTTCGAAACGCCGGCGGAAGTGAACATGCTCAGGATCCTGGGCGCCGACGTAGTCGGAATGTCGACGGTCTTGGAGGCGGAGGCGGCCCACCACATGGGAGCTATTGTCAGCGGCATAACGCTGGTCTCGAACCCCGCGGCGAAAAAGGGCGGGCCGAAGATCACCCACGAGAGCGTGGCCGAAGCGTGCGCGAAAGGCGGCGATTCGCTCATAAAGCTTCTCGCGGCCTACATCTAGCCTTTTGACATAAAGTGATGGTTATATTACAATATCCCTCGAAAATAAAACTTTTTAACTTTCAATAATTTGGAGCTCCGAGATAAGATGATTCCCAGCCAGGTTTTCTTTACCAAGGGCGTTGGCGTCCACAAGGACCGCCTCAGCAGTTTTGAAGACGCGCTGCGCATGGCCGGCATTCAGGCTTGCAATCTAGTTACGGTTTCAAGCATTCTGCCGCCCCGCTGCAAGATCATTCCCAGACACAAAGGCATAGCTTTGCTTAATCCCGGAGAGATAACTTTCACCGTCATGGCGCGCATCGACACCAACGAGCCCGGCAGACAGATCGTCGCTTCCGTAGGCCTGGCGCAGCCCGCCGACGGCAACCACTACGGCTACCTTTCGGAACACCACACCTACGGCGAAACGGACGAGACGGCCGGCGAATACGCCGAGGATCTGGCGGCCACGATGCTGGCCACCACTTTGGGCGTGGACATGGACCCGGACGCCGACTGGGACGAAAGGAAAGAGATGTACCGCATGAGCGGACGTTTCGTGAGGACCACCAACTGCACCCAATCGGCCAGGGGCGACAAGAACGGCCTTTGGAAGACGGTCGTCGCCGCGGCTGTTTTCATCGAGTAGGGTTACTGCTCGATCCTGAGGTTTTTTCTAAGGAACGTCGGCCTGTCGTAGTTTATGCCCTCGAAGTAAGCGGGGGCCGTTCCCTTGAAGTAGCCGTCGTCGGCTGACAGAAATCCCATCTCGACCTGGTCGCCTGGTCCGGCGACGGTCATTTCCGTCTGGAAGATCGGTTCGGACATTTCCTTGGGATCGTTCATGCCGGTCGCGAACATTATGACTTTCACGTTCGCCAATTCGTTGTTGACGTACAGTCCGTTGAAGACTTCCGTCTGGTAACCGATCTCGTTTTGCAAAGTGGTCCTGGCGTCCTTTATCTGCTTGTATGATATGCTGCCGTTGCCCATTATTACGAGCGCCACTTTGGAGGCGTCTTTCAGGGAGTAGTCGCCGTACGACATGAATTTGGGAGAGCGCGCCAGGCTTATGGCGACGGAGACGGCCTGCTCGCCGTCCGCTTCGCCGATCCCTATCATGGCGTTGCCGGGAGTGGAGGCGACGCTCAGGAATTCGCTGAAATCAAGGCTCACGGTGCTGGCGGAGCTTGTGATGACTTTTATCATCTCGAGAAGCGATATGACGTTTCTGTCGGTGGCTCTCAGAACATCTAGGAAGGGCACGTTCTCGTCTTCTATTCCCACGCCGTTCTGCACGGGAAGGACGACAGGCACGACTTCCTTGATGTTTCTAAGAGCGGCTTTCGCGGCTTCCTGTTTCTTCTGGTCGTCGTAGTAGAAGGGGAGGGTGACGGAGGCCATGACGACGCAGCCGGGGTTTCCGGCGGCCGCCTGGGCAATGACGCCTGTGGCGCCCGAGCCTGTGCCGCCGCTTAGGCCGGCGCACAAGATGGCTATGTCCACACCCTGGAGCATCGATTTAAGCTCGTTGATGCTCTTCTGGGCGGCTTCCGCGCCTTTCATGGGATCCTTGGCCGTCCCGATGCCGCTGGAGCCTATTTGGACCTTGTGGGAGACGGATTGGTTGGCCAGGCTGATGAAATCGGTGTCGACTCCGTAGAATTCGAAGTTGTCGCCCAGTGTTCCGGCGTATTGCTGCTCAATGTTGGAAACGGTATTGCAGCCGCAGCCGCCGACACCAATAACTTTTATTAGAAGTTTGTTGTCTTTCATAGCAGATTGAAGAATTTGAAGATCCCGGAGGAGCTTTTTTTAGTGGTATGAAGGTCTTCCTTGGCGGCGTAGGCCAGCATGCCGAGAATGGTTGAGGAACCGGAGTCGGTCTGGAACTTGTTCCCGTAGTACGGGGAGAAGAGCCGGCCGACTTCTTCAGGATTCGAGTTATCCGCCTCCGCGGGAATTATCGGATAGGCGTTGCGGACTTCCAGCGAGGAGAATTCGCGGCGCATGTAGCTTATGAAGCTGGACCTGGCGGCGTTGCCTGTCAGGAAGATCCCGCCCTGGATCTGGCTTAACATGCCGTTTTGCTTGATCTGATCCGCTATGTAGCGGACAGTCTCTTCGGTCCTGGCCTGGACTACCGTGTCGACCGAGCGAGTCTTGTAGAGTTTGCCACCGACTCTGACTTCCGTTTCGTTTTTGTCATACTGGCACTTCAGCTCCTCGGCCGCTTTGAAGGGCATGTTGAGGCCCAGCGCCAGGTCGTTGGTTATATGGTCGCCGCCAACGGGGAAGCTTCCGATAAACTGGACGATGCCGTTTTTCCAGAAGGCGAAATCGGTGCTGCCGGCGCCGGCGTTTATTATGATCGAACCGATCTGACGCTGTTCGGGAGTCAATATGGAATATCCGTCGGCCACCACGTCGAAGCAGAATATGTCGACGGTGTGTCCGGCGTTGTTGAGCGTTCCCGCTATTTTGTCGAGGATGGCCGAATCGCCC
>JAFYHD010000004.1 GCA_017539325.1 bacterium | reverse complement strand
GATGAGCCTGTCGCTGATGTTCTTCAGTTCCCTGGGAGACTTATCGCAGGTCATGACGATCTGGCAGTTGTTGGCGAAGAGATACTCGAAGAGCTGGAAGAACTCGTCCTGAGTGCGGTTCACCAAAGAGAGATGCTGCACGTCGTCGATCAGAATGACGTCGTAGTTGGAGCGGTATTTTTCCCTGAACTGATGCACGTTGTTCTTGAAGGAAAGGGAGGCCTGGAAATCGGAGCAGAAGTTCTCGCAAGTGATGTAGAGGATCCTTTTGCTGTTGTCCCTTTCATAGATGGCGTTGCCGATCGCCTGCATAAGGTGCGTTTTGCCGAGCCCGGAGCCGCCGTAGATGAAAAGCGGATTGTAGGAGACGCCGGGATTGTTGGCAACGTCATAGGCGGCGGCGTGAGCGTACTGGTTCGAAGGACCGATAATGAAATTTGAGAAAACGTAATTGCGGTTCAGTTTCGGAGGTTCCTGGGCGCGCAAAACGGGTTCTTTACTTTCACTATCAGGAGAGACGGGTGACGGGGCGCTCTCTTCTTCCGGCTCGCCGTTGACGATGACTTTCAAAGTGACGGGAGATCCGGCTTCCTTCGAGAGATTCTCCTCGATGAAGGAGCCAAGGTTCTTCTTCACATACTCCGCGGTCAACGCGTTGTTGGTACGAATAGAAAAGAGGCCATCCGCAAAATTGACAGGTTCAACAGAAGAGAAGAAAGCCGAAAAGACCATTGGATCGGTGGAATGCTTCACCAGCTCCAGGACTTTCTCCCACATTCCCTGATAGTCGTTCACAAATAACCCTTACACTTAATATTGTTACACGGGCTAGGCCCGATCAATTGCTTTACACACACACCAAAAAGGGCACGGCGCTCTTTCCGGTCATTCCTTTTTACCTTTTCGCAAAAAAGAACGGCACCACTTTACCATAATCCTCTCCGTTTGTAAAGACGGTTTTTCTGAAAAAGTCTCGCCGGCATGTTGATATCTTGTCGAAGAGGCCCTCTTCAGGAGTCTTTTTGGCACATGATACGGGGAAAAATGTAGCAAACCCGGGCGAGAAAAGCAAGAGGCGCTTTGGCGCTTCACATAACGCAATGGCCGAAAGGGAGTTATATAAAAGTGAATAACGGTGTGAAAAAAACCTCCGAACATTTGGCCGGGCCGTAAAAAGCGCCCTTTTCCGGAAGCGGAAAGGGGCGTGGGGAAAGATCGCCGGCGCCCTTTTACAAAATTGTGGATAACCTGTCAGCAAGATGTTGACAAGTTTGTTGAAAAAATGAATTATTCACGCCTGAATCGCCTTTAATTAAAAGCAATTTCCCTTTTGCTACAATATAACTTATAAATTAACAAACAAATAACCTATTCAAAAATCAGGAGAGAGATCTAAAAAGCTATGAGCACGGTAAAGGTCGGCGTCATCGGTTACGGAGGCATGGGCGGATACCATGTCAAGCATATGGCCAAAAGCGGAATAATCGAAGCGAAAGGCATCTTTGACATTGATCCCAAGAGTCAGAAAAGAGCCGCGGAAAATGGGCTCTATGTTTACAAGAGTTACGAAGAACTTTTGGCTGATCCGGAACTGGAAGCGGTTTTGATCGCGACGCCCAACGACTGGCATCCCTTTTACGCCAAGGCCTGCGCCAAGGCCGGCAAAGGCGTCATCTGCGAAAAGCCCGCCGCCATCACGCCGAGCCTTTTCGAGGACATGGCGGAGACCGCCGACGAATGCGGAACGCTTCTGATGGTGCATCAGAACAGGCGCTGGGACGAGGATTTCCTCATCGTGAAAAACATCTACGAAAAGAATCTTCTCGGCCCCATCGGCCGCATAGAATCGAGAGTCCAGGGCGCCAACGGCGTACCTAGCGGCTGGCGCTGCGAGAAGATCAAAGGCGGCGGCATGATGCTCGACTGGGGCGTGCACATGATCGACCAAGTTATGTTCATGATGAAGGAAAAACTTCTGCACCTTTACTGCCAGTACTCTTTTGAGGCCGGCTACGATTGCGACGACGCCTTCAAGCTGGAGATGGTCTTCTCCGAGAACAAATGCGTGGAAGTGGTGGTGGACACCAACTGCTTCACGCCGCTGCCGCGCTGGGTGGTATACGGCCACGACGGCACGGCGGTAGTCGAGGACTGGGATCTGAACGGCAGAATGGTCCGCCCCATCTACACTGAAAAGCCCAGGGAAATAACGGGCATCAAGGCCGGCAACGGCTTCACGAAAACCATGGCCTATCGTCCGCACGACACCGTCGAGACGCTGCCTTTGGAAAAGATCGAGCCGGAACCCTTCGCTTTCTACAAGCACTTCATCAAGGCGATGAGAAAAGAGGAAGAGCCTTATGTCAAGAACTGGGAAGTCCTGCGCGTGCTTAAGATCATGACCGCCGCCGCCAAATCAGCCGCGGAAAACAAAGTGGTCGAAATAGATTTTTAAACCAACAGCGGGGGAAACATTATGAACATCACCATTTGGTGTGAAAACTACAAGCAGATGCGCGAAGGCAGAGTCAAGGAAGCGTATCCCATCGGCATGGGCGAGACCATCGCCGCTTTCCTTGAGAAAGCCGGCAACAAAACGATCGTCGTGCTGCAGAATGAAGGCGACGACGGGGCGGGTCTGACCGACGAGATCCTTGAATCTACCGACGTCCTCTTCTGGTGGGGACACTGCTATCACGGCAAAGTAAACGACGAACTCGTCAAGACGATCGTGAGAAGAGTCTGGAAAGGCATGGGCATAGTCTTTTTACATTCCGCGCACCTATCCAAACCCTTCCGCGCCCTGGTGGGCGGCCCCTGCACGCTGAAGTGGAGAGAGGTGGCCGAAAAGGAAAGACTGTGGTTCGTGGAGCCCAATCACCAGATCTTCGAAGGCCTTGATGGCGAATACCTCGAGATACCGCACGAAGAGATGTACGGCGAACCCTTCGGCATCCCGCAGCCCGATAGGCTTCTCGCCATCGGCTGGTTCCAGGGCGGGGAAGTCTTCCGTTCCATCGCGTTCTTCAAGCGCTACTACGGCAAGGTGATCTATTTCCAGCCCGGACACGAGACCTACCCCGTTTACCAGGATCCCAAGATCCAGAAGCTTTTAACGAACATCGCGGAATTCGTGAAGCCCGACAAGTGGCTAACGGAGATCGACTGCCCCAATGTTAAGCCTCTGGAACCCATCGCAGAAAATTAAATAAATATAACACCCCTCAAAGGAGAAAAAAATGAAAAAAGTTCGCATCGGCGTCATCGGCTGCGGCGGCATTGCCAACGGCAAGCACCTTCCGGCCCACAAGCACAATCCTGATTCCGAATTGGTCGCTTTCTGCGACATCATCGTGGAAAGAGCCGAAAAGGCCGCCAAGGAATACGGCGTTCCCGGCGCCAAGGTCTACAAAGACTACAAGGAGCTTTTGAAAGACAAGAGCATCGAAGCGGTCCTGGTCCTGACCCCGAACCTCGCCCACAGCTTCATTTCCGTGGACGCCATGAAAGCCGGCAAGCACGTCATGTGCGAAAAGCCTATGGCCATCAATTCCAAAGAAGCGAAGAAGATGCTGGACGCCGCCAAGAAGTATAAACGCATCCTCACCATCGGCTATCAGAGCCGCTACACTCCGCAGGCCATCTTTTTGAAGAAGGAATGCGAGAAGGGCACCTTCGGCGACATCTACTACGCCAAGGCCCAGGCTATTCGCCGCAGAGCCGTCCCGACCTGGGGCGTCTTCCTTGATGAGAAGCAGCAGGGCGGCGGTCCTCTGATCGACATCGCGACGCACACCCTCGACCTGACGCTTTACATGCTCAACAACTACGAGCCCGCCTACGCCGTCGGCACGACGTATCACAAGCTCAACAAGCAGACCGACCAGGGCAACGCCTGGGGCGACTGGGATCCCAAGAAGTTCACGGTGGAAGACAGCGCCTTCGGTTTCGTCGTCATGAAGAACGGCGCCACCATCATCGTGGAATCATCCTGGGCTCTTAACACGCTCTCTACCGGCGAAGCCTGCACGGAATTTTCCGGAACCTTAGCCGGCGCCGACATGAAGGACGGCCTCAGGATCAACGGTATCAAGAACAACGCCCGCTACGTCCTTAAGCCCGACCTCAAGGCCAGCGGCGTCGCTTTCTACGACGGCCATTCCGAGACTTCGGAAGACAGGGAAGCCCGCGTCTTCACGCAGGCCGTCCTCGGCAAAGGCGAACTGGTGGTCAAAGCCGAACAGGCTTACGTCGTCACGCAGATCCTGGAAGGCATCTACGAATCCGCCAAGACCGGCAAACCCTTCTACTTCAAGAAACAGAAAAGCTCCAAAAAATAAGGAGACAATATGCAGCTTTGCGTATTCAGCCCGGCTCTGGCCGACATGAGCCTTGACGCCGCCCTGGGCTATTTGAAAGGCCTGGGCGTGGACGCCCTGGAACTGGGCGTCGGCGGCTATCCTGGCACAGCGCACGCCGACGCCAAGAAGCTCGTCAAGGATCCTAAAGCCAGACAGGAACTCTTGGACACCTTCAAGAAGCACGAGATAAACCTCGTCTGCCTCTCCGTGCACGGCAACTGCGTGCATCCCGACCCTGAGATCGCCGCCAAATTCGAGGCGGACTTTGAGGCGGCCTGCGAGCTCTGCGGACAGTTGGGCGTCGACCATCTTGTGACCTTCTCCGGCTGCCCCGGCGACGGCAAGGGCGACCAGCCCAACTGGGTGACCTGCACCTGGCCCACCGAGTACCGGAAGATCCTCGACTACCAGTGGAACGAAGTTCTGATCCCGTACTGGCAGAAAGCCGCGAAGATCGCGGAAAACGGCGGCGTCAAGTACGTCGGCCTGGAAATGCACCCGGGCTTCTGCGTCTACAATCCCGAGACGCTCATGCGGCTCAGAACAGCCGTCGGCGACATAGTGGGCGCCAACCTTGACCCCTCGCATCTCATCTGGCAGGGCATGGACATCGTTTCCGTCATCCGCTACCTCGGCAAGGCCATCCACTTCTTCCACGCCAAGGACACCGAGATGCATCCGGAAGTGGTCGCCAGGGCAGGCGTCCTGGAGACGAAACCCTTCGACAAGGAAAGAGACCGCGCCTGGCTCTTCAGGACTGTTGGGCACGGCATGAGTGAGCAGCAGTGGAAGCAGATCTTCGGCGCGCTCAGGATGGAAGGCTACGACTACGCTCTCAGTATCGAGCACGAGGATAGCCTCATGACACCAAAGGAAGGATTGGAGAGCGCCATCGGCTTCCTCAAGCGCAACATGATCAGGGAAAAGATGGAGGGCGAGCTCTGGTGGAATTGATGGGCAAGACCATCAAATGCGCGGTCTTCGATCTTGATGGGACGCTTTTAGATACCCTAATCGATCTTCAGACCGCCGTCAATTTCGCTTTGAGCAAACATAGCAAGCCTCCTATCACGCTCGGCGAGGCGAGACGCTACGTCGGCAACGGCGTGGGCAAGCTTGTGGAGCGCTCGCTAAAGGAAGGCCTGCGCGATCCGGAGTATCCGGAAATACTGGCGGATATGCGCCGCTACTACGCGGCGCATACCGTCATAAAAACCAAGCCCTATCCCGGGATCCCGGAAGCGCTGCGAAAATTAAGAGAGCTTGGCTTTAAGATCGCCATCGTCTCCAACAAGCCGGAACGCGCGGTCAGAAAACTGGCCAAGCGTTTCTTCCCGGGCCTTTGGGACGCCGCCCTGGGCGACAAGGCGGGAAGAAACAGGAGGCCCGCTCCCGATGCCGTCTGGGAAGCTCTAAGGCACCTCGGCGCCAAGCCCGGGGAAGCGATCTACATCGGAGATTCCGAAGTGGACATGCAGACCGCCAGGAACGCCAAGATCCCGGTAATGGCCGTAGCCTGGGGCTTCAGGGACAAAGCCGACGTCGCGCCCTACAAGCCGGAACTCTACGCCGAAAAGACCAAAGACATAGCGAAACTTTTGAAGCCCCTCAGGGCGAAGTTGAAAATAGGCGTTTTCGGAGGATCCTTCGATCCCGTCCACAAAACGCACCTGGCCATCGCCAAAAGGGCCAGAAAACAGCTCGGACTCGATCTTACGCTTTTTGTGCCGGCTTACATAGCGCCGCACAAAAGGGACAAGATCTACGCCGACAACGAAGTTCGCTGCGAACTGATCAGCGCCGCGCTGAAAAAGGAGCCCGCCTTCCGGCTGGAAAGCTGCGAACTCACTAGAGGCGGCGTTTCCTACACGGTGGAAACGCTGCAAACGCTGAAAAAAAGATTCGCGCCCTGCGAGCTCTACTTCCTTCTGGGCTCCGACAATTACTTAGGTTTCGGCACCTGGCGCGAACCAGAAAAGATAAAGAAACTGGCAAAGCTGGCCGTTTACCAGCGCAAGGGAGAAGCGGCGAAAATAAAGCCGGAAGACATCCTGATAAAGGGTCCCGCCACCGACGTTTCTTCCACCGCTTTGCGTCAAAAGCTGAAAGAAGGTAAGATAGATAAGAAAGATATTCCCGCTTCTGTAGCGAAGCTGATAAAAAGCAAAAAACTTTATACAGGAAAATAACATGGCAAAAACCGCAAAAAATCCCAACCTCCCCGAGATCGTTTTCACCTACCGCTCACTTCTGGAAGACAAGCAGGTAAGCGACATCAAGATCTATGACGTCAGGGGCTTCTCTCCTATCACGGACTTCTTCATCGTCGGTTCCGTCAGGAACGAAAGGCAGATGCAGGCGGCCGGGCAGAATCTTCTGAAAGAGCTGAAAGGCATGGGCGTCAAGCCCTACAGCGCGGACGAAACGCTCTCAGGCAACAACTGGGTGGCGGTCGACCTTGTCGACGTGATCGTCCACCTCTTCACGGAAGAAGCCAGGGCGGAATACAACATCGAGGAGATCTGGGCCAACAGGGAGACCTTCTTCGAGGATCTGGTCCCGGCCAAGAAAGCCGCGCCCAAAAAAGCCAAAGAGGAACCCAAGGAAGAAAAGCCCGCGGCCAAGAAGCCCGCGAAAAAACCCGCCGCCAAAAAGACGACCAAAACGAAAAAATAATGGCTGACCCGAAGTGCAGAGCGTTTGTCCTGACCGGTCCTTCCGGCGCGGGAAAATCCACCATCGTCGCCAAGCTCATGGCGAGGCATGATGATCTGAGATTCTCCGTCTCAGCGACCACGCGGCCGCCGAGAGTGGGCGAAATCGAGGGAAAGGATTACTTTTTCCTTTCCGTGGAGACTTTCCAGGCCTGGCTCAAAGAGGACCGCTTCTTAGAGCACGCCACTGTGCACGGCAACTATTACGGCACGCCCAGGGAGGCGGTGGAGCGCCAGCTCAAGGAAGGCTACTACGTTCTGCTTGACATCGACGTCCAGGGCGCCAGGTCCGTGCATGAAAAAATGCCGGAAGCGCATCTCATCTTCATCATGCCGCCCTCATACGAGGAGCTGGAGAGAAGGCTGAGGGGCCGCGCCACCGACAGCGAGGAAGTGATCGCGAAAAGATTGGCCAAAGCCAAAAGCGATGGCGGAGCACGTCTGGTTCGACCACACCGTCATAAACGACGACGCCGACAGAGCCGCGCAAGAGCTGGAAGCTCTCATCTACGGAGGTAACAAATGAAAGACATTCTCTTAGTCGTAACAGGATCGATCGCGGCCTACAAGGCCTGCGAATTCACGCGTCTTCTCATAAAGGAAGGCTTCAACGTGCATGTGGCGATGACGGAAGCCGCGACGAAATTCGTCGGCGAAGTGACCTTCAGGACCCTCTCCAGGAATCCTGTCTATATCGACCAGTTCGCCCAGCCCCTTGACTGGCGCCCCGAGCACGTAGCCTTAGCCGAGCTTTGCGAAACGGCAATAGTTCTGCCGGCCTCAGCCGATTTCATCGCCAAGATGGCCTACGGTTTCGCCGATGACGGCCCCAGTTCCGTCATGCTTGCCCACAGGGGCAGAAAGATCGTGGCCCCCGCCATGAACGACGGCATGTGGGAAGCAAGCGCCACCAAAGAGAACATCCAGAAACTGCAGGAGAGAGGCGTCGAAGTCGTTTATCCCACGGAAGGCGAACTAGCCTGCGGGAAAGCGGGCTTAGGCAGACTCGCCCCTCTGGAAGACATTTTGAAGATCGTCAAGAAATAAACATGTCCTTGAAATTTTTAGTCAGCGCGGGGCCGACCAGAGAATACATAGATCCGGTCCGCTTTCTCTCTAATCCCAGCTCCGGCAAAATGGGTTTCGCCGTCGCCAAAGAGGCGGTGAAGCGGGGCTATGAGTGCGTTCTGGTGAGCGGGCCCGTCAACTTAAAGCCGCCTAAGGGCTGCAGATTTATTCCCGTCGTTTCCGCTGAGGACATGTACCAGGCCCTGAAGAAAGAATTCAGATCCTGCGACGTCCTTATCATGACCGCGGCCGTCAGCGATTTCAAGCCCGCCAAGACCCTGAAGCAAAAGGAACACAAGATCGCCGAAAAATCGATCCTGGAATTAGTCCGCACGAAAGACATCCTGAAATCCCTTTCCCCCGACAAAGGGAAAAGGATCGTCATCGGCTTCGCCGCCGAGACCAACGACCTCGAGGCCTCCGGCAAAAGAAAGCTTTTCGTCAAGGGCCTCGACATGATCGTCGCCAACGACGTCTCCAAGCCCTTGGCCGGTTTCGCGGTAGGAAAGTTGAACGCCACTTTCCTCTATCCCAAGAAGGCAAAGGAATGCTTGGGCCTTATCAGCAAAGCATCCGTCGCCAGAAAACTCATAGACTTCGCGGAGCAGGAAGCCAAGAATAAATGAGAAAAAACAAACTCTCGAGAGAGCAGAAATGGAAAAGACTTATTTCCGGCGGCGACACCAGCTGGCGGAAATATACCATTCTTCCCGTTCTTATCCTCTTGGGAAAAGTTTACGGCGTTATAATAGGCATCCGCAACTGGCTTTACAGAAAGGGCTACAAGAAACGCTACTGGCCCGGCTGCTACGTCATCAGCGTCGGCAACATAACCGTCGGCGGCACCGGCAAGACGCCTGTGGTGGCGGAGCTGGCCCGCGCGCTCAGCAAAGGCGGCAGAAAAGTGGCCATCGTCAGCCGCGGCTACAAATCGCATTCCCCCAGCTGGCGTTTCCGCTGGAAATACAAAGATTTCAGCAACAAGACCAAGGTCGTCTGCGACGGCAAGGAACTTTTGCTTTCCCCCCGGATAGCCGGCGACGAGCCTTACATGCTGGCCCAGGATCTTAAGAACGTCGTTGTCATAACCGATCCCGACAGAGTGAGAGGCGCCCGCTACGCCATGCGGGAATTCGGCGTCGACACGATCATCCTCGACGACGGCATGCAGCACATGCGTCTGCGCCGCCAGAAAGACGTGGTGCTGATCGACGCCAACTGTCCCTTCGGTTATGAAAGGATGCTTCCCGCCGGTCTTTTGAGAGAGCCCATCGAAGAGCTGCAAAGAGCCGACCACATACTCATCACGAAAGCCCGCGACCTGACGCCGGAAAAGAAAGAGGAGCTCGTGGAGGAGATCAGAAAATACAACGAGAAAGCCGACATCCTCGTGAGCTATTACGAACCCTCGGAATTGATAAGCGTGCATACGGAAAGCCGCTTCCCCCTGTCGCTTTTGCAGGATCTGCCCGTCATGGTTGTGACCGGCATTGCCCAGCCCGAAGGCTTTGTCAAAACATTGGAAACGCAGGGCACCAACATCGTTTGCAAGCGCTTTTTCCCCGACCACCACCGCTTCAGACGCTACGAGATCGAAGAAATCTACGAGACCGCGAAACAATTTGAAGTCAAGGCCATTCTCATCACGGAAAAAGACGCGGTCCGCTTCTCCAAGAGAGCCGGCGTCGAACTCGACCCGCCCCCTGTCTATTATTTGAAAGTTGCCCTCAAGATCAGCGAAGGCCGGGAGCATTTCGTGAACGCTGTGGAAGAGATCTGCAGCAGATAGTATTTTTATTTCTTGATTTTAATAAATCCGTCCAGCCGCAATTCTCTTTTCAATTCTTCTTCCGTCGGGAGACAGGTTAAAAACTTGGATGCGAAAATTTGGTTGTTGTCTTCTGGCAATGTGTATTTAACCACAGCATCATTTTTCTCGGCGCAAAGCACTATTCCGATGGGCGGATTGTCGCCTTCGTTCATCAATTCTCTTGTATAATAATTTACGTACATTTGCATCTGTCCCAAATCTTGGTGAGTAAGCTTGTCTGTTTTCAGATCAATCAAAACAAAACATTTCAAGATATAGTTGTAAAACACCAGGTCTATAAAGAAATCCTGGCCGTTCAGCGTAAAACGTTTTTGACGAGCGACCAGAGAAAAGCCGCGCCCGAGCTCCAAAAGAAATTGCTGCAAATGATCGATCAAGGCCTGCTCGATTTCCTCTTCGTAAACTTTGATATCAGGTTTTATTTGCAGAAATTCCATAACGTAAAGATTTTTGACGATCTTTTCGTATTCCGGTTTTGGCTCGGTTTTTTGTATTTCAGCTCTCACGGCATCCTTGTCTTTGCTTGCAAGCAGCCGCTGATAATACATAGTGTTGATCTGTCGTTCCAACTGTCGTACGCTCCAGGCGGCCTTGGCGCATTCTTCCGTGTAAAAATTCCGAGTATCTTTGTCTGCAATCTTCATAAGCAAGCGATAATGTGACCAACTGAGTTCAGCAAATAAATTATGCCTGGTTTTAAAGCAGCAGTAAAACTGACGCATCGCTCGTAAGTTTCGCACGGTATATCCTTGGCCAAATTCTGCGACCAGTTTTTCTGAAAGACACTTTAGGATGTATTGACCATATTCGGCTCTGTCATTTTCCCCACAAACCTCGTATATCTGCTTCCCGATTTCCCAATAAGCGATAACCATGGCGGAATTAATGGCAGCATAAATTTTGTTTTGAGCGTGTATAACAAACGATCGTATAGAAGAATAAATTTTTTCTGTTTTTCTGTCGCTGATTGGTCCTACCGGAGATTTCATATATGAGAAGTTCCTTAATTATAAATTTAAAGACGCTGTTGTTTAACGCCATTATATGAAAAGCAAAAAAACTTCAAGTCCAACATTTCAGAAACATTATGTAAGGAAAAAAGAGACAGAGAAGCCAATAAACGAAATTCGGCACACAGTGTGTGCCGAATTTGAAATTACGTGTGCCCAACGAGTTAACTGCTTTCGGCGATTTTTGATGAATTCGTGGCACAGTGTGCCACGAATTTGAAACAGCGATTTTGCAACTATTTAAGCGTTTTTTGAATTCGGCACACAGTGTGTGCCGAATTTGAAGTTGCGTGTGCCCAATGATTTAACTGTTTTCAGCGCTTCTTGATGAATTCGTGCCACACTGTGGCGCGAATTTGGAACGCGGTGCGTTCACAATTTGAAAATAAAAAAACCGCCGGAGCGGAAACTCCGGCGGAAAATATGGTACGCCCGAAGGGACTCGAACCCCTAACCTTCTGGTCCGTAGCCAAACGCTCTATCCAATTGAGCCACGGGCGCGTTTTTCATTTTGTGCGAGATATGTTAGCACTTCTTAGGTTGAAAGTCAAATCAAAGGTATGGTAAAATGCTCTCCATGAGAGCAGCTTTATTATTTACCACGGTTATGATCAGCACGCTAACCACTATAGGCTCGGCGCCTCGCGGCGACGAATGGCAGGACAATCAGGCGCTTTCTTTTGGCAGGGAAGCGGTCCGCGCGTCTTTTTCATCTTTTTCCACGCTGGAGGGAGCGCTCAAAATTTTACCGCGCTGTTCCGACCGGCAGGTGTGTTTGGATTCCGACAGCGATTGGCGTTTCAACTGGGCCAAGGATCCGGATTCCAGGCCCAAGGATTTTTACAAGCCGGAATATGATGTTTCCGAGTGGCCCGTCATCAAGGTGCCCTGCTCCTGGCAGGCCATGGGCGCCAACGGGAAAGGCGGCTGGGGAACGCCGCTCTACACGAACATACGCTATCCCTTCGCAATGGACAAGCCGGGCGGATCGTGTGTCATGGGGGAACCGCCCAAAGAGTACACCAATTATTCCGCACGCAATCCCATCGGCAGCTACCGCCGCGACTTCGATCTGCCCGAGGGTTGGGAAAAAGATGATGTTTTTCTCAAATTCGACGGCGTCGACAGTTTCTTCTATCTTTGGGTGAACGGCGAATACGTCGGCTTCTCCAAGAACAGCCGCTCGCCGGCGGAATTCAACGTTTCTTCGTTTGTGCATCCCGGCCGCAATGTGGTCGCTTTGGAAGTGTACCGCTATTCGGACGGCAGCTATCTCGAGGACCAAGACATGTTCCGGCTTTCGGGAATTTTCCGCTCCGCCTGGCTGCTGCGCCGGCCGAAAGAGAGGATCCGCGATTTCTTCGTGACGGCCGCGCCCGTTAAGGAAGGGGAGTTTTCCGGCGATTGGCGCGTTAAGGTCGATTGCGACGCGGACGTGACGGTTTATTTGTATACCTTCGACGACAAGCTTGTATACAGCGGCAAAGAAAAAAGCTTCGTGGTCGAGAAGCCTCGGCTTTGGAGTGCGGAGGAGCCCAACTGCTACAAGATCGTTTTGGAGAACGGAAACGAGTTTGTCTCTTCCTTGTTCGGTTTCCGCGTGAGCGAGATCAAGGACGGACGCTATTATCTGAACGGCAAGAAAATAAAGCTGAAGGGCGCGAACCGCCACGAGACGCATCCGATGTACGGGCATTACGTCCCTCCGGAAACTCAGGAACAGGATATCCGCGAACTGAAGGGTGCGAACTGCAACTGTGTGCGCAATTCCCACTATCCCCAGGACGACTACTGGTATTATCTTTGCGACATTCACGGATTGTATCTCGTGGATGAGGCCAATGTGGAGTCCCACGGCTACGGCTACGGCGAAAGATCGCTCTCACACTGCAAGGAATGGGAAAAGGCTACGGTGGACCGCAACCTGGCCGCGGTGGAAAGGAACAAGAACCATCCCGCCGTCATCATCTGGAGCATGGGCAACGAAGCGGGGCCAGGCGAGAATTTCGCCGCGGCCTACGCGGCCATCAAGAAGCGCGACACCACGCGTCCCGTTCACTACGAGCGGGACTGGTCCTGCGCTGACATGGAAAGCTGCATGTATCCCAGCGTGGAGTGGGTCCAGCAGAAGGCCGCGGACGTTAACGCTAAAAAGCCTTTCTACATTTGCGAATACGCCCACAACATGGGCAACGCCATGGGGAACCTGAAGGACTACCAGGACGCCATAGAAAGCTCGGACGTCATAATGGGCGCTACCATCTGGGACTGGGTGGATCAGGGGCTTTATCTTGACAAAAACGGGAAACGTATTATAGCCTTCGGCGGCGATTTCGGCGATTATCCCAACGACGGGCAGTTCGTGATGAACGGCTGCGTTTTGTCAGACCGTACCAGGGAGCCCGGCTATTACGAGATCCGTCACGTTTTCCAGAACTGGACGGCCTTCGCCACGAACGATCCAAGCAAGATCGTGCTGAAAAACAAAAACTATTTCGTGGATTCCAAAGGCGTGACCTTTAAATGGATCGCGTTGCGGAACGGGCTGCAGGAGGCGGAGGGACAATTCCCCTTGGCCGAAGCGATCGGCCCGGGCGAAACAAAGCTTGTGGACGTTCCGCCTAGTGTCGAAGAGCTTTTGGAGAGGGGCGGCGAGGTCTCTCTCAGGGTGATGTTCATGAAAGGCGAAGTCTGTATTGCCGACGATCAGATCGACTATCCCGCGCGCAAGACCGCGACTGCGCCGGGGAAACAGTTCGCACTTTGGGGTGAAAACACTCCGGAAGAATATGTATTCTATACACGGGGTGTCCGCTACGCTTTCGACAGAAAAACCGGTTTGCTAACGTCTATTAAAACTGGCGAAAAGCTGGACAAGGAATGGCTTAAGGCGCCAATGACGCTGGATGTTTTCCGCGCGCCCAGCTCTAACGAGGAAGGCTTAGGCCGGGAACTGGCGAAACTCGGGCTGATGGATCCGAAGCCGGAGTTGATCGAGATGGTCTTGCCGACTCCTGTTGATATTGAGAAAAAAGAGTGGTTTTCCGTAAAGACAGTCGTGCGCTGGAAGGGCGGGCGCAGCCTGGAACTCAACAATTACGGCGGAGTGAAAGCCGAACTGATCGACCGCGGCGCGGCGACCAACGATGTCGAGTTTCTTATAACGACTAAGTGGACGTTCTTTCTTAACGGAAAGCTTGTTTGCGAAAGCGAGATCAAGCCTTCCGGAACGAAAATCGAGCTCGCCAGGATCGGCTATCATTTCGTGCTGGACACCGAAGGCCCGGAAGTGGAATATTTCGGCGCGGGGCCTTATGAGAACTACCGCGACAGGAAGTCCGGAGCCTTTTTGGGTCGCTATTCGATGAGGGCTGTAGATTTTTACGTCCCTTACGCCCGCAACCAGGATAGCGGCAACAGAGAGGACGTCCGGGAGATCACCTTCATGACGGAAAACGGCGTGCTTTACTTCGCTTCTTTAGGGAAGCCCTTCGCGATCTGCGTCAACCCTTATTCGCCTTTGGAACTGATAGAATACACCCATCCGCCGGAATTACCGCCTTCAGGGAAGACGGAGTTCGGGATCTACGCCGAGACCAGGGGATTGGGAGGCGCTAGCTGCGGACCTCCGCCCATGCAGCGCGACATAATCGACACCGCACGCAGTTACTCGCTTTCCTTTACCATAGGGCGTTTTAAATAAGCTAACGCAATTTTTTCGTTTTCGCGACCGCTTATATATTGGGAGCAATATATGCGCGGTCAGAAAATTATTATCGCTATTGGAATAAGTGTCCTGTGGCTCTGCCTTGTTTTTGGGGGAGAGCTTGACGATCTCGACTCGGCGGGACTGTTCCGTTTTACTTACGTTTCGCTGAAAAGAGGAGAGGCGACCAACGCCTTTTTAGCGGCGCGCACGTTTTTGGAGCGCTACGGGGAAGAGGAGGCGATGTCGAATTATTTCCCGAGGATGACTTATTTCGGAGGCGTGGCGGCCTACAGGATCAGGCGGTTCGAGGACGCGGCGGAGCTTTTCGATAAAGTCGGGAAGGCTTATCCTGATTTTTCAGAAGCTGGGAAGGCGCGCTTTGGATTCGGCCTGGCGGAAATGGAGCTCGGGCATTTTATGTCCGCGGCGGATGTTTTCCGCGCGCTTTTGTCTGAAGGTGTTGGCGAGGCGGCGGAAGTGAAAGCCAACCTGGCCCTGGCTCTGACGAAGGCGGGGCGCTATGAAGAGGCGCTGCCCTATTGGGAAGAGGT
>JAFYHD010000087.1 GCA_017539325.1 bacterium | reverse complement strand
CGGGCTTTTTCCCTCTGCTGTGCTCGCATCTTAGGTTGATGGTCATTTCGCAGTCTTCCAGAGGCGTTATCTTCGCGCTGCCTTTCACCCAGGCTCCCCTGGTGGCGCTGTTGAATTTCAGCTCCACGTTGCGGGGACGCGCATCGTTGTATGTGCAGCGCACGTTGGCTATCCTTGCCACCGGGCGGTTGTCATCCATAAGCGCGTCTACGCTCACGATGTATGGAACGCCTTTTTTTATTTGCACTTTCTGGGAAGCTGTCAAAACGACATTGCTTGTCTGGGTGAACATCAAGGTCGGCACACCGCGTTTGTCGAAGAAGCTGAAATCGCCTTCATCCACGCCGTTCCATCCTTCTGTTCCCTTGGCGAAATCGCCGTTCACGACAAGATTGGTGACCAACTCTCCCTCCAAGGCTGTCAATTCGTATTTCGCTGTCGGCGCGGCGCGTCTCAGGGAAATGTCGCGGATGTCTATGCCGGAGTTTTTACCGGCCACCAATCTGAAGGAGCGTTTGTCAGCGTATTCAAAGATGGGAAAGCGGAACTTCACGGTTTGCCATTCCGTGTTGGTAACAGCTATGATCGCATGGGTGTGATAATCCAGCCGGAAGGTCAATCTCCCGTTGGCATTTTTGGCGCGGGCCTCAAAACTCGTTTCGCAGATCTGGCTCGGAACAAGGCCGGAAAGGAAGAACTGACAGACCTCCCCGCCCGGAGCTATCGCGATATAGGGCTCCTCTCCTTCATCTTCAGGGGTGATCAGGCTAGCGTCGCTGGTCTTGGCGAACTGCCAGTGCGCCTGTCCTCTTGTGAAGCAGCCGTTGGAAAGCAGATTGGGCCGGTAAAAGAAAACGTAAAGAACGTAGATCGCCGCGATCCCTACTAGAAGCGCCAATGCTTTTTTCATACCTTACCTCCAGCTCCAGATAAAAATGAGACGCTGCAGATAAAGCAATCCGCTGTAAGCGTGCAAAAGGAACAAACCGACAGTCAGCGCCGCCGGCCAAGTCATTTTTGGGAAATGGTCCTCTTCCGAGAAGAAATTCAAAAGCGAGGCCAGAAATAGCGTCGATACAGCCACAGGTATCTGCCAGGTGAAGTTCAGGTGCGTCCTGTGAGCTCCGTCCTGGCTCAAAGAATAAGCAATGGCGAAGGAAACGAATAAGGTCAGCCAAGCGAACACCAACAAACCGTCCCTCTTCTTTTTTGATATGAAGAAAGCCGCCAAAGGAAAGGCCAAACCGCAGAATATGGTCAGAGGTTTGTAGAAAATCAAATACCAGAAAGTCTGCCACGAGCCTTTTAAAGCTGCAAAGCTTCTCCCCGCCAGACGTTCCAATATCAAATTGATGTTGCGGTCGAAGTCAATGTGAAGCAGGTGGCTTTGAATCGCGAAAGGAATGGAGAAGAGAATTTGTTCCCTCAGGCTTTTTGAAGTCGTTTTCATAAGGAGCAGCCCGACGATCAGGGGAATGACCATTGCGCCGGCAATAAGGAAGCGCTTGACGTTGAAGCTGAAGATAAAATTCCCTTCCTCGTCGGTCTTCAAGAAAGTCAGCGTAAGAAAGATCGCCGGTATCCAGGCAAGGATGTAACTGGGCTTGGAAAAGAAGTTCAGTATTACTATGACCGCCAGTATCAGGTAGTTTTTCAGAGTCCTGACCTTAAGCGTCAGCAAGCCGAAATAAAAAAGCAGTATACCGAAAGGCATGACGGCCACCGTAGTCGGGTTGTGCCAGACGTTCATCCTCAGAACGTCCGCCTGCCAATATCCGGAGATCAACTGTGGAAAAGCGATAATGTGACCTCCCAGGCAGAGCAAAACGAGAGCAGCGCGCAGTATGAAAAGCTCGGCGCGCTCCGGCTTACCCAAGCGGGAGAAATAATCGATCGTTACGCCGCGCAAAACGATGTATTTGAAAGCCAGCATAAGACTCAGAAAACAAACATACCCGAGCCCGAAGGTACCTCTTGAGCAAAAACCCAGAAAATACGAAGCTATCCTCGTCAAGGCGTCGTAAGAGGGCTTGAAAAGCCTGCTCTTGTCGAAGACGACAATGGTCATGGACCGCAAGTGCCAGAACATGTCGACCTGGATGCGGTACATTTGGGTGAAAACGAAAAGTCCGAAAATGAAGAAAAGCAAGGCGATTATGACGTCGCTCCACTTCAGGCGGACTTTATCATTGCTGAAGAGATAACTTAACATATCTATTTATTATACCAGTAATCGGCCCAAATTCCAAACCCCGCCCTTACCTCTTTGCCGCCCTTTCGCGTCGGTGCGGATCGAAAGTGAAAATTGCTATAATAAAAAGATTAATTAGCTTCATTATTTTGACTTATGAACGTTACCGAAAAAATACTTTCCAATCACCTTGTCTTCGGCGAAAAGAAAGCCGGGGCCTCCGTCGGCATAAAGATCGACCAGACGCTGACCCAGGACGCCACGGGCACCATGGCCTACCTCGAGTTCGAGGCGCTGGGCAAAGAGAAAGTCGAAACGGAGCTCTCGCTCTCATATATCGACCACAACACGGCGCAGATGGGCCCGAACAACATGAACGACCACCTCTACCTGAGGTCGGTCGCCGGAAGGTTCGGCATAAAATGCTCTCTGCCCGGAAACGGCATCTGCCACCAGGTGCACCTCGAGCGCTTCGGCAAACCCGGGAAAACGCTTCTTGGGTCCGATTCCCACACTCCGACGGGCGGAGGGCTTGGAATGCTCGCCATCGGCGCGGGCGGCCTAGACGTCGCTCTCGCCATGGGAGGCGAGCCCTTCACCGTTAAATGGCCGAAAGTCATCGGCGTAAAGCTCACTAACTCCCTGCCCGAATGGGTAGCCGCCAAGGACGTCATTTTAAAGCTTCTTTCCATCCTTACGACCAAAGGCAACGTCGGCTGCGTAGTCGAGTATTTCGGTCCGGGCGTCGAAACGCTCACCGTACCGCAGAGGGCGACGATCACCAACATGGGCGCCGAACTCGGCGTCACGACAAGCATCTTCCCCTCCGACGAGAGAACCAAAGAATTCCTCACGGCCCAGGGCCGCGCTAACGACTTCACAGAGCTTATTTCCGACGACGACGCGTCTTATGACAAGATCATAGAAATCGACCTTGCGAAGCTCGAGCCTCTCGTCGCCATGTCCCCTTCCCCAGACAACGTGAAGAGCATCTCCGAAGTGGAGGGAACGAAAGTCGGCCAGGTCATCATCGGTTCCTGCACCAACAGCTCTTACAGAGACCTTACCATCGCCGCCAGCATGCTGAGAGGCCGGAGAGTGCACCCTGACGTCAGCTTCCTGATCGCCCCCGGAAGCAGGCAGGTCATGCAGATGATCGACCGCGACGGCTCGCTCTCGACTTTCCTGACAGCCGGCGCTAGGATCCTCGAATCGGCCTGCGGTCCCTGCATCGGCCAGGGCTGCTCTCCCGCCGAGGGTATAGTCAGCGTCAGGACCTTCAACCGCAACTTCTCAGGCCGCACCGGAACGCCGAACGACCTGGTCTTCTTGGCGAGCCCCGAGACCGCCGTGATGGCGGCCATCTGCGGCGAGATCGTCGACCCGAGGAAGCAGGATGTCATCAAGTATCCACAAATAGAGGAACCTGAAAGCTACGACCATGACGACTGGCTCGTCGTCCCACCTCCCAGAAGAAGGCCGGAAATTAGAAGAGCCTCGACGATCGGCGAACCGCCCAAGAACGCTCCCCTGCCGGAAAACATCGAGGGCGACATCCTGATCAAGCTGGGCGACAAGATCACGACCGACCACATCATGCCGGCCGGCGCCTTCATGAAGTTCAGGTCCAACATCAGCGAATACGCCAAATACGTCTTCAACTGCTTCAACGAGGAAGGCAAAGGATCTTTCTACGAGAGAGCCCTGAAAGTTAAGGAATCTGGCCGCCACGGCATCATCTTGGCGGGGCTTTCCTACGGCCAAGGCAGTTCCAGGGAGCACGCGGCCATCTGCCCGATGTATCTCGGCGTCAAAGCTGTCATAGCGCTTTCCTTCGAAAGGATCCATACCGCCAACCTCATAAACTTCGGCATCCTGCCGCTCACAGTGAGCGAGGAGGAGCTTGAGAAACTGAGAGCCTGCGAAAAGCTCTCCATAAATAATGTCAGATCTCAGCTCAAAGTTGGAGAACCAATAAACGCGACAACTGAAGACGGAAAAGGAATAACCCTCTCCCACTCCCTCACCGAAAAAGATATCGAAACAATTCTTGCGGGCGGAAAGCTTAATCTTTTCGCAGCGAAAAAATAACCATGTATCAGCTTAAGGTCAAATCAACTTTCAGCGCAGCCCACGCCGTTAGACTCAAGAACGGCTGCATGGAGCCCCTGCACGGCCACAACTGGAAACTAACAGTCTGCATCGCTTCCGCCGCGCTCGACGAATGCGCCATGGTCGTGGACTTCGAGGAGCTGAAAAAGCTGACCAACGACCTTATTCTTAACAAGCTCGACCACTCAGATCTGAACGCCATCCCCGCCTTCAAAGGAAACGCGACCTGCGAAGCGGTCGCGAAGTGGATCTACGACGAACTCGAATCTCCCGTTGCGAAAATGAGAGACGGCATAAATCTTGAAAGCGTTACCTTGTGGGAAGCGCAGGACTGCTGCGTCACCTATTCAACTAAAAATAATTAAAACTATGATCGACTACACCAAACCGCAGAAAGGAATGAAGATCTCCGTCATCGGAGACGGCGCCTGGGGAACAGCCATCGCGATCACCCTTTTGGAGAACGGATATCGCGTTATGCTCTGGGGCGCTTTCCCGGAGTACACCAGCGAAATGAAAAAGGAACGCATGAACTACAAGTTCCTGCCGGGCATTCCTCTGCCGGAAGAACTGGAATTCACCAACAGCCTTGAAGAGGCCGTGAAGGACGCCAAACTCCTTGTAATGGCCAGCCCCTCGCAGTTCATGCGCAGCGTCTCGCGCCAGCTCGGCGAAGCGATGAAAGAGCCGTATCCCATCGTCACGGTCGCCAAAGGCATCGAGACGGACGGGATCTTCCTGAAGAGGATGAGCGAGATCATCGAGGAAGAGACGAAGTGCAAGCACGTCTCCTGCCTCTCCGGCCCGAGCCACGCCGCCCAGGTCGCGAGGAAAATGCCCGCCGCCGTAACGGTCGCCTCTAAGATCCCTCAGCTCGCCTCCTTCGTCCAGCAGATCTTCTCCAACGAGCATTTGAGGGTCTACACCAACAGCGACATCATAGGCGTCGAGCTCTGCGGAACCCTGAAGAACAT
>JAFYHD010000012.1 GCA_017539325.1 bacterium | reverse complement strand
GCAAGGGCGACGAGGACGTCGTCCCTTCTCGGGTTTTTGAGGTTGTAGGGATTGACGGGGACGGGCTTGCCCCAGCCTACAAGAGCGAAAGCGCCGGGAGTGAAAATGTTGATGAGAGGAATTATGAGAGTGCCCCAGATGTCGATGTGAGGGATGGGGCTCAAGGAGATACGGCCAAGGTTCTTGGCGGTGTCGTCGCCGCACCAGTGCGCGACTAAGGCGTGGGCGCTCTCGTGCCAGGAGATGTTGAAGAGCAGTATAAGGAAAAATATGATCTTGGGGAGGATCTCTTCCATCAGCTGATCTTGGCTAAGAGCTCCTTTGATAGAGCGCGGCCGTTTTCATAAGCCTCGAGGAGTTTTTCCTCATCGGGGATCATCTTGGCCTGGACGTTGGGAAGAACCAAGGGGATGCCGGCTTTCTCAAAGTAGGCTTTCAGTTCTTCGAAGGCCATGAGGTTCCAACCGTAGGAGCCGAAGATGGCGCCCAGGATGTTCTGGGGCTTCAAGCCTTTGATGTAGGTAAGGCAGTCGGCCACCGTCGGGAAGATGCCGTTGTTCATCGTGCAGGAACCTACGGCTAAGGCGCCGGCGTTCATCAGTTCGCGCATGACTTCGGAGCGGTCGGTGCTCTTTAGGCAGATGACTCTGGGGACGCAGCCCTCCGCTTCCACGCCTTCCGCGAAGGCGGAGGCAAGGCGTTGGGTGCTGCCCCACATGGTGTCGTAGATGATGACGACCTTCTTGGTGAAGGGCTGGGCGACGTAATTGTCGTACCAGCTAAGGACCTTCTGGATATCTTCCTGGGTGCGCCAGACGGGGCCGTGATCGGGAGCGATCATGGAGACAGGAAGATTCAGAGCTTTGAATTTTGTTAATGTCGCGCCAACCATCTTGGAGTAAGGGAGTACGATGTTGGCGAAATATTTGTCGGATTCCCTTTTGAGAAGGTCCGGGCAGTTCTCATCGGCGTAAATTTTAGCGGTGGCGAGGTGCATGCCGAAGGCGTCCTGGGAGAAGAGCAGCTGTCTTTCGTTGAGATAGCTGAACATGGAGTCCGGCCAATGGATCATCCTCGTTTCCAAACAGGTGAGGTGGAAGTCGCCGAGGTCTATTGTTCCCTTGTCTATGACCGCTTCGGCTTTGACTTTTCCGTGGAAAAGATCATCTATGGCTTTTACGCCCATTGGGGAAGCGTAGACTTTTTCCGGGGCGGCAAGCTTTATCACTTCCGGAAGACAGCCGGTATGGTCGAGCTCCGCGTGGTTGGAGACGATTATGTCGATCTTTGTTGGGTCCACGATGGAAGAGATGCGGGAGAGCATCTCTTCCATGTAGGGCCTTTTGACGGTGTCTATCAACGTTATTTTTTCGCCCAGGATAAGGAAAGCGTTGTAGGTCGTGCCGCGTTCCGTTTTGTAGCCGTGAAAATCGGCGAGCTGCCAGTCGATGGCGCCCACCCAGTAAACGTTTTCCGCTATTTTTTTAGCGTTGAAAGGCTTCGTCATTTTGGTTTTGTTGTTTGGGTTTTATTTTTCGGGATTGATCTCTATAAGTTCAACGTCGAAAATGAGGGCCGCTCCGCCGGGGATGTCAGCGCCCGCGCCTCTGTCGCCGTAGCCGAGGTCGCTGGGGATGAAGAAGCGGTAGGTGGAGCCGACCGGCATAAGCTGCAAGCCTTCGGTCCAGCCTTTTATTACGCCGTTCAAGGGGAAGGAAATGGGTTCGCCGCGCTTGTAAGAGCTGTCGAATTCCTTGCCATCGACGAGCGTGCCTTTGTAGTGGACTTTCACGGTGTCGGTGGCTTTCGGCTTGGCGCCTTCGCCTTCTTTGATGACTGTGTACTGGGGTCCGGATTCGGTCACCTTGACGCCTTCCTTCTTGGCGTTCTCTTCGAGGAATTTCTTGCTTTCGACTTTGACAGCTTCAGCTTTGGCTTTGGCCTTGGCTTTCACCACTTCGTCCATGGCCGCCATAGAGGCCTTGCGGCCGGCCTCGTCGAGGCGGGGCTCCTTGCCCTCTTCGGCGTCTTTGATGCCGGCTAAGATCTCGTTCTTGTCAAGGGAGTCGATGCCGTTGGCGGTAAAGTTCTTTCCGACCTGGAAGCCGGTGAAGTAGCTGAGGATGCCTTTTTCATCCTTGAAATCGGATTCGCCGTCGGCCTGCATGTGCGCCATGAAAGCCACGTGCTGGGCCTTCACGTCGTCCTGCTTGAATTTCGGCGCGGCGTTGGCGTAGCCGTCGTCGATGCCTTCTATTAATTTTTCAGGGGAAAGGACGAGTTTGTACTTTTTGTTGTTGGTGTACATCTCGTAGCCTAGGGAGTAGGAAAAATCTTTCATATTCGGTTTTACTTCCTGTTTGGTGGTTTCCTGTTTTTCAGCGGGAGCCGTTTCCGTTTCTTTTTCCTCAGCGGCGAAAATGGTCAGCGCGCCGAAAAGCAGAAGCGTAAAAATTAAAACGTTTTTCATGAGTTGCCTCTTATTTAATTGAGATTAAAGAATCGAAGTAGCCTTCCGGCTTCTCGAAGCCAAGGAGCGCGAGAAGCGTGGAGGCGATATTGCCAAGACCCGGTTTGTTGGAGGTAGTGGCCAGTTCGTAGCGGTCGGTGTCGGGGCCGGCTATTACGAAAGGCACAGGATTCAGGGTGTGGCTGGTTAATTGCTTGTATTGTCCGCCGGCGCCCATTTCCGGTTCGCCGGTCTTCTTGTTGCAGGAGATCATCTGCTCGCAGTTGCCGTGGTCTGCTGTGAGGACCAACGTTCCGCCCATTTCTTTGGTGGCGGCATAGATCATGGCTACAGCCTCGTCAACGGCCTTTACGGCCTCCGTAGCGGCCGCCATGGAGCCTGTGTGGCCGACCATGTCGCCGTTAGCCAGATTGCAGCGCAGGAATTTGTATTTCCCGCTCTTGATAGCGGCAACGAGGGCGGTCGCAACTTCGATGGCCTTCATCCTAGGCGCTTGGTCGAAGGGAATCTTGTCGGACTCAATCTCCTGCCAGGTCTCAAGCTCATCGTCAAATTTGCTGGAGTTGTTGCCGTTCCAGAAATAGGTCACGTGGCCGAACTTCTGAGTCTCGCTGATGGCGAACTGGGAGACCTTGTTGCGGGAGAGGTATTCCGAGACCGTACGGTCGATCTGCGGAGGGGAAACGAGGTAGACAGGCGGCATGTGCGTGTCGCCGTCGTATTCCATCATGCCGGCGTAGACGACCTTCGGGAAACGTTTTCTCTGGAAGCCCTTGAAGTTCTCTTCGGTTAAGGCGCGGCTTATTTCCAGGGCGCGGTCGCCGCGGAAATTGAAGAAGACTACGGAGTCTCCATCGTTGATGGTGGTCAGAGGCTTGGTCGGATCATTGGGATCGCTGACGACGAAAGCCGGGAGATACTGGTCGTCCTGCTTGGAGGAGACTCTCAGTTCTTTGATAGCTTCCATGGCGTTGGGGAATTTCGCGCCTTCGCCGAGAACGTGGGCGTTGTAGCCTCTTTCCACGATGGTCCAGTCGGCTTCGTAGCGGTCCATGGTGGTGACCATACGGCCGCCGCCGGAAGCGATGAAGTATTTTCTTGTTTTGCCGCTGGCTTCAGCCTGACGTCTAAGGGACCAGAGGTAATCTTCCAGTTCGCCGATGTAGCGGAGAGCGGAAAGCGGCGGAACGTCGCGGCCGTCAAGCAAAGTGTGGACGTAGACCTGTTCGACGCCCTTCTCGTCGCACTCCCCTATCATCGCGATGAGGTGCGCTATGTTACTGTGCACGTTGCCGTCGGAAAGCAGGCCGATGAAGTGGATGGGAGCCTTGTTGGTAAGAGCGTTGCCCATGATCTTCTTCCAGCCCTCGCCTTCGTAGATCTTCTTTTCGGCAATGGCTTTCGCGACAAGGCTCGCGCCCTGGTCGAAAACTCTGCCGGCGCCCATGGCGTTGTGGCCGACTTCGCTGTTGCCCTGGTCGGCGTCGCTTGGCATGCCTACGGCCGTGCCGTGGGCCTGAAGTCTGGTGGAGATCTTCTCGTTGTCTATTAAAGCGTGGAGAGTTTTAGGCTCGGCGGCTTCATAAGCGTTGCCGGGATAGCCCTCCTTGGAGCCTTTGAAGATCCCGACGCCGTCCATGATGACAAAGACCAAAGGTCCTTTCACACCGTCGTAATTCGGCAGTTTTTTAAGAGTGAGGTCCATATCTGTTCCTTATTTGGTTATTAAGGAACATTATATCATAAAGAGAGGGGCTATTCCTTGGAAATAACCTTAAATTGAGCCTTGCCGTTGTCTTCCGCGCTCTGAGCCAGGTCGCTTCTGTCAACTATGACGTCCATGATGGAACGCGCGATGACTTTGTCGCCTTTTTCTTCGTTGAACTGAGGATCGTTCGTAACCTTCTCCACAGAGTCGGCTATGACCTTGATGCGGTACTGGTCGCTCCTGACGGTGATAAGATTGGAGATCTCGCTGAAGATGCTCGGCGTCATACCCTGGATGTCGAGGATGTCCGCGGTGTTCCTGTAAGGCTTGATCTTGTTGCCGGAGCGGTCGATACCTTTCTCAATAGCCGCCGCGATAGCCGGCGTCACGCCCTTAAGAGCGGAGAGCACGCGCGGAGTAGCCGTGTTGATGTTGATCTTGCCGCTGGTCTGTCCGGGAGCGAGGAAAGCGTAGTCGAACCAGGCTTTGCCGGAAGTCTCCTGTCCTCTCAGATTGTTAGGAATGATCTTCAGACGGATTCCGCCGTGCGGAGAGATATGCGCAGCGTGGATAAGACCGCAGTAGACCCTGTCGTTCTTATCAAGCTGCAAACGCTGGGTCTGGCTGCCCATAAGATAAGGATTGTCGCTGGTGATGCGCATCCTGTCGTCCGGCAGAGGAAGCCTGTCGTATTCGCCTTTGGCGAAATTATAAGCGTAGACTTCTATTGTGGCGTTGTGGTTCTCCTCAAGGAACTCCGTGGTCTTGATGGAGTCGTTGAGGCCGAAGACATAAAGACCGTAGTCGCTCTTGAGAAGACCTTTGTTCTGCCATTCCCAAACGCCCTCGTCGCCTTCCTTGTCGGTGTAGTACATGGCCGTGGCATAGCCCGGGCCGACGCTGATGAGGTCGCCTTTCTTAAGCCTCAATTGCTTCTCGTTGGGAGCCGAGAGCCCTTCCACCAAAACGCCGCTGCCGGTGTTGGACTTTATAGGGATCTTCTCGCCCTTGAAAGGTCCGGAGAGAACGCGCATCGTCTGCCCCGTCCAGGCGTTCGGAGACCAGGCGACTTCCTTTACGCTGATGTTGTCGCCGTTGGCATGTGTCACTTCGCCGAAAGCCGCTTTCCAGCCGCTCTGGTGCACGCCTTCCTCTTCGCTGTCAAGGCGGATGCCGGAAGTCGTGAAATATTTGCTCAGGGCTTTCAGGGTCTTGACGCCGCCCCTGCCCTTCGTGCCGACGGTCGACCAGGAGTCAGCCGTCCTGACGTTAAGGACTTCGCCAACGTTCGCCAGATGGTTGTTCTTGATGTGCGTCAGGCTGTGCTTCCTGAAAGCGCGGCTCTTGGCCTTGTCTATTGTGCCGCCGAAAGTCGGGGCGCTGACGGAGTGCCAGATATAGTGGGCCGGGTCGGACTTCTCGGTCGAGTAGCCGATCTCATCCTTGGTAAGGCTGCCGTATTCCGTCGTGCGGGCGGCGATCTGGCCGTATTCGTTCTTCAAGGTGAAGGAGACGAAACCGCCCTGGCGCGGCAGGCCCCTCACGCGGATCTGGTCGCCGGCTTCCAAACCGCTGTTGACAGCGTCGCCCACGCCGATGTCGATGACGTGCGAGGTGTTGTTGTAAACGTATTTGAACATGCCGTTCGGCGCGTCGTAGCCGCCTCTCGGGTGACGCGTGGAGACGAACTCGATGATCTCGCCCTTAAGCTGATC
>JAFYHD010000086.1 GCA_017539325.1 bacterium | reverse complement strand
GCCGGCGAACTGAGCGTCGCTGTGCATGCGGCCCATGGTGTCGGTCATGCCGTAGGAGGCGGGACCGGCGGCCATGTTATCCGGATGCAGGGTGCGGCCCGTGCCGCCGCCACTCGCAACCGAGAAGTACTTATTGCCCTGCTCGACGCACTCTTTCTTGTAAGTGCCGGCCACAGGATGCTGGAAGCGGGTGGGGTTGGTGGAGTTGCCGGTGATGGAAACGTCCACTTTCTCATGATGCATGATGGCCACGCCTTCCCTGACGTCGTCGGCGCCGTAGCAGCGGACTTTGCCGCGCTCGCCCTGGGAGTACGGAGTCTCCTTGACGATAGAGAGTTTGCCGGTGGCGTAGTCGAACTTCGTCTGCACGTAGGTGAAGCCGTTGATGCGGGAAATGATGAAGGCCGCGTCTTTGCCGAGGCCGTTCAGGATGACGCGCAGGGGCTCTTTGCGGACCTTGTTGGCAGACTTGGCGATGCCGATGGCGCCTTCCGCGGCCGCGAAGCTTTCATGGCCGGCCAAGAAAGCAAAGCACTTCGTCTCTTCTCTAAGAAGCATGGCGCCCAGATTACCATGGCCAAGGCCGACCTTGCGGTCGTCGGCGACGGAACCGGGAATGCAGAAGGCCTGGAGGCCTTCGCCGATGGCTTCCGCGGCTTCGGCGGCTTTCTTGCAGCCTTTCTTGATGGCGATGGCGGCGCCCAGGGTGTAAGCCCAGCAGGCGTTCTCAAAGCAGATCGGCTGGATGCCGCGGACGATGGCGGCCACATCGATACCCTTGGAAAGGCAAAGCTCATTGGCTTCCTCAAGAGTCTTCATACCGTATTTTTCCAGGACAGGAGTGATCTGTCCGATACGTCTTTCATAACTTTCAAACAACATAGCTTTTCCTCCTTATTCGTGGCGCGGGTCGATGTACTTAGCGGCCTCGGCGAAACGGCCGTAGCAGTTCGTGGCTTTCTTCAAGGCTTCGCCAGCCTCGGTGCCCTTCTTGATCATTTCCATCATCTTGCCCATATGGACGAATTCGTAGCCGATGATCTCGCCTTCAGCGTCCAGGCCGAGTCGGGTAATGTAGCCTTCAGCCAGTTCGAGGTAGCGGGGGCCTTTGGCAAGAGTCGCGTAGGTCGTGCCGACCTGGCTTCTCAAGCCTTTGCCAAGGTCTTCCAGACCGGCGCCGACGGGCAGGCCGTTTTCAGAGAAAGCGGACTGGGTGCGGCCGTAAACGATCTGCAGGAAAAGTTCGCGCATGGCGGTGTTGATGGCGTCGCACACGAGGTCGGTGTTCAGCGCCTCGAGGATCGTTTTGCCGATAAGTATTTCAGCCGCCATGGCCGCGGAGTGCGTCATGCCGGAGCAGCCGATGGTCTCGACCAGGGCTTCCTGAATGACGCCTTCCTTGACGTTCAGGGTCAGCTTGCAGGCGCCCTGCTGAGGCGCGCACCAGCCGATGCCGTGGGTGAAACCGTTGATGTCTTTGATCTCCCTGGACTGCGTCCACAACCCTTCCTGCGGGATGGGGGCCGGTCCGTGATTCGGGCCTTTCTTTACACAGCACATTTCTGTGACTTCCTGTGAATAGATCATTTTTCCTCCAAATAGATAAAAGTTAGATTGTTGTTATTTAAGAAATTTAAGATCGAATCTAGCGTTGTTCCCTCTTCTTCTGGATGTAGCTCCAGTCTTCGTCGCTAAGCGTGTGCATGCCGTAAACGCGCATCCTTTCCAGTATCTCGTCGAGCTTCGGGTCGCCCGTGGCGCTCTCAGTTTTCTCAGACGGCCTGAAAGAGGCCTCCTCGTAAGTTTCCCCGCGGTAGACTTTCGCCCTCTCCTTGAAGCGCCCGAAGGAATCGTCCCTTGGAACGTCTCCCGGAGCGTAGCCGATGATCCTCCTCAAGCCGAGGAAATTCTTGACGTACATGAAACCGAAGATTAGTCCGCCCAGATGCGCCAGGTGCGCCACGTTCCCGCCGCCTATCACCGCCATGAGCAGCGTGAAGCCTGCGTAGAGCAAAACCATCGTCCTCGCTTTCATGATGACGGGAATGAAGCCCAGAAAGACCATGAGCTTGGTGTTTGGATTCATGACCGCGAAAGCCGCCAGGACCGCGCAGATGGCGCCGGAGGCCCCGACGACCGGAGTCCCGTAGGCGTTGACGAAAAGCAAGTGGCAGATGCCGGCAAAGATCCCGCCCAAAAGGTAAAGCTTCAAAAAGGGCAAGGACCCTATCTGGCGCTCGATGTAGCGCCCGAACATGTAAAGGGCCAGCATATTGAAAAGCAAGTGCGTGAAGCCGCCGTGCAGGAACTGGTAGGTCACATACTGGCTGAAGAGGAAATATTTCTTCAGGTACGGAACGTAGAGCGCGAAGATCTTTTCATACTCCGCGTATTCGACAACGACCTGATTGCCGAAGTAGCGAATGTTCGTGACGAAAAAAGGAATCTGGAAGACCTTTTCGCAGAAATACTGCACCACAAAGACGCCGACGTTCAGAAAAAGGAGCCACTTCACGACGGGCGTCAGCCCGACGAGGAACCCGCCCCTCGTTCCCGGGGAGTCTTGATAGCGGTAGTAATCTCTGTCCTGCAGGCCCATTAAAAATCTCCCCTGAGATCGGCGACCGACGCGAAGCCGTTTTCCGCCATGTAGCGTTCCAAACCTTCCGCGATCGTTTCCGCGGTCCTCGGTTCATAGAAAGTGGCCGTACCGATCTGCACGGCCGAGGCGCCAGCAATGAAGAACTGCAGCGCGTCATCGAGCTTCTCTATGCCGCCCAATCCCACGATCGGGATCTTTACGGCCCTGGACGTCTGATAGACCATCCTGACCGCGACCGGGCGGACGGCCGGGCCGGAAAGCCCGCCCGTAATGTTTCCTAGAACAGGCCTTCTTCTTCTGGTGTCGATGACCATGCCTGTTAAGGTGTTGATGAGCGAGACCGCGTCGGCGCCGGAATCCTCGGCACACTTGGCCATGACGGTGATGTCCGTCACGTTGGGGGAAAGCTTCACGATCAAAGGCTTCGTCTTAAGCCCCGCCCTGGCCAACTTCACAGCCGGACCCAAAACTTTCACGTCCGTGCCGAAAGTGATGCCGCCTTCCTTGACGTTAGGACAGGAGACGTTCATCTCGACGGCCGTAACGCTTGGGCATTCCTCAGCGCGCGCCGCCATTTCCCCGTACTCTTCAGCGGAGTGCCCGGAAATATTCAGGATCGCCGCCACGCCCTTTTCGGCCAGATAGGGCGCCTTCTCTTTCAAAACGACGTCGAGTCCGGGGTTCTGCAAGCCGATGCAGTTCAGTATCCCGGACGGCGTCTCCACTATCCGGCTGAAGGGATTCCCTTCTCTCGGATTGAGCGTCGTGCCTTTCATAACGACCGCGCCGAGCTTTCCAAGATCAGCCAGGCCTTCCAGGTCTTCGCCGTTGCCGAAGGTCCCGGAAGCCACCCAAACGGGGTTCTTGAAAGTGACCGAGCCTATTTTTACGCTAAGATCTGGCTGCATTGACGTGCTCCACTATTTTTTGCGTGACTTCTTCCCTGGTCAGGTCGCCGGTGTCAAGAGGTATCGCCTCCGGCAGCTGAATAAGGGCGCCGACCGGGCGCTCCCGGTCGCGCTTGTCCCTTTCCAGGATCGAGCGCAGGACTTCCTCTTCAGGAACATCCTTGCCGCTTTCTTTGAATTCCAGATAACGTCTTCTGGCCCTCACTTCCGGAGGGGCCGTGATGAAAAACTTGACGTCGGCGTCCGGGAAGACTACGGAACCTATGTCGCGCCCTTCCATAACGGCGCCGGGACGAGCCGCGAGGCCAAGTCTGCGCTGCTCCGCCACCAAATGTTTCCTGACTTCCACGTTGTCGGCGACGTCTGAGACCGCTTTTGCCACCGCCGGGCCTTTGCACTGGGCCGTCAGATCCTCGCCGTTAGCAAGGACGTGCTGGCCGTCCTCTTTGTTCACGAGGTCTATAGTAAGCTCTTTGGCGGAAGATGCCACCTTTTCCTTGTTTGCGGTATCGATTCCGGAATTGAGGCAATAAGCCGCCACCGCCCTGTACATCAACCCGGTGTTGATGTAAAGGAGCCCCAGCTCGCGGGCCACGTTTTTGGCCGCGGTGCTCTTCCCCGAGGATACCGTTCCGTCTATCGCGATTATCATAAAGCAAGACTATATTTGTTAATAAGATTATACCATAGAATGAGTCTTGCCGAAATACCATAAAAAAACGGGGCGAAAATGCCCCGTTAGAACCTTCCGAAACGGCATATTTCCCGTCTCAGACTTTCAAAAATATCTCTTTTTTGTAGAGGAAATAGAGGATGAGCCAGCAGAGCGCGGTGTAGGTAAAGCAAAGGACTAGCTCCTCTAAGCCCCCGAACATTGAAGCGAAGGCCCCGAAGAGGAACTTGTTGGTATATTGAAGGTAAACCACGCTCTGGAGCATGTATATCGTTATGGAATTCATGCCTATGACCTTGAAGAAGGTCAGGTATTTCCCATAGGATTTACAGTCCGCCAGGTAATAAAAAAGCCCAAACAAAAGCGTGGAGTAACCGCCGGTCACCAGAACGAAGGAGGGCGACCAAAGCTTTTTGTTTATGGGGAAAGAAAGCGAGACGATAAGTCCCAGAGCAACGAGCGCCGCGCCGAAAACGAAGAGAAAAGCCAGCTTCTTTTTGGGAAGGATATCCCCTCTTCTCACCACGTCGCCCGCAAGCGTTCCCAAAAGCGCGGTGGCGACAGCGGGAACGGTGCCGGCCAGACCCTCCACGTCGAAGACGCCGGGACTTGGCACGAAATATCCGGGCAGTATGAAGCGGTCGACAAAACCAAGGATGTTCCCTTCCAAAGAAAGCGGATCTCCCTGAACCCCAATAAAGCCCGGAAGGTATTTCAGGGCGGCGTAGCTGAAGGCGGTTATGAGAACGGCCAGGATCAGCCTCGTTTTGAAGCCGCAGTAGAGGTAGATGACGGCCGCAATTCCCCAGGACAGGCCGATACGACCCAAAACGCTGGCGTACCTTAGATCATGGAAGCCGTCGCAAAGTAGGCCGTTGTAAACAAGGCCCAAAAAGATCAGAATCGCGACTCTTTTTACGATCTTTAGAATAATGGCCAGGTCGCTTCTGCCTTTCTCCCTTTGGGAATTAAGCGAGAAGGTGGAGCTTAGCCCGGCCAGGAAAAGGAAAGTGGGAAAAACGGTGTCGATGAAAGTAAAGCCGTGCCAGTACGGATGGTGCATCTGCTTAGCCATCCATTCCCAGCCCAAAAGACTGAAAAGCACGGTGCCAAGCTCCTCCACGCCCATGATGAAGAACATGTCGAAGCCTCTGGCGATGTCCAGGCTCAGCAGTCTTTTCTGTTTTTCCATTGCCCTAAAAAACAAGAAGTCCGCCTCGCGGCGGACTTCCTGTTAACGACTAAAATTAGTCAACTTTGTTGAGGATCACTCTGTCGACGAATCTTTCGACAGCGCTCTCTTCGGACTCGGCCTTGTATTCGTTCTCGAAAGCCTCGACCTTTTCCTGGCCGTGCTTCAGATCTTTGCTGATATCATACGGAGTAACCAGGATGACGATCTCGGAATCTCTCTTGACGTCCACTTCGTGACGGAAGACGTAGCCCAGGAGCGGGATGTAACCGAGGACGGGCACGCGCTCATCGCTCTTGGTGATGTATTCGCGCTTCAAGCCGGAAATAGTGGAGGTCTCGCCGGAGACGACGCCGACGGTGGCGGAAGTCCTTCTGGTGTTGACGATTGGCAGGGCGCCGGTGGTCCAGCCGACCACGCTGTTAACTTCTGCGTTGATCTCGAGCCAGATGGATTCGGTGCCGATGATCGGGGTGATCTCAAGGGTGACGCCGGACTGAACCTGCTTGTCCAGGGTCTTCTGAGGATCGCTGTTGTAGCCTTTGTAGTTCACGTTGTCGACGGACTCGATGACCGTGGTCTGACCGTTCAAGGCGACCGCCTCGGGGCTGCTAAGAACTTTGGCGTGGCCGTTCCTGACCAGGTAGTTGACGAAGTTAGCCACGGCCTTGGGGCGCATGCCGGAGAACTTGACGTTCTGGGCGATGTATCTGGCCCAGCCTTCCGGACCGGGCGTGTTGCCGTTTCTCTTGCTATCCCAGTCGAGAGTCATGTCGACGCTCTCGGGGAGCGCTTCTTTCCAGGCTTCCAAAGCCAGGCCGAAGTTGAAGTCGTCGCTGTTCTCGATCTCGATGATCTGGCATTCCAAGCGGATCTGCTGAGGAGCCACGTCGAAATACGGGAGCCAGTTCTTGACCGTCTTGGCGCAGGAAGGAGCGTCGTTGATCATGATTCGTCCGGTAAGGTTGTCGGGGACCACTTCGCCGTGACCGGAACCCATGGTGGCCACAACGTACTTCTGCAGATCGGTGGCAAGCCTGTTTTTGCAGTAGTAGACGAAACGTTCGGTGCCGCCGCCGGCGAACTTGGTGCCCTCGGCGTCCAACTGTTCGATCACAGCCTCAATGTAGGGCAGCTGGAAGGACGGGACGGTGACGATGAGATATTCGTCGCCGTTGACGTTGTTGACGATGGATTTCGACTTGCCGTTTTCCTTCTGGATGGAACGCTCGAGGATGGAGCGGATCTCGTTCACGATGCCTTTGTGTTTCATCTTGAAAGCCTTGATGACATAGTCGGTGTCGTCGTTGGATTCCACGACCTTGATGGCCTGGCCTACGGCAGGCGTAGAGGGAATAGCGTGGTAGTAGAGCTCAGAGTCGGAGGCGGGGGCCTGCGGGGCCTGGGCCGCCGTGTTGATCTGAATGTCGGCGGCGCCGACGGTCAGGGCAAGAGCCAATACCAAGCTGGTGGTTAAGATAAGATTTTTCTTGTTCATGTTTCTCCTTATAGTTTGTTTAATTTATTGCTATTTTTTTGAGTATTTCCGAGTAGTATACTCTTATTTACATACTAAGTCAATATGCGAATACTTTCCCGCCCCCTGCGCCCCAGCAAACGCCAGGTCGTAGAGAGTCTTGCTTTCCATAACTTTCGCGGCGTAATCCCTTATGTCCCGGAACAATTCCAGCGCCGTGTCCTCCTTTTCCAGCGGCGTCGCCTGATAGAAATACCGGCTCACGGAATCCGTTGGGGCGATGGGGCCGTCCATGATGCGGACGATGTCGGCGGCGGTTATGTCCCTGCTGTCTTTGGCCAGGGCGTAGCCGCCCTCGGCTCCCCTTCTGGTCTTCACCAATCCGTTGGACCTCATGATGGTCAGGAGCTGCTCCAGATATTTCTTGGGAATATCGTAGGCCTGGCAGATCTCCTCGATCTTGACATAAGAGCCTTTGGGCTTCCTGGCCATGAAGATCAGAGCCAGCAGAGTGTATTCGCTTTTGGAGGTCAGTTTCATAATTCAGCTCAAATCGCCCTTGATGTAGCGTCTAGTCATTTCTTTTTCCGGAGCGTTGAAGATCTTCTCCGCCGGGCCGTGCTCTATTAGTTCGCCAAGATACATGAAGACGACGTAGTCCGCGAGACGTCTGGCCTGGCGCAGGATGTGCGTCACCATGACGATGGTGTACTGCGAGCTCAAAGCCTTGAACTGCTCTTCGATCTGCTTGGTGGAGATGGGGTCCAAAGCGGAGGTCGGCTCGTCGCCCAGGATCATTTCGGCGCCCACGGCCAGGGCTCTGGCCAAAGAAAGGCGCTGCTGTTGGCCGATACTAAGACGCGAGGCCGGGCTAGACAAACGCTCTTTCACTTCTTCCCAAAGACCCGCCTTCTTAAGGCAGATCTCAACTAAGTTCGCCAAAGCTTCCTTCCTGTTTTGCGAAACTTTGCTTCCCGCTTCCAGGCTAAGGGCAACGGCGTTGATAGCGTCGGCGTCCATGCGGTGGATATTGGGGCCGTAGGCCACGTTGTCGAATATGGAGCAAGGCAAGGGGAAGGGACGCTGGGACAGGAAGCCCATCTTCTTCCTCAAGGATATGAGGTCCGCTTTGGGATCGTAAATATTTTCGCCGTCTATTTCCACGCGGCCCGTCACCTTGACGTCGCTGTTAAGTTCCAAAAGCCTGTTGATGCTTCTCAAAAGCGTCGTCTTGCCGCAGCCGGAGGGGCCGATGATCGCGACGATAGACTTGTCCGGGATCTCAAGGTCGATGCCCTTCAGGGTCTCTACGCCTTCGTAGTAAACGTGAAGATCTTTGATGGAGAGATGTGACATAGTTTTATTTGACCGTGTATTTGCTTAAACGATTGGACAGCGTGCGAGAAACGGCGCTGACGACAAGCACGATGAATATGAGCACGAAAGAAGCCGCGTAAGCCTGGCGCTGCGCCAATTGCCCCGGCATCATCAGTTTGTAATAAATGGTGATGGGAAGACTGGCCGCGCCTTCCATTATGCTTCTCGGCAGCTTGTCGGAATAACCGGCTGTGAAGAGCACCGCGGCGGTGTCGCCTATCGCGCGTCCGAAAGCGAGCATTACGGCAGTGGCCATGCCGGGCAGAGCCTGCTTGAAGATCACTCTGCTGATAGTCTCCCACCTTGTGGCGCCGAGGCCGTAGGAAGTTTCCCTGAGCTGAACGGGCACCAAAGAGATGACGTTCATGGCCGCTCTCGTCATGATAGGCACGGAGAGCAGAGCTAGCGTCACAATGCCGCCCAGAAGCGATGCTCTCTGGTGGCAGCTCATGAGGATAAGGTAACCGATAGCGCCGTAAACGATGGAAGGAATGCCCCACAGGACGTCCAGGATGACAGTCACCGCGGTGATGATGTTTTCAGAAAGATATTCCCTCTGCAGGACAAGAGCCAAAGGAATGCTGATAAGGCAGGCTAAGAGGACGCCGCCGCCCGCCAGATAAGCGGAGCCGATGATGGAGTTGGCGATGCCGACGGGTTCGCCCGTAACCTCGCTGAACTTCAGGGAGAAGAACATCTCGAAGGAAAGCGCTCCAAAGCCTCTCCACAAGACTATCCCGATGATGCCCAGAACGCTTATGATGGCAATGGCAAGCATGGCGATCATGACGCCGAGCCAGAATTTTTCCACGAATTTACGCCAGGCTAACATCAGTATCTCCTCCTTAAACGAATGAGGATCAAATGCGCGCCGAAGTTGACGACGGCGATGACGACCATCAGTATGAGGGCCGCGGTCATCAATGCCACGTCGTACATCTTGATGGAGAGCATCTCGCCGTATTTGTCAGCGATCAGAGCCGGCAGCGTATAGACCGCCTTGAACAAACTTGGCTTCGGTTCGGGAATGCTGCCCGCCACCATCATGACGGCCATGGTCTCGCCGAAAGCTCTCGACACGCCAAGCATAATAGCCGCTATTATGCCCGGCAGCGCCAGCTTCAGAACGACCTTGTAAGTCGTTTCCCAACGCGTCGAGCCCAGGGCTAAACTCGCTTCCCTGGCTTCTTGGGGAATGGCCGCCAGAACGTCCCTGACGATGGAAAGGATGACCGGTATGACCATGATGGCCAATACCAGCGCCGCCGTAAGAAGGCAGCGGCCGGTCGTGTTTATTCCCAGGGCGCCGCCCAAGGCTTTCACCATCGGGATGAAGGCGATGACGCCGCAGGCGCCATAAATAACGGAAGGCACAGCCGCCAGGACGTCGATGACCGGAAGCGCCATGTCTTTCAGTTTTTGAGGGGCGAACTCATTCAGAAAGACCGCGGCCAAAACAGAGACCGGCACCGCCAGAATCATCGTCAAAAACGTCACCGCGATGGTTCCGATGATGAAGGGCCACAGTCCGAATTTTCCCTCGGAGGGAAGCCATTCGGAAGAGGTCAAAACCTGCCAGAAATGCCCGCCCGTCAGAAGCGGCCAGGATTTGGCGGTCAAAACGACGAAGAAAAGGACAAGCATGCCCGCCGCGATCAAAACAGGCACTTTCAGAAGCCAGCCTGTGATGCGGTCTTCGCGCACGCGGTATTTTAAAGATGAGTCGCCCAGCATATAAAGCGTTACTTCCTGAGGCTGTTTATGGCTTTTTCAAGGTTCTCCTTGTTGGGAGACATGTAGCCGACGGCGTCGTTGTATTTCTGGCCTTCCGTCATGGTCCAGAGCAAAAACTCCTTGGCGGCGGGCTTAAGTTCGCCCTTCGTCACGAAGTAAAGGTCCCTGGCGGGAGGAGCGGGATAGACGCCCTTCTGAATGGAACTGATCAAGAATTCCTTGGTGGTGATCTCTTCGTCCTTGTCCACCACGCCGTTCTCGTTGACGTCCACCGGGACAGTCAGGACGCCCTTGACGGGGCGGCCGGTCTCGGGATCGTAGCCGTAGTTAAGGTTGCAGTAGCCGATGCCCCTGACGTCGCCTCTCACAGCTTCCGGAACGCCCGGGTCGCTGGGGATGCCGCTGCCCTTCAAGTTTTCCTGCTTCTTGCCCAGGAAGGCCGCGAAGGTCTCAGCCGCGCCGCAGGCGTCGCTTCTGGTGTAGACATTAAGAGCGCCCTCTTCTCCGAAGATCTCGGCGGTCGCGTTGTCTTCCAGCCAGATCTTCTGGAACTCAGATTTCTTAAGGCCGCGCTTCAAGAGCTTCTCCGCGAAGGGCGCCTTCTCGTTGATGACCACGACCACCGTGTCCTTGGCCACCGGATAAGGCACAGCGCCTTTTTCCAGCTCTTCCGGATAAACGGCCCTGGACACCATCGCGATATCGACCAGATCGCTCAAAACGTCGGTCATGCCTTTGCCGGCGCCGCCGCCGGAAACTTCCAAATTGATCTCGGGATGGATCTTGGCATACTCGCTTTTCCAGCGCTGAGCCATGGGATAAAGCGCCCAGGCGCCAGAGATGGCCACCGTGGCGTTCTTGTCCACTTCACCGCCGCAGCCGAAAAGCAGCAATGAAGCCAGAAGCAGAGTTGATTTGATCAGGTTGTTTTTCATGATTTCTTCTCCTTTTGAAAGGTTAATTTTCATTTTTCGCCGAATAGTTTACCACACATTCACCACAATGTCAAGTCCCAAACTAGACAAAGGTCCGCTCCCCAGCCCCTCCACTTGACTCTTCGCCCAATTATGCTACAATCTTTAGTTAGAAAGTTAGAAATTCCAACTTCACTCAAGAGGCCATATGCTCACGAAATTCAAACAAAAATCTCAGATCACCATTCCGAAGGACATCGTCAACAAGCTCGGTCTTTCCGAGGGAGACGAGATCGACATCTCGGAAAAGAACGGCGTAATCTACATGATCCCCGTCAGCGTTTATCCCAAGAAATACGTTGACGGCCTTAAAAAAGAAGTTGGTGAAATAAAGGAAAAGATAGCTTCTGGGAAAAAGCCTGTCTTTGACGATCTCGACGCTTTGCTTGAAAAACTCGACAAACGGTAATGCCAATTATGAATGCTTTTAATAGATTAACGTCGGTAAAAGAAGTTTGCGAATGCGCGGGGCTCCCCTGCCCTGCGGAACTCGAGGCGGTCTCATCGCCGCTTAAGATGTTCACCACTCCCTATTACGCGAAACTTATAAAAGAAGCGAACTTCAGCGATCCCATTTTCGCCATGACCGTCCCCTCCCCCGAGGAAGTGAATGCAAAAAATGACTGCGATCCCTTGGAGGAAGAGAAATTCATGCCGGTCCCCGGCCTCATCAGACGCTACCCCGACCGGGCCGTCTACACCGCGACTCTTAACTGCGCCTCCCGCTGCCGCCACTGCACCAGAAGGTGGCAGATCATAGAAGGAAAGGACAGCGTCTGGAAAGAAACGCTTCCCAAAGTCCTGGAATTCCTGAAGTCCCATAGCGAGATCGAGGAGATCATCATTTCCGGCGGCGATCCCCTGACGCTCCCGGACGATGAGCTAATAGAGATCGTCTCCGCTTTCAAACGCCAGGGAATAAAAGTCCTGCGCATCGGCACCAGGATGCCTGTCACCTTCCCCATGCGGGTGACGAAAGACTTATGCCAAAAATTGAAAGCGTATTCCCCTATCTGGATCCAGACGCACTTCAACCATCCCGTGGAAGTGACTCCCGAAGCCTGCGAAGCGCTTAAAAATCTAGTGGAAGCCGGATTCCCCGTCAACAACCAGACCGTCCTTTTAAAAGGCGTGAACGACAACAGCCATACGTTGGAAAAGCTTTTCCGCCTGCTCATCCAAAACAGCGTCAGGCCCTATTACCTTTTCCAATGCGACAAGATCCCCGGGACCGAGCGCTTCTGGACGCCTTTGGAAACTGGAGTTCAGATCATGAAGGAACTCAGGGAAAGATTATCCGGCATCGCCGTCCCGACCTTCATCGTGGACCGCCCGGCCCTAGAGGGCAAAGTCCCCCTCTCCTACGCCGGCGCGAAAAATAACGAGCTGGTCTTTTTCGAGTAAGCGCCATCCGGCGTATTTGCTATAATTGTTTGTTGAAATTATTTAACCTGTTTTGGTGTGCATATGAAAAAAGCTATTGTTTTCGCGGTTTCCGCGATGTTGAGCGTATCCCTTTTCGCTGACCCCGGCCTTATCAAACTGGACAGGGCCACCATTGATCCCAGCGCACCCAAAGTTGCAAGCGTTGAGAGTTTAGAAGCCTCCCCCACCGCCGAAGGCCAGTACCAGTTCATCGTGCAGCCCGAAACCAATTTCAGCGCGGCGGAAATGAAGGAAATAGCCGCGCTTGGATTGAAGAAGATCGGCCTCATTCCCCCGAACGCCTACATCTTCCTGGCTACCAAAACGCAGATCAAAACTCTGGGCGAAACCTTCCCGCTGCTTTTTACTGGGGAATACAAGCCGGGTTACAAGCTCGTAACAGAGCCCGAGAAAAAGACCGCCTCTCTTAACGGGCCGGAAGAGTTTTTGATCGGTCTCGCCTCCAAGGATAATTTCGAAGCGGTCAAATCTTTCCTGGAAAACAAAGGCGCCAGAAATGTGAAGTTCCTCTACAAGGAGCCTCCCGTAGTGG
>JAFYHD010000085.1 GCA_017539325.1 bacterium | reverse complement strand
TTTACCCGCAATCCACTGGGGATACAGAATGATACGGCCTATGGGGAGCGTTATCAAATCGTTATCAAAAGAGAGATATAAAACCGCAAAATCGTTGTGCCGCAACGGGTTCGGAGTTTCAAAAACTCACTCCCACTCGATGGTGGCGGGGGGTTTACTTGAGATGTCGTAGACTACGCGGTTGATGCCCCGGACCTCGTTGATGATGCGGTTGGAAATGGTGGCCAGGGTGTCGTAGGGGAGTCTGGTCCAGTCCGCGGTCATGGCGTCCAGGGAGTTGACGGACCTGATGGCGCAGGTGTATTCGTAGGTGCGCTGGTCGCCCATGACGCCAACTGAGCGGCAGGGGAGTAGGACGGCGAAGGTCTGCCAGATGGTCTTGTAGTCGGGAAGCTTTTTGATCTCTTCCTGGACTCTGAGGTCGGCCTGCTGAAGCAGTTCGACTTTTTCTTTGGTCACTTCGCCAAGGATCCTGACGCCAAGGCCGGGGCCGGGGAAGGGCTGACGGTCTAAGAGCTCGCTGTTTATGCCTAGGACGTGGCCGATAGCGCGCACTTCGTCCTTGAAGAGTTCTTTCAAAGGTTCGACGACTTCGAACTTAAGGTCTGGGGGAAGGCCGCCCACGTTGTGGTGGCTCTTGATGGTCTGGGAGGGGCCTTTCTTGGGGGACTTGGACTCGATGACGTCAGGGTAGATGGTGCCCTGGGCCAGGAAGCGGACATGCTTGAATTTCCTGGCTTCCTCGGAGAAGACCTCGATGAATTCCTTGCCGATGATTTTGCGCTTGGCTTCCGGTTCCTCAACGCCTTTCAGTTTTTCATAGAAGCGCTCGGCGGCCCTGGCGATGGTCAGGTCGAGGCCCAAGTTCTTCTTGAACATTTCCTCAACCTGCTCGGCTTCATGGTAGCGGAGAAGGCCGTTGTCAACGAAGATGCAGTGGAGGTTTTTGCCGATGGCTTTGTTGAGAAGCACGGCGGCCACGGAGGAATCCACGCCGCCGGAAAGGCCTAAGATCACTTCCTCGTCCTTTATCTCTTCCTTGAGTTTTTTGACGGTTTCCTCGACCCAGTCCGTGAGTTTCCAGGTGGGCTGGCAGGAGCAGATATTGAAGACGAAGTTCTTCAGGATCTCGGTTCCGTACTGGGTGTGCACCACTTCCGGATGGAACTGCAGGCCGTAGAAATTTTTCTTCTTGTCGTACATGGCGGCAAACGGGCAGGTGGCGGAAAGCGCGCCCAATTCGAAACTGCTTGGGATCGCTTCCACCCTGTCGCCGTGACTCATCCAGACCACGATGGTGGAGGGGATGTTTTTGAAGAGGGGATCGTCCTTTTTGATCTCTATGGGCATCTTGCCGTATTCGCGCTCGGTTCCGGGAACGACGCGGCCGCCTAAGGTCTGGCTCATGAGCTGCATGCCGTAGCAGATGCCGAGGACGGGAATGCCGAGCTCGAAGATTGCGGGGTCTATTGAGGGGGCGTCCTTTTCGAAGACGGAGTTCGGTCCGCCGGAGAGGATGATGCCCTTGGGGGCTTCCTTTCTGAGTTCCTCGGCTTTGGTGTCGAAGGAGATGATCTCGGCGTAAACTTCCTGCTCCCTGATCCTGCGGGCGATGAGCTGGGTGTACTGGGAACCGTAATCTAAGATGAGGATCTTCTGCATGGCTTTACTTGACCTTGTATTGCTTGATGTAATAGTTGATCATTCTGGAAGAGATGCCTAACGATTTGGCGGCTTCCTTCTGGGAGCCATTGTTTTCGTCCAGGGCGTTCTTCACAAAGACTTTTATGGCTTCGCCGATCTGCTCGTTCAGAGTTTTGCTCTGCTTGATGTTATAGGGATCGTCGGAATATTTCTCGCGCTGTATCTGCTTCGGCAGGTCGTAGGTGTGGATTATGTTGTCCTTGGCGGTAAGCACGGCCCTCTCCACGCAGTTCTCCAGCTCCCTGACGTTGCCGGGCCAGGAGTAGCTGCGCATATTGCTGTCAGCCGCCGTGGAGAAAGCCGAAATGTTCTTGGAATATTTGAGATTGAATTTCTCGAGGAAATATTTCGCCAGAAGCATAATGTCGTCGTAGCGGCGGCTTAGATCCGGCATGGTGATGGGGAAGACGCAGAGGCGGTAGTAGAGGTCCTCGCGGAAAAGGTTCCTGCCCATCAATTCTTCCAAGTCGCGGGAGGTTGCCGCGATGAAGCGGACGTTTGATCTGATCTCCGCGTTGGAGCCAAGGCGGGAGAAAGTGCGTTCCTGCAGAAGCCGCAGGATCTTCACCTGCATGGGGAGGGAAAGGTCGCCGATCTCGTCCAAAAAGAGCGTGCCGCCGTCCGCTTCCTCGGCGCGGCCGATGCGGCGCTCGAAGGCGCCGGTGAAAGAGCCCTTCTCATGGCCGAAAAGCTCGGACTCGATGAGTGTTTCCGGAAGCGAGGCGCAGTTGACGATGATGAAAGGCTTGTCCTTACGGGCGGAGAGGCTCTGGATGGCCCGGGCGACCAGCTCTTTCCCGGTGCCGCTGGCGCCCCTGATTAGGACTGTGACGTCGCTCTGCGCCACCTGGCGGATCTGCTCATAAACAACGCGCATCTCCTGGCAGTTGCCAATCAGGTTGCCGGGATTGTCGATGAGCATGTTGCGGAGCTTTTTGTTCTCGTTTATGAGTTTCTCGCGCTCTTCGCGCTGGTCTTTCCTGACGGCGGCCGCTTCGCCGACGATGTTGGCGATGATGGAGAGAAGGGCCGCGTCTTTCTCAAGGTCGAAGGAGGCGTTTTTGCTGACGTTCCTGTCAACGGAAAGCGTGCCGATTATCTGCCCGTGGCGGATGATGGGAACGCAGATGAAAGCGATGGCTTTTCCTTTCGGACGCGCGCCGGTCTTGTTAAGGAAGCGCTTGTCCTTCCTGACGTCCGGGACGATCTCCGCTTTGCCGGTCTTGGCGACCGTGCCGGTGACGCCTTCGCCGATGCCGTAGCGGCCCAAGGCTTGCTCCTCGGCGTTCAGTTCCTTGGCGGAGGCGGCGATCTTCAGTTCGCTGCCTTCTATGAGCGTGAAGGTGCCCCTTAACATGCCGAGCCTGTTCTCAAGGATCTCTATGACCTTGTCCAGGAGCGTCTGCGGGTCGTTTTCCCAGACGAGCACGTTGCTTATTTCACGCAGTATCTCTATTTCGACCGATAATTTTTCGCGCATTTTTAATGTCCATTTACATTTTCTGTTAATTTTACCCGATTGGTCCAAATTATTCAAGGGAAAAACTTAAATTCAGCGTTTTTAAAGGGGATGACGCCGCCGTCGTTTTTTTGATAAAATAAGGAAAATAACCACAAAATGAGGTAAACTATGCCCAAAAACATGTCCCTTTTCCTTCCTGTCCTGTTTTTTATGGTTAGCCTTGGCTTACAAGCCAAGCTTACCTGCGACAACTTCACTCCCAACGAGGAGATCCACTACTCCATGCCTCTTTTGAAGGGCGAATGCCCAAAGGACACTCCTGTTACGATCGTCAACAAGACAACGGGCGAAGAGGGCGACGCGACCTGGCACGACGGCCGCTACAAAGCTTTGGTCGATCTTCATTACGGCGTGAACGAAGTGGAATTGAAGTGCGGGGAAGAGACGCTTGCCGTTCCTATCGTCTTCACCAAGCTCGACAGCGAAAACATGGTGAAATTCTTCTACGTGGTGGGCAAAGACGACACCTCTGACTTTTATACCCCGCCCGGATACGAGGGCGAGAACACCAACTACTGGGACCGCATCGACAGGGCCGCCAAGATCATGCAGACCTTCTCGGCCCACGACCTGGACGAGAATCCGCTGCATTACGGCAAGAAGACCTTCCAGCTGGAACTGGACGACAACTATCACGTGGTGGTCCATGTCGTCACCAGCAAATACACCAGAGCGGAAATACAAAGCTACCGCAAGCCCAACGGCCAATACGACAACTACAAGTTCCACGCCAAGCTTAGGGAAGCCGCCGGACACGACGAGAGAAGCTACGGTTCCAAAACGCAGTACGTGGCCATCGGCAACTTCTCCGAATTGAAAGACGGATTGTGCGTAGGCCATACCGCCACGGGCGGCGGCAGCTTCGGCGCCTTCGGGTCCGGCGCGGTCTACACCTGGCCCAGGAACATCAAGGAAGTCATACCCTGCTTTTTGGACAACACGGTGATGGACCCCAAAGTCGAGATCGACGACTCCTGCCACAGGCACCGCCGCTGGGCGCACCTTGCCACCACCTTGGGCGCCACGATCCACGAGAACGGCCACGCCCTTGGCCTCCCTCACTTCTACGGCAAGTACGTCATCATGAGCCGCGGCCATGACCAGCTGAACAGGATCTTCACCTTCTTCGATCCCCCCACCGACCGCGTTCCTTACACGAACTATTTTGAAGCTTCGGAAGTGGGCCGCTGGAGCGATTCCGCGGCGGCTTTCCTAAACGAGCATCCTTTCTTCAACCCTAACCGCCCGGCCGACGGTAAAGGCCCCGTGATCAGGGAAGGCAGGCAGAACAGCACCATCGTGATAGAGGACGAATCCGGCATCGTGTGGTACGCCTACAAGGATTCCGACGCCTACCATTTCAGCGACACCGTCTGCTTCGAGAAGCCGTACCCCAAGAAAGTCTCCATCACGAGACTGCCCTCCGACGACAAGCAGTCCGGCGCCCTGCACATCATCGCCAGCAACGGCAACGGCTACGCCAGCAGAGTGGACAGGGATTATCCCTATCCCGTCAGGACCTCCTACGTTTCCGCCTTCACTCCCGAAAAAGGCTACAAGGAAGGAGTCCAGCCGCAGGGCATGATCAAAGGGCTGAAGGATCCCAATCCTCCCATCGTGCGCTCCGAATCCGAGGCGGTCTTCGAGAAAGCCCAGAACGGTGACCTCTTCGATGACGAGCAGGAATTCCAGCTGAAGGTCAGGGGCGACGGCAACGGCGTCAAGATCCCCGTCTCCGTCGGCAAGGAAGCCAAGGGCGAAATAGAATCCCTCATCAGCGTCAGCTGCGAAGTGAAACCCGTCCAGGGCGGAACGATCCTCGACCTCAAGGACGTCGAGGGAGTTTCCTTCTTCTACCTGGAATACATGGAAGACGGATCCCTTGTTATTCACACCAGCGACAAGGACGGCAAAGCCGTGTCCAAGAAGTTCAAATCAGACGCCGGCAGCGCCTGGCAGAACGTCAAGTTCACGCTTGATCTGAAGGACAGAGTGATATCGGCTTTCACGATCAACGGGACCGACATCCTTGGCTCCGAGATCGTTCCTCTCGGCACCGCGGCCAACACGGTTGCCAGCGTCTGGCTGAAGAACAAGGACGCCAAGAACTACGCCACCTTCCGTTCCCTCAGGCTTAACGTCGAACCTAAAACAAAATAACCATAAATCCAAACAATAAGGATCAAAAAAATGCGCAAGTATTTACTGGTCGCTTTAGTTTTTTCCCTGGCGCTGGCGGTCAACGCCGACTTTGTCCAGGGGCTTAGGCAAGTCAACAACGTTTTAATGCAAGTCGTCCCGCCCGAAGAGCAGGCTAAGACTGAGCAGCAGCAGCCTCAGGCTGAAACGGTGAAGAAGCCGAAGTACATCTTCTACTTCATCGGCGACGGCATGGGCATCAACCAGGTGCAGATGGGCGTGGACTACATGGCCCAGACGACCGACGGCAAAGAAGAGCTGAACCTCCAGAAATTCCCGATCATGGGCGCCAACAGGACTTACTGCGCCAACGCTTTCGTGACTGACTCCTCCGCTTCCGGAACGGCCCTGGCCACCGGGTACAAGACCAACTACGGCGTGGCCGGCATCGACGTTAACGGCGACGCCGTCGACTCCATTGCGGTCTTCTGCCACGACCACGGCATGAAGGTCGGCATCGTCGCCACGGTGACCTTGATGGAAGCCACGCCCGGCGCCTTCTTCATGCACCAGGGCTACCGCGGCCGCTATTATCCCGGCGCCTACGACCTCATCGATTCCGGCTTCGAGTATTTCGCCGGCGGCGACATCTGGGACGATGACGCCAGCGACTTCAACTCCAATATCACCAAGGAGAACTACCAGGCCGCCACGAACATCTTCGCCCGCGGCGTGAAAAGTTGCCTCCTCGACAAGGACGGCAAGCCGGTCATCGAGTGGAAGACGGCCAAGGACGTCGTCAAGGACGGCGGCTACAAGTACGTCGACACCGAAGAGGGCTTCAAGGCCCTGCAGCCCGGCTGCGGCAAAGTCTACGTCTCGCACCCCTGCAAAGGCTGGGGCATCCCTTACCGCGTGGGCTACAAGGAAAGCCCCTTCCTCAAGGATTTCGTCAAGAAAGGCATTGAGCTTCTCGACAATGAGAAGGGTTTCTTCATGATGTGCGAAGGCTCTTTCATCGACCACGGCGGACACTCCAACGACGCCCCCAAGACGCTCTACGAGCTTCTCGACTTCGACGACGCCATCGGCGTGGCGCTGGAATTCTACAAGCAGAATCCGGACGAGACCTTGATCGTCGTGACCGCCGACCACGAGACGGGCGCCATGAGCTACGGTTACGTCGGCGACCGCGTGCAGGACATGAAGTACGCCAAGTGCGAGATCTCCGAATTCAAGAACAAATTCAAACAGTACCGCGACAAAGTCCGCGAGTGCCAGGAAAATCACAGCGCCCAGCTGAAGGGCGATTTCTCCGAAGTCAAGGCTCTCATCAAGGAATGGTACGGCGACATTCATCTCAGCCAGGGCAAGAAGGACAGGCTCAAAAAGGCCTTCAAGCTTTCCATGGATCCCAACTACGATCCCAAGGGTGAGAACGCCGATCCCGAGTATGAAGGACATGATCCCTTCTGCTTCGCCGTCCAGCGCGAGCTGAACGCCCACTTCGGCGCCAAGTACAATACCGGCGGCCACTCCGCCGCTCCGACGCCCGTCTTCTCGATCGGCGTGGGCGCCGAAAAATTCGGCGGCTTCAAGGAAAACACCAACAACGCCATCAGCATGGCGAAACTTGTCGACCCCGAAGCGGAGTTCCCAAGAAAGCCCTATAAGAAAGCCATTCTGCAGTACTGATGGTCGAAAAGAGAAACATTCTGGCCGAGCTGCCCGACGCGCTTAAACGCGAAGTAGGGGAGACGCTCCTCAGGTACGAAAACTGCCGTATCGAAAGGATCGTCTCCCACGGCCAGGCCAGCCCCCCCGGCTTTTGGTACGACCAGGAGGAAGGGGAGTGGGTGCTGCTTTTGAAGGGCAGCGCCGTCATTACCTTTGAGGACGGGGAGCTTGAGCTTTCGCCGGGCGACCACATCTTCATCCCACCGCACGCAAGGCACAGGGTGAAATACACCCCGCCGGACATTGACACCGTCTGGATCTGCGTCTTCGTGAAATAAAAAAAGCGGCCCCGCGGGGCCGCTTCTTTTTTGCTTGTTATTCCGTCGCGGTGATCTTTATTTCCACGCGTTCGCTCGACCGGATGCCGTCTATAACGAAGAGGTCGATCTTTTTCGTTTCGCCGGCTTTGTCCGGCGCTTTGTAAGTCTGCGTTTGCCCGGTTCTGAGGTCGGTGGAATACCAGTTGCCGCCGTCGTGCCAGCGGTACTCTAAGGGCTGGCCCTCGGGGTCTGTGCTTTCGCCGGCGTCGAGGGTTATCTCCTGGCCTTTAGGAACGGAGAATTCCGTCTTGCCGCCTTTAAGTTTCGCGATAGGCTGCAGGTTCTTTTCGCGGCAGGCTTCCGGAAGCTCCTTGGTTTTTACACTCTGCCTTTCAGAGTTGATAAGGTTGGTCCTGATCTTGTAGGTGCCTCTTATCTTGTTGCCGCGGAAAAATTCCTCGTTGAAGATTGCCATGGAGACGTTGCAGAACTCCACGCCGCTGGAGGCGACGATCTTGATGAGCAATAGACCTTCTGTGGTCCAGACGTTGGGCGTGAAGGCGGTGTCGACGGTCGCGTTGGATTCCTCGCTGATCATGCCGAAGGGATTCCAGACGGAAGTGCGCCTTTCCGTGCGGTCGGTCGCCGGGCAGTCCCAGGAATCAAGGGTGTCGCCGCCGACGGTGAAGGAGCCCTCCTCGTTGGTCAAGCCTGCGAACTTCGGCCAATCGGAGTAATATTTGTCGGCGAAGGAAGAGGTCTTCGTGTTGGTGATCTGATAGATGTAGACGGCCGCGTCTTTCAAGGGCTCGTCGTTCCTGTCGAAGAATTGGAAGATGTTCTGTTTTATGGGGAACATCCTGCCTTGCACGCCCCAGAATCTTTCGCCCCTTTGTCCTTTCATGTATTCGACTTTGCCGGCGTTGGAGGGATTGATCCACATGTGGCAGCCGTCCATCAGCGGAGAGTACATTGCGCCGCAGGGAACGTTGATGCCAAGGGCGTTCATGATCGAACCGCCGATGTCGGGCATGGCGGGCGTCCTGGCGTAGAAGCAGCCGTTGTCGTCCCTGACGAGCACGTTCTCGATCCTGACAGGATAGCTGTAAACGTCGGGCAGGGCCAGGCAGGTATGCCCGAGTTCGTGCACAACCGCCGCGGAGATGCCGTCCAATGAGAGGTCGTGAGTGTAGATGGGGAAGCCGCCGTCGAACCATTCGTCGACCTGGTAGTAGGGCTGATTGTCGTTCTTCTCTTTGTAGATGTAGTACATCCTGTCGATACGGTAGGTGTCCGTGATGCCGTCCGGGCAGATGCCGGGATACTTAGTCTCGCGGAGCAAAAGATCGAGGCGGTACTTGTGCGAAGAAGTCCAGTCGAAGAGGTTGAAGGAGCCGAGGCTGTTGATGGTCCTCTCGGTATAGAGGTTCGTCATGGTGTCGGGCTGGAAGCCGAAGCGCAGGGGACGGGAGACGTTGCGGTCCCTTATGACGTTGTTCATGGGATCGAGGTCGCCTTCCTTGTCAGATTCAACTTTCGATTCCATCCAGACGGCTTCTTCGGGCCACTGCCAGACGAACTGGAATTCCGCCTTGCCCATGCCGCCGAGAGCCGGGACTTTCGCTTTCTTCTGATAGAGCACTTCCGCTTTGGGATCGAAGTCGAGGCCCGGGTTCTTGTAGAGCGTGAAGGTCACGACGGTTCCTGCCGTGCTGTCCTTGTAGCCGTAGTTGGCGACGTGCACGATAGAGGTCACGGTGTCGCCGGGCGCGTGGAACCACTTCACGGATTCGGATGAGAGGCGGGGCAAAACCGAAGTGTAGAGGACGCAGAGGTCGGGTTGCTCTATGGGGGTGACCTCCAGGTCATATTTGGCCAATTGACCCCTGTATTCGGCCGTCAGCGAGGTTTTGCCAGGTTTCTTTCCGAGCACGTTGGAAAGTTTTTTGACTTCCGCGATTTCGGAGTCCTGGACGGTCCACTTGATGTAGGGCTTGGCGTCGAAATCCGACCAGTTGCCGTAGCGGCGCATCTCGTCCGTCACGCGGATCCAATTGCCGTTGAATTTCGCTTCCAGGGCGAAAGTTTTCTCCTTGCCAAGTACGACTAGGGGATTGGCGGGAACGCCGCACATTTTCGACGTGATCCTGATCTCCTCAGCTGGCAGGCCCTTGAAGAAGTCCTTGAATACCATGCTGAAAAGATTGTAGGGGTCGGCTTGGTTGCCGCTCCAGGCTCCGTTGAAATACTTAATGTCGGAGAATTTCACGTTCTTGGCGAAGATCGGGGGATTGTCGCCTTCCTGGTCAAAGAAAGAGCTCTTGTTGGGAACGGGGCCGTCCTCGCAAATTGTGTCGATGTAGAGGGGGAGGCCTATGGGCATGCCTTCCTTGTTGGAGTACCAGGCGAAGGCGACGTGGTGCCATTCGCCCTTTTTCCAACTGCTGACGTCGGCTCTGGCCACTCTTTCGCCGTCGGATGAAAAGTTGGAGAGGCGGAGCATGTTTTTCGCGCTTTTTATAAGGCAGAAGCCGTTTTCAGCGGTGCCTATGGCCATGATCGCGTGCTGTTTGCCGTCATTGCCGTCCCAGGGGGCCTGCATCCAGAAGCTTATGTAGCCGTTGGCAGGGTCCAAAAAGGCGGTCATGAGCTGCTCTTTTCCGGCGTCCAAGGAGTCGGTGGCGAAAACGCCCATGGTAAGTATCAGCAAAAGCAGGAAGGCTTTTTTCATATTTTGTCCTTATTGCTTGTCGTTATGAGGGATTCCAACTCATAGTACCAAAATCAAGGGAGGGATAAAATTTTCCTGTGAAACATCGCTATTTGTATAAACCCCTCTTTTAACCGCGACGGATTTGTGCTAGAATATCCAGCATAAATTTAAAAAAGGAGCACTTTCATGAGTTACTACACTCTTATTACGGGCGCCAACGGAGAATTCGGACACGGTCTGATCTCCAAGCTCTATGCCCAGGGCACTAAGATCATCACTTTAGACCTCAACGATCTCGACCCGACGCTTGTCCCGATGGTCGAAAAAGCCTACAGGCTTGACCTCATGGGCAAAGAAGGCGTCGACGAGATCTTCGAGAATTACGACTTCGACCAGATCTATCATTTGGCCGCGCTGCTCTCCACCAGCTCGGAACGCATTCCCGCCAAGGCCTGCAACATTAACGTTATGGGCACCGTGGGCGTTCTTGACCGCGCTGTGAAGCAGGCCGAAAAAAACCACATCCGCGTGAAGGTCATGTTCTGCTCGACCATCGCCGTGTACGGTTTGCCGAATTTGGAAGTGAAAGCTGCGAACCCCTTCGTTAGTGAAGACCAGTTCGTCACTCCGACGACCATGTACGGCTGCAACAAGCTGGCCTGCGAACATCTCGGCAGCTACTATACCTTCAACTATATGCAGCTCAAAGACGATCCCAGAAAGCGCGACTACGGTCTGGATTTCCGCTGCATCCGCTTCCCGGGCGTCATCTCCGCCTTCACGCTGCCTACTGGCGGCACCAGCGACTACGCTCCCGAAATGATCCACGCCGCGGCCAAGGGCGAAAAGTACAACTGCTTCGTCAGGGAAAGCGCGAAGATCCCCTTCATCACCATGCCGGAAGCCATAGACGCGCTTATGACTCTGAGCCAGGCTCCGGGTGAGAAGCTTACTCGCCGCGTTTACAACATCGGCGGTTTCGCGGCCACGGCCGGCGAGATCTACGCGCTTGTCAGGGAAAGCTTCCCCAACGCGCCGGAAACGACCTTCAATCCCGACGTGGCGCGCCAGGGCATAGTCGACACCTGGCCCGAGGACGTCAACGACGAAGCGGCCAGACGCGACTGGGGCTATAAGCCCACGCACACTCTGCGCAGCGCTTTCTCGGAATATCTTCTCCCGAACATCAAGGCTTTCTACGCCAACAAAAAGTAAGCCTTGCCAATAAAAAAAGAGCCGGCTGCGAGGCCGGCTCTTTTTTTGTCTCCTTTTATTTTTTCAGGAGTTTTAAAGCGGCGGAGGTGAAGGAGCCTTTGTCCTTTGCCTTCACGCTCATCCTCTGTTCGTAGGAGGCGTTGGTGAAGATCCTGTTTTCGTTCCTCAAGGTCAGGAGGAAATCCTGCACGGGAACGTCGACCACGACCATATGGTAAAGCTCAGTAGCCCCTTTGATCTTGATCTTGAAAGATATGGTGCTTTTCTTCGAATTGACCTTGACCTGAGCTTTGCCGACTTCGATCATATCCTGGTCGTAGCAGTAGTAAGCGTGATTGGAGCCGCTCTTGCTCTCCTTTACGATCTCATGGTCTTCCAAAAAGAGGTCGCAATAGTTCAGGAGAAGGTGCAGGTCGTCCGTCAGCGTAAGGCCCGAAGAGGTGGGAAAGGAGAAAGTCAGGTTCATTTTCGTCAGGTTGTCATCCATGTCCTCGTTGTTGACTTTCAGATTGCATTTCATGGCGTTGGCCCTGAATGCGTAAGTTTCCTTGGGCGCGCTGTCGGGGGCGCAGGAAAGCGTGACGTCCACGTTCCTTTTGGGGTTGAAAAACACTCTGTATTTCTCTTTGTTCTGGACGATCTCGCCGAAATTCGCGCCGGGGTTCTCGATGTTCTTGAGATAGGTCTTTTTGGCCAGGTTTTCGTTGCTGATGTAAGGATTCTGAAAGGGCATCGCCCACCAGGTCCAGGCGGCCGCCCTCTCAAAGATCTCGTAAAAGGAAATGAGGCCGTCGTAGTCGAGATCGCTGGAACTAGACCAGGCCGCGGAGTAAAGGCCGAGAGTGAAAAGCGAGAGGCCGAAATAGGTAGTGTAGGAATACTCGTCGTACTGGCAGGCGGTCAGGAAAAGAGCGTCTTCCTTGAGGTCCGGGACCATGTCGCCGTAGAGCCTGCGGTATTTTTCCGCCTTCTTTGCCATCAGTTTCGTTCTCACGCTTTCCGCGAACATTTCTGACTTGTCGACGCCGGGGACCATGCCGCCGGAGAAGCAGGAGTCTAAGATCACGATGATCACGACGCCGTCCTTGAATTGGGAAAGGTCCTCCGCCAGCTCCTCGTCGGTGTAGAAGTCCTCCTCCTCGTAGGTGCAGAGGCAGTAGGAAGGCTCGTCGCTGCCGTGGCTGGAATGAAAATAGACGAAGCGGTCTTCCGGTCCCAGGGAAGAGGCGGCGTTCTGGATGAAGGAGCGGATGGCGTCCTTTTTTGCGAAGGAATTGGTAAGGACGGTCGCCACGGAATAGAAACCTTTGGCGAGCGTATCCGCCATGTAGGTCGCGTCGTTCACGCAGGTGTCAAGTTCGTTGGCCCATTCGTCCTCGTATTCGTCGATGCCGACGCAAAGGACCTGGCTTTTTTTGCCGGCCTGCTCCGGATCGGACAAATTGAACTCCACGCCGTCTATGTGGTAGCCCTTGGGAAGCTGCGCGACGTAGTCGAAAGAATCGGGCTCCGTGACGGACCGGGTGAAATTGGTGGAGTAGTCGCCGGCGCCTGTGAGCGCGAAATTAATTTCATGGGCGAAAGCGGCGCAGGCAAAGGAGAGCGCCCCCAAAACCAAGATAGCTTTTTTCATAACATTCCTCATGAATATTGTTGTTTCAATGCGATTTTACCATATATCTGAGATGGCGGAGAGCCTTTTCTTATTTTTCCCGATAAGGTATAATAAAATATTCAAGAGGTATATTTATGATAAATTTCACGAACACCGAAACTAGAAGAAAAGAAGAGTTCAAGCCGCTGGAAGCCGGCAAGGTGACGATGTACACCTGCGGGCCGACGGTCTATAATTTCGCGCACATCGGCAACTTCAGGGCCATTTTGACCTACGATCTGGCCAAACGCTGGCTGAGGTCAAGGGGTTACGAGGTCAAGCACGTCATGAACATCACCGACGTGGACGACAAGACCATCCGCGACTCGAGGAAAGAGGGGACGGAACTCCGGGCCTTCACGGAAAGGTACGCCAAGTGCTTCTTCGAGGACTGCAAGGCGCTCCGCGTTCAGCCGCCGGAAGTGACGCCTAGGGCCACCGACCACATAAAGGAGATGCTTGAGCTTATCCAGATCCTGATGGACAAGGGCATCGCTTACCAGGGCGAGGACGGCAGCGTTTACTTTTCCATCGAGAAATACGAGCCATACGGCAAGCTCTCGCACCTAAAGGAAAGGGAACTGAAAGTTGGCGCTAGAGTCCAAAGCGACGAGTACGACAAGGAAAGTGTCAGCGACTTCGCGCTCTGGAAAAAGTGGGTGCCGGCGGACGGCCCGGTCAAATGGGACAGCCCCTGGGGCGAAGGACGCCCGGGCCGGCACCTCGAGTGCTCCGTCATGGCGAGAAAGTATTTGGGCGACACCATCGATCTGCACATGGGCGGCGAGGACCTCATCTTCCCGCATCATGAGAACGAGATCGCGCAGAGCGAGGCCGCGACCGGAAAACCCTTCGTGCATTATTGGGTGCACAACGGATACCTGATGGTGGAAGGCAAAAAGATGTCGAAATCCGCCGGCAATTTCTACACGCTTAGGGACATTTTCGAAAAAGGCTACACCGGCCGCGAGGTCAGGTTCCTTCTGCTCTCGACCTATTACCGCCAGGCCTTCAACTTCACCTTCGAGGGACTGCACGCCGCCAGAAGCGCGCTTGCGCGCCTGGACGATCTGAGGGAAGCGCTGGAAAAGGAAAAAGCTAATGGCGGCGACGCTCCCGTTTCCGAAGAATTGAAAGACATACTGTCCGTCTCTTACCAGAAATGGGAAGAGGCCCTGGACGACGACCTCAACACCAGCGCGGCTTTCGCGGCGCTCTTTGAGGCTGTCAAAGCCATCAACAAGATCAGGCTGGAGAATCCGCTTGGCAAAGCCGGCGCCGAGGCGGCGCTCGCGTTCCTTGACAAGACCGACGAAGTTTTGGCTGTCGCGGAAAAGGACGAAGACTTCCCGCAGCGCGCCAAAGAGCTGGCCATAGAGAGAACGGAGGCCAGGAAGGCCAAGAACTGGGCCAGGGCGGACGAGATCAGAAACGAACTGGCCGCCATGGGCCTAACCGTCGTGGACACCAAAGAAGGTCCCCGCCTCAAGAAACTAGGCTGATGGCTAAAGGATTTTTCATAGCGATAGAAGGCCCCGACGGCTGCGGCAAAAGCACGCAGATAAATTACCTGGCGGAAAACCTAAAAAGCCTTGGCTACGACGTCGTGCTGACGAGGGAGCCCGGCGGAACCAAGCTCGGCGAGGAAGTGAGGAAGCTGCTGCTTCTCAGCAAGGAGGGGAACGTTTCGCCTTACGCGGAGCTTCTGCTTTTCGAGGCGGCGAGAGCCCAGCATGTCGAGGAAGTTTTGAAGCCCGCTTTGGAGGCCGGCAAGATCGTGATAGCCTCGCGCTACGCCGACGCGACCAGAGCCTATCAGGGCGGCGGAAGAAAGCTCCCCATTTCGGAAGTCAAAAGGGCGAATGCGCTGGGCACGCGCGGCCTTTGGCCGGACCTTACGATAATAATCGACATCGACAGCGAGGAAGGCTTAAGGCGCGTCAAGGGCTGCGCCGACGGCGCGCCGGGGAAAGACCTGCCTTCCGGCAAACTCGACCGCATAGAATCGGCCGGCTTGGAATTTCACAGAAGGGTGCGCGCGGAATACCTCGCCCTCGCGGAAAGAGAGAGCGACAGGATCTGCCTCGTGGACGGCAGACTGAAAAAAGAAGAGATCGCTGAGATCATAAAAAAGCTTGTGCTGGAGAGGCTGAATGCTTGACATTTCCCTTGTGAAAGATTGGCAGGCTTCCGCCTACGCCTCCCTTGAGCAGGCTTTGAAGAGCGACCATCTGCCGCACGCTATCGTTCTCATTTCGCCCGGCGACGTCGGGGAAAAGGAACTGGCGGAAGCTCTGGCGGACCGCCTTGTCTGCGAATCTCCCGGCGAGGGCTTGGCTAGCTGCGGAAAATGCTCCGGCTGCCATCTGCGCTCCCAAGGGACGCACCCTGACGTTTACTACGTCCGCCCGGTCGGCAGGATGCGCGCCATAAGCCCGGAAACGATGGGCGAAATGATGGTCAATTTGCAGACGAAATCCCTCAAGGGGCGCGCCAAGGTCGTCATAATCGAGCAGGCGGAAGCGCTGACAAGGGAAAGCGCCAACAAGTTTTTGAAAACGCTGGAGGAGCCTTCCTCCAAAACATACTTCATTCTTCTGACCAGCAGGGGAGAAAGGCTGCTTCCTACCATCAAATCGCGCTGCCAGATCATAAGGCTCGTGCCTTTAAGCGAAAGCGCCATGCGCAACGTCTGCAAGGATGAGCTGAAGCTTGGCGAAGCGGAGACCAGTTTCGTCGTGAAGCTGAGCAGGGGACGCCGCGCCAAAGCCTTGCAGCTGGCGCATTCGCTTTCCGAATACAAAAAGGATGCCGCCGACCTTCTCGAGATCTACGGCTTGAGGGAAAGGGCGCTCCCGGCCATCAGGGAATTCTCTGTCCAGAAATACCGCGCCATGCGCGAGATCAGGGACGCCTGGGAACTCGAGATCACAAAAGCTAAGAAGAAACTCAGCGACGATCTCAAGGACGCCGACCCGAGCGTTAAGAAAGTGGAGCTCCAGAAGCTGGAGGACGCCATGGTGATCGAGAACGCCGAGTTCCTGCAGGACATGAGGGCCGATTGCTACGAGCTTCTGACCGATATCTGGCGCGACATCTGGATCGTCAAATCTGGCGCCGCATCAGATTCTGTGCTTCACGCTTTCCTGCTTCCGCAGCTGAAGCGGGTGGCCGACATATACACGGAAGAGGAAATAATCAGGAACATAGACGAGATCAACCTGGTCCGCGGACCCGCGGTCTTCCTGACCATGCAGTTCGACATAGTTTTGCAGGGGCTTCTGTCAAGGCACATAGCGCCGGCCGAGACCAGGGTGTTTTTACGCAACGCCATAAAGGCCACAGGACTATAAAATGGAAAACAAGGAAAATGAAATAAACGCCGCATTGGTTCCCAAGCAGCTGATCGCGACCGTAAGGCTCAGGCAGTACGGCAACACGGACTATTACAACATCGACGTTCCCGACGCCAAGACGGGAGACTGGGTCATAGTCGGCGCGGAGCGGGGAATAGACTGCGGGCGCATCATGGCCCTGGAGGAGATGGAGAACATCCAGCTCCTGGAGTACCAGAGAGTCGTGAGGGTCTGCACGGAGGAAGATATGGCCGTGATCAGGCAGAATCACCTGGACGCCGTGGCGCAGATGAAATTCTGCCAGGATTCCGCCAACGCGCTGAATCTTACCATGAAGATCATAAACGCGGAGTATGTTTACGACCGCACCAAGATAATCTTTTATTTCGCCGCGCCGGAAAGAGTGGACTTCCGCCAGCTTGTCCGCGACCTCGCCAAGGAGCTGCACATCAGGATCGAGCTCCATCAGGTCGGGATCCGCGACGAGATGCGCATCTCCGGATGCATCGGCTGCTGCGGCAGGGAAGCCTGCTGCGCCAACTGGATCCATGAGTTCGTGCCTGTCAACATAAGGATGGCGAAACTCCAGCAGATCCAGCTGCACCCCGCCAAACTTAGCGGCGCCTGCGGCCGCCTTAAATGCTGCCTGGCTTACGAGCAGCGCAATTACCGCGACCTCGAGCAGCAGGTCCCGAGGAAGGGCCAGATCGTCAGGACGGAAAACGGCACAGGCGAAGTCGTTGACAATTCGCTCCTCGCCGGCACCGTCACCCTCAAGATGGACGACGGCTCCATCGTCACGCTTCCCTTCGCCGACGTCACCGTCGTTTCCCGCACCAAGAGCAGAGCCAAGGTGAGAACGCAGAAGCGCCGCCGCAGGGAAGACGAGGAGAACATGAGCGACAAAGATTACGAGCAGGATCTTCTGCGCAAGATAGCCGACCTCGAAGAGGAAGACGAATAAGGCATGCGCAGCGGGTGCGTTTTGACACTGGGCTTTTTCGACGGCGTTCATCTTGGGCACCTGGCCCTTTTGAAGCGCCTGAAGGAACTTTCCTGCAAACTTGGGGCGCCGAGCCTCGTGCTCACTTTCGACGCGCGTCCTGTTTTCCGTTCGGAATTACTGCTGACCAGCATCGAGGAGCGCGTGGCGCTCCTTAAGTCGGCTGGAGTCGACGAAGTGGTGGTTGAGCCTTTCACCGAGGAATTCGCCTCGCTTTCCCCTGAGGCGTTCCTTAAGGAAGTGGTGTGCGAGAGATTCAACGCCAAGCTTGTCCTGGCGGGCTACGACTGCCGCTTCGGAAATGACAGGGCGGGCGACATCGCGCTCCTGAAAAAGCTCGCCCCGAAATTCGGCTTTTTGTGCGAGGAGGAAGAGCCTTTTCTGCTAAACGGACAAATAGTGAGCTCGACGCTTTGCCGCGAGCTTTTGAAGGAAGGCAAACTTCGTGAATTAGCGTCGGCGCTCGGACGCCCCTGGGCGCTGAGCGGCGAAATTAGGCCCGGCAGGGGCGTGGGGCGTAAACTTGGATATCCGACCGCCAACATAGGCCTAAACGGGCTCCTGACGCCGCAAAAAGGCGTTTACAGCGCCAAATACGAACTGGAAGGCCGAAGCGGGAAAGCTTTGATGTACCTGGGGGACAGGCCGACCTTTGAGGAGAAGGGGGAAACGCTGGCGGAGATCTATCTTCTCGATCTTTCCGAAGACATTTACGGCGAGAAACTGAAAGTTATGCCGGAAAGATTTCTGGGGCCGGAAAAGCGCTACGGAAGCGCGGCGGAATTGAAAGAGGCCATCGCCGGTTTCGTTAAGCAGGCGGCGCTTTAGTGT
>JAFYHD010000084.1 GCA_017539325.1 bacterium | reverse complement strand
GGGCTTTCCGGCGCCGAGCTTGAGAACATCGTGAACGAAGCGGCCATCTGGGCCGCCAGGCAGAATCACGAGGAAGTCACCATGGCGGACTTCGAGGCCGCCAGGGACAAGGTCTGCTTCGGCAGGGAACGCAAGAGTCTTGCGCTTGACGAGAAAGACAGGAAGATCACGGCGGTCCATGAGAGCGGACACGCGATCGTCATGGCTCTCTCTGAAAAGGGCGATCCGGTGCACAAGGTCACGATCATCCCGAGAGGCCAGGCTTTGGGCGCCACTTTCTCCATGCCTGAAAAAGACAGGATGCACCGCTCCAAAGCCGAACTTGAAGACATCCTGGTTTCCCTTTACGCCGGGCGCGTGGCCGAGGAGATCGTCTTCGGCGACATAACGGCGGGCGCCAGCAACGACATCAAGCGCGCGACGGAAATCGCGCGGCGCATGGTCTGCGAGTGGGGCATGAGCGACAAGCTTTCGCCCAGAGTCTACGGACAGCGCGAGGAAACGCTTTTCCTCGGCCGCGAAGTGAGCCGTCAGGTCGACTACAGCGACGAGACCGCGAATCTAATAGACAGCGAGATAAACGCCTTCATCTTGAAAGCGAAGAGCGAGGCGAAGCGGATATTGACGGAACACCGCGAAGCATTGGACAAACTCTCGGAAGCGCTTCTGAAATACGAGACGCTGGAAGGCTCCGAAGTGAAGGACATCATAGAGGGCCGCGAACTGGAACGCGAAAAGCAGGAAAAGCCTGCTGAGCAGACCGAAACAGAGGAGAGCGGGGGAGAGTAATGCGAAGCTTTAGTTGGCGTATAAAGGGAAAGGACGTAACTTTCGAGCGTCCCCTGATCGTCGGGATCTTAAATCTGACGCCGGATTCCTTTTACGCTGACAGCCGCAGCGCGACTCCCGAAGAGGCTCTTTTAAGAGCGAAAAAAATGATAGATGACGGCGCCGACATGCTTGACATTGGCGCCGAATCGACGCGCCCTGGCTCCGCTCTCATTGATGAGGCGGAGGAGGGGAGAAGGCTCTTCCCGGCGCTCGAAATGATAAGGAAAGCCCTGCCGGATGTGCTTATTTCCATCGACACCAGAAGGGCGAATGTCGCTGAAAAGGCGCTTAGTTTGGGCGCGGACGTTATAAACGATGTCTCGGCTTTGAGTGACCAAATGATGGTGTCTGTCGCCGCCAAATTTGGCGCGGGCTTCATACTGATGCATTCACCCAAGGATCTTGCCAGTGGACGGAACGCTGATGTTGGCACGGCCGAAGTTGGATCCTTCCTGGAGGAGAAGACGGCGGAACTTGTGAAGGCCGGCCTTCCAATCGACTGCGTCGTCTGGGACCCCGGTCTGGGTTTCGGCAAGACGATGGAAGCCAACTGGCGCCTCACAAATGAACTTGACAAACTGAACGCTCCGGGCGGCCGTATTATGTTCGGTGCCTCAAGGAAGCGTTTCACCAGGCCCGATCCCACTCTCCCCGAAAGCGCAAGCAATTCCGGGCTGCAGGGAACGATCAGGGCGAACCGCGTCGCCGTAGAAAAGGGCGCTTTCCTTTTGAGAGTCCATGACATTAGAGAAGCGCGCGATCTTTTGACGGAAGGAGAAGCGTATGCCTCCTGAAAAAGAGATCAGCACCTGGATCCTTTCGGCGGATTTCGATTACCCCGAATGTCTGCGCATCCTCAACGCCTACAAGGATCGCCGCAACATTACCGTCTGCCTTTCCGGCAAGGCGGTCAAGACCTGGCCCATCACAAGGTCCGCTGTTTTGGCGGAGGTTTTGGCAAGGCTTGAAAAACAAAAGATCGAATGGCTCTTCGAGGACATTCCCGAAGAGACGATGCGGTTCATTGATTTCACCAAGGAGAAAAACGACACGATCACCGTGGCCAGGGTCGCCCGGGCCGGAAAGAGAAGGATAATGAACCTTGTCATCCGGACGGACCGCTTTTTGAAGATGCTAGTTTATCTCTTCAAACTGATGCAGGACATCGTTTACTGGACGGTCTGCGGCCCCTTCATTCCGCACGGTTTCCGCTACGCCAGGACGCTCTACGAGATCACGAGCTGCGGCATGCGCTCGGTGGGCATCGTGCTGCTCGTATCCTTCATCATGGGCCTTATTCTTGCCATG
>JAFYHD010000083.1 GCA_017539325.1 bacterium | reverse complement strand
GGCTGAAATGGTCTTGATCTTGGCGAAGTCTTTTTTCTTCAGGGCTGTCTGGAAGTCCGTGAAATCGCCGGGCTCGTTGATCTTCGTCTGCTTGAAGGATACCTTCTCGTCGTCGAAGGAAAAGCTGCCCTTGCTGGTCGAAATCTCGACCTGGCCCTTGGCGTTGCGGGAAATTGTCCCTTTGTAGCGCGTGCCGTTCGCCAATACGAGCTCGTCGGCGGTCGCGGCGAAACTGACCGCCAGAAGGAGCATTGTAACCAAATAAATTCTGTTCATATGATCTTCCTTAATTATTCAGCATCGTTGGGGTAGCGGGCCTTGAACTGGGTCTGGGCTTCGTTCAGTTCGTTCGTAAGACCGAGCTTCTTATAGCAGGCTATTAGGCCTTTGTAAGCCGGAACGGCGTAGTCGGGCATCTTGCCGTAAAGGATCGTGCAGCGTTTGTAGAACTGCGCCGCCTCCTTCACGTTGCCGGAAATGAAGTTCGCTTCGGCGCGCATCAGGACCGCTTCCGCGGACTGCTTGGCGTCGGGCCTCAGGCCGAGGACTTCCTGGCACTTCTGGTCTACCACTTTCGCTTCCTTGGCTTCTAGAGCGCAGCGGGCGCGGTGCAGCAAAGCGGTGATCCTGACCTGGGCGTTCGGCACCACGAAGTTGTCGAGCAGATCGTCGTAGAGAGGCGAGCAGGACTTGTGATCGCCGGAAAGATAGGCGGCTTCCGCGCGCTGGAAGAGAGATTCGTCGACGTTCTCGGCGACTTCCCTCGTAAGAGCGAGCGATTCGTCGGCGGTCTGCGCGGCTTTGGCATAGGCGCCGGCCAGATTCTCAGCAGCCGCCTTGAACGCCAGAGCGTAGCCTTTCTGGGCGTCGTTCATCTTGAAGCTGTCGAGCTTCGCCAGAGCGGCATCGGTCTTTTCCCTGTCCTTGGCTCTCACGGGAATGGAAAGCAGGGCGATCCTCGCCGCGTCGCTGCCCATGGCCTCAAGATCTTTCTCCCACTCTTCGGTGGAGTACTGCTGGCTGACGAGCACCTCCCCTACTCTGACCAGGGAAAGCGCGCCGTAGCCAGTCTCGGGATATTTCTGGTAAGCTTCCTTGAAAGCTTCCACCGCCTCAAAATATTTGTTGCCTAAAACCTTGTCCTCGCCGACTTCATAGGCGGATTCAGGGGCGTAGCCGTGCTCGGGATATTCTTTCACGAGCCTGGCGCTGTATTCGGCGGCCTCCGCGTACTTGCGGTCGGTCTTGGCGAAATAAGCCATCCAGTAAAGCGCGTCGCCGGCTTCCGGAGACTTGGGATAATCTTTCAGGATCTTGTCGAGGTTATCCTTCATTCCGGCCATGTCGTTGGAATAATAAGAGCAGAAAGCCTTCTGCAGTAAGGCGACCGGTTTGGACTTCTCGGCCGCTTCCTTATCCAGAGCCAGGACGCGGTCGAAGGTCTCTTTCGCCTTGTCATACTTCTGCTCGGACATATAGACGCCGCCCAAAGTCATAAGGATGTCGGCCTGCAGATCGCTGTCGGCGAATTCCGTCAGCATCTTCTCGAGGACTTCCACGCCCTCGTCGACCTTGCCCTGCTTCACGCACATGTCGGCCTGCAGATACAGAGCCTGCTCTTTAAGCCTGGGTAACGTGACTTCCGCGCAAAGCTCCGCGGCCTTCTCGAAATTCTTCTGCTCCGCTTCCGCCGTAGCGTAAGCGAGCTTGATCTCGTAGACATACTCGTCAAGCTTGTATTCCTTGGCGAAATCCGGGAATTCCTCTATGGTCTTCTGGAGGAAATCCAGGGCTTCCTGATAACGCTTCTGCTCGATGTAGCCTTCCGTCAGGCGGACGTAGCTCTGGGGAACGAGCGTGCTCTCCTGGAATTTCTCGGCGAACTGCTTTAAGGTATCCTCGGCTTCCTTGTACTTCTGGTCTTTCAGGAGCGCATCTCCCAGGAGGAAATACATGTTCTCGGCGACTTCGCCTTCCTTGTACTCTTCAAGGCCGGCTTTCAAATTTCTCACCGCCTCGCCCGGCTGATTGTCCTCTAAGAGAGCCTGGGCCAGCACGAGCCTCATGGGAGCGGCAATATCGTTGCCGGGATGCTTCTTGATGAACTCAACGTAGGAATTCTCGGCGCGCTTGAAATCCTTGGCGGAAATGTCGCTCTGCACCGCCCTGAACCAGGCCTGGGTGCTGAACTCGACTTCCGGATACAAACGCATGATGCCTTCAAAACCGATCCTCGCTTCCAAGAAGTGCCCGAGATTTTCGTAAGTCTGGGCGATCTCCCAGAGGATGCCGGCGTTCTGGGCTTTTTCGTCCGGTTTCTTGCCCGGAGTCTTGATCCTGCGGTAAACGTTGATGGCGCCGACGTAGTTGCTGCATCCGCGGTAGATCTCGCCCAGTTTGTAAAAAGTGGCGATGCGCACGTCTTTGTTGTTGTTCGTCTTCAAAATGTTGCGCATCATCTTTTCCGCTTCCTCGGGCTGACCGTTCCTGACGAAGATCTCGGCCAGGACGTAGGAGGAGGGAATGAAAAGCTCATGATTGGGGTTCTTGGTGAAGTCAGCGATAGCCTTTTTCGCCTCGTCGTAGCGGCCCTTCTTCACCAAAACTTTGGCATATTCAAGGTAGGCGGAATTTCTGGCCGGACTCTTGGGGACTTCCCTCAGGAACTTCTGCACCAGCGCCAGAGCCTCGTCGTATTTGCCCTGGGCGACCAGAACATGCGCCTTGGCGACCTTGGCCTCGTCCACGCGCTGGATGGTGTCGGCGTATTTGCCGTAGCGCTGGGAGAGTTTGTCAAGAGTCTTGTTGGCGTCGTCGTAGCGCCCGACCTCCACATAAGCCATGGCCAGCTGATAAAGGACTTCCATGTTCGCCGGGTGGAAGGGATAGTTTTTCTCGGCGTTCTCCAGGAGCGGGATGGCCGCGGTCAGGGCTTTGTCAGCCGTCTTCAGGGCCTTATTCACGGCCTCTTCGGCAGCCGCGGACGGCGCCGCCAAAGCCGGGACGCTCAGGAAAATAAGAAAAACCAGAAGGGAAAATAGTTTGCTGATCCTCATAGATATTCCTTAAGTGATTATTAAAGATATTATACCTTATTGTGGCCCCGGGTGTCAAACCAAAAGCCGCCCTCAAATTGCAATCCCAAATCCTTTCTGATAGAATTTCAACTGAATCAAAAAACGGGAACAAATTATGTTGTACGCGCTAATCTGCATGGGCGGCCTCGGCCTGATCTTCGGCATAATCTTAGCCATTGCCTCGAAAGTATTTGCGGTAAAAACTGATCCGAGAGTGGAGGCGATCATGGAAGTGCTTCCCAACGCCAACTGCGGCGGCTGCGGCTTCGCCGGCTGCTCGGCTTACGCCTCGGCGGTCGCCGAAGGCAAGGCGGAATTCGACCACTGCGCGCCCGGCGGCAAAGAGGTAGCCGCCAAAATAGCCGCCATCATGGGCCAGGAACTGGGCGATTTTGAGAAATCCATCGCTTATATCCGCTGTCAGGGGCACTCCTCCCAGTCGGTGGAATACACCGGCCCCATGACCTGCGCCCAGGCCAACATCACGGCCCAGGGCCCCTTCGACTGCAAGTTCTCCTGCCTCAAGCTCGGCGACTGCGTAAAGGCCTGCCAGTTCGGCGCCATCAGCATCAAGCCCGGCGAGATCCCCGTTATCGATCCTGAGATCTGCGGCGGCTGCGGAAGCTGCGCCAGGGCCTGCCCGAAGAAAGTCATCGCCGTCGGCCCCGTTTCCCGCTCTATAAAGGTCGCCTGCGCCTCGCAGGACAAGCCGGTCGTCAAGAGGAAATTCTGCCAGACCGCTTGCATCGGCTGCCAGAAATGCGTGAAGAACTGCCCCTCCGAGGCCATCTCTATGGACGGCCTGGTGGCTAAGATCGACAAGAAGAAATGCACGATGTGCGGGAATTGTTTGGCGAACTGCCCGACGGGCGCGATCGTTGACACCCTTCCCAAGAAACCCGAGCCCGAAAAAGACATCGCTTAATTTTATCGCGAACGAGGCATATATCCCCCGCTCACGGACTGCGCGTGCATGGCCTTAATTAGCGTCCTCCGTGAGTTCGCGTGGGGATATATGCCTCGTTCGCTCTGAAGCATC
>JAFYHD010000082.1 GCA_017539325.1 bacterium | reverse complement strand
CTTCTTCTACATGGGCGCGCAGATCGGCACTTGGTCTTTCACCATCCGCATGGTAATCAGGGAATTCAACATCAGCGAAGCCTTGGCCGGCAACTACCAGATAGCGACCATCGTCATCTTCATTATCGCCCGCTTCGTCTTCACCTGGCTGATGAAGTACGTGACGCCCTCCAAGCTCTTGGTCTGGGCGGCCGTTATCGGCATAGCCATGGCCCTCATCGTTATGCTTTGCCACGGCATGTGCGGCGGCTGGCTCTGCGTGGGCGCGATCCTCTCTATCTCCATCGCCCTCTCGCTTATGTTCCCGACCATCTACGGGCTCGCGCTGGAAGATGTTGGCGCTGACGCGAAGATCGGCTCCTCCGGTCTTATCATGGCCATCCTTGGCGCCGCTGTGATCACCCCGGTGCAGGGCAAGATCTCCGACCTTACCAACATCAACACCGCCTTCGTGGTGGTGGCCGTTTGCTTCGCGGTCGTCATGCTCTACGGTCTGACGGTCATCTTTACCAAGACCGACAAAGCCAGCGCCGCGAATTAACGATTCCTTTTTAGGAAAAGGAAAAAGCACATACTCCCAAAAGGGGTATGTGCTTTTTTTGCGCTCAAATTCTGCTAAAATAAGTAAGGAGTAATCAATAGAAGGAAACAACGGCAATGAGTAAGTACTGCTTACTTTTTCTCTGCGCGTGCGTCTTTTGCGCCTGCGCTTTCGCTGAGGACAATTACTGGTGTGAAGGCCAGACCATTTCGATCGAGCAATGCCCGACCAACGAGGCGATAAAGAATATTACCGTCGAGCTGGCCAAGGGGCTTGACGGCAAGATCGTCCCGACTTCCATGCTTTTCGGCGTCAAGGTCAAAACTGGCTCCTACGAACTCGACCTTAACGTGGACAAGTGGCTGGCCTGGTCAAGGGGCGAGGCCGGGAAGGAAGGCTTGATCTGGTTCACCGTGCCCAAAGGCGTTTGGGAAACTTTCGGAAAAGACGGGAAACTTACTCTGACCATCAAGGACAACAAAGGCAGCCTGACCGATCCGGTGAAAGCCGTTGCCGTAATGAGCGACTGCGCCGACTGGCCCGGGGAAAAGGACTGCCGCTCCTACTTCATGCGCGGCATCGATCTTATGGGCTTCGGCGAATACGACGAGGCCATCAAATATTTCAACGAATGCATGGAGACCTACGAGGCGGATGTTTGGCGCTTCGCTCATTATTTCATAAGAAAATGCAAGCTCCAGAAAGAACTTGAAAAGATGGCGGAAAACAAAGAGCTCCAAACCATTGACAATTATTATAAGGCCGGCGTATACGCTATGCACGGCGGCATGTGGAAAGAGGCCCGCGAACTTTTCGACAAAGCCCAGACTAAAATTCTTTTGGAATTAAAAGCCATGGTATCCTCGAGGCAGCCTGCTCATCCGGAAATGAAGCCGGAAGAATTTAAGGAGTTTTTTGACAGGATCTCATTGTTGTCTCTGGAAATTAAAAAATTGGTTCCTGCTGTGGATTGTCATTTGAAAGCCGGTTCGGCTGAAAGTTACCCCAAGTGTCCCGTAGAAGCGAAGGATATTGCTCTTTTGGATCTTACGGCTGTCGTGGGCGCTGAAATTACCTGCGCGAGCAACGCGGTTTTTTTCACAGTAGCGGATTACAAGAAGCCGAAGGGCTCGTGTTATGTG
>JAFYHD010000011.1 GCA_017539325.1 bacterium | reverse complement strand
TACCTTATTTTACAGGTTTTTGATATTTCTATTACCTTATTTTGCACTAAATCGTCCCGAAAATCAAGAAAACTAAGGTCGGGTGGGAAATAATCGCGACATTTTCGGGCTATTGATTTTGGTAGGGGGTATGGTATAATGAGTCTAAATGGAACGATTGTTCCGGATAGGAGTTTTTATGAGAAGCAAGGACAAAAACGTTTTGCGGGCCGTGGAGAGATTCGTTTGGGAATTTACGGAGCGGCGCGGATATTCCCCTTCGCTGCAGGAGATCGCTGACGGCGCGGGGATATCCAAGACTACCGCGCACCGCTACGTGGCGAAGCTCAGATCGGACGGCATCGTTGGGTATTCCGGATACAGGAGCCTCGTTCCCGCCAGGGTTAAGGGCGGCTCCGTTATGGTGCCGGTTTTGGGACGGGTGGCCTGCGGTCTGCCGCGCTACGCAAAGGAGAACATCGAGGAATACGTAAGGATGCCGGAGGCTTTGATAGGCAGCGGCGAGTTTTTCCTTTTGCGGGCAGTTGGAGATTCCATGACGGGGGCCGGGATAGAGGAGGGCGACCTCGTTCTGGTGAAGCGTCAGAATTTCGCGGAGAAGGGGCAGATCGTGGTGGCCCTGGTTGGGGAGGAGGCGACCTTGAAGCGCTTTTATCCCGAACCTGGGAAGAAGAGGTTCAGGCTGCATCCGGAGAATCCGGCCATGGCGGACATTTACGTTAATTCCTGCGAAGTTCAGGGAGTGGCCGTGAAGGTCATAAAAGATCTGTAATTTATGTCGCGCACATACTATTGCATAGACATGAAGTCTTTCTACGCCTCGGTGGAATGCGCGGAAAGAGGGCTTAACCCCTTCGAGACGAACCTTGTGGTGGCGGACGTGACAAGGGGGAGGAACGCCCTGTGCCTGGCCGTCTCGCCGAAACTGAAGACGCTGGGCGTCAAGAACCGCTGCCGGCTGAGCGACATTCCCAGCGGGATAGCCTACGACATCGCGCCGCCGAGGATGGCTCTATATATAGAGTACGCGGCGGACATCTATTCCCTTTACCTCGACTATTTCGACCCCGGGGACATACACGTTTACTCCATCGACGAATCTTTCATCGACGCCACGGGGTATTTGGCGCTCATGAAAATGGATGCCGTTGCGTTCGCGAAGTTTCTGATGAACGAGATCGCCACTCGCTACCGCATCCCCTCGACGGCGGGGGTGGGGACGAACCTTTACCTCGCCAAGATCGCCCTGGACATCACGGCCAAGCACGCCAGAGACCACATCGGATTTTTGGACGAGGAGACTTACAGAAAGACCCTGTGGGACCACCGGCCAATCACGGACTTCTGGATGGTGGCGGCAGGCACGGCCAGGCGGCTGGAAAAGTACGGCGTCTACGACATGCGGGGGGTCGCGAATCTGCCCTGCGACGTGATGTACAAGCTTTTCGGGAAGGACGCGGAGATCCTGATAGACCACGCCTGGGGCCGGGAGCCCTGCCTTATTTCCGATATCAAGAACTATAAGTCTAAAAGCAAATCGGTATCCTTCACCCAGATTCTGCCGAGGGATTACAGTTACGCAGAAGCCCGGACGGTCATCCGTGAGATGGCCATAAACGGCGCGGGCGAGCTTATGAAAAGGAAATTGATCACCGCTAAAGTCGGTATTTTCGTGGGCTACAGCAGGGAGGCTTTGACGCCCACCAAGGGAAGCTTAAGACTGGGAGTCTCCACTGCCTTGGCCTCCTTCATAGTGGAGGCGGCCTTGAAGATCTACGACGAGACGACCGTAAGAAGCGTGCCCATAAGGCGGCTGGGCCTTTTTTTCGAGAACGTCTGCGACGAGGGCTGCGAGGGCTATGACCTTTTCACCAACTTCGAGGCGGTGGAAAAAGAGAAGAAGGTGCAGCAGACGGTCCTGGCGATCCAGGGATGCTTCGGCAAGAACGCGGTGCTGCCGGCCGTTAACTACCTGCCGGAGGGAACGCAAAGGGAAAGGAACGGCTTCATAGGAGGGCACAGAGCTGGTTATGCTGACAAGATTGGAAAGAGCTAAGCTCTTCGCGCCCTTCGACGCCATGAAAGGCCTCAAGGAGGCGCTTAGGGACAGGGAGGAGCGTCACGCGAGGGTCGCGCGCCACGAAATATCCGATGAGCAAGCGGAGGAGAACTCCCGCGCCATCTTGAAACTCGAGCGGGGGATGCTCGTCGAGGTCTACTGCCACCACGCTTTCCACGACGTCGTCATAAGGGGGGCGGTGACGGAGCTCGACCTGACGTTGAAAAAGTTAAAATTGAATGGCAAAAACATTTTATTTGACGATATTTACGCCATAGCGGTAAAGGATCCGCCAAGGTAAGCGCAGAGATTATGCGCGCCATGTTGCTATCGGCTACAATAAAGTCAGACTTTAAATTAGCCGGAGAAATTTGACGTCCACATTACGTTAAAAAAAGAACTTCCCGGCGGGGGCCGGGAAGTTCTTTTTTGCTAAGCGTCAGCGCTTAGGCTTTGCTTATCTCTGCTTTCTCGCGAAAGCCAGAGCAAGGAGAGCCAGGATGCCGAATATGGCCGGTTCAGGCAGTCCCTTGGGCACCAAAAGGATGTTGACGTTGTCGATGCAGATGTTGGCGTTGTCGCTGTAGCTCCAGAGTTTCAGCTTGGTCAGGTCTTCCCTGTCGAGCTGATCTTCAGTGATGCCGCCCGGATAGGTCAGTTCGCTATCCTCGCCTTCCATCTGGTATTCGTTTTCGCCGAAGGTGATCGCCCAGAGGTTCTTGTGGTCGAAATCAACGAGCTTCGTAGAGAATCTCATGTAGAACCTGAACCAGGATTCGCTCTCGACGGGCGTCGCGGTTTCCACACGGTTGGTCCACCAGGTATCTCTGGTCGTGATATCCTGGGGCTGGATATACACGGGCAGGGAGGCCTGCTCTTCGTTCAGCCAGAAGGCCACTTCGCACTGTCTGTTGCCAGGGGCCTGGGAAACGAAGAAGGCGGCGGAGCCATGCTCGCTTTCCGGATTGTCAACGTAGGTCTTCGGGATGTACATATCCATGGAGTAGACCACGTCGTAATCCTGAGCCGCTTCGGCGGGTATGCCGAGGTTCAGCTGGTAGCCGGGGTAAGTCACCCAGTCGTTGGCGTTGATGAACTTCGCGACCTTGTTGCCGCTGCCGGCGGGATCGTAAACGATGTCGGCTCTGTTCCAGCTCGAGCATTTCAGCCAGCAGGGATCCTGATCGGAAAGTTCGCCAACCACTTGGTCGTCAGTTTCCTTGGTAGTATGGAGAGCGTTGAAGCTGGAGGCGTAGATGACGTAGCCTTCTTCAGGCGTGCCGCTCTGGATTGGCAGTTCGACATCCACGGTCTCCTGGCCTTCGATATCAGTGCTGAAACGGATGGTCGGGCGATAGAAGCCGTAGCCGAGCTTGCTGCGGTCGATCTTGACGGTCATTCTGTAGGCGCCTTTTACTTCGAAGGTGTTCGTCGGAACGTTCAGGTAATCGACGCCGGGGCCGGGCGCGGCGGTGAAGTGGAAGCTGTTGCCGCCGCCGTTGCGGACTATGACCTCGAACTCATCCGCGGTGTAAGAAACCGGAACGTTGGGCAGCGTGGTGACCATGACAGGCGGAATGTTCGGCCTGCCGACGGCTTCGATGCGGAAGTCGTCGATGAAATACGGCTCGGCATTGTCCCAGATATAGAAGCGGAACTCTTCGAAGTAGCTGTCGACGCAGTCGGGGTTCGTGTTGGGATCGTCGAGTTCATAGAACTCGTCGCCGAACTGAACGGAGACCGTCCTTCTGTTGAGAGGATCGGAGTTGAAGGTGTAGCTCATATCGAACCATTCGCCGGCCGGGATCGTATTGGAGACCGCGTCATGATTGTCGCTGTCGACGATGGTGAAGTAAACTTCGCTGTTTTCGTTGCAGTTCAGAGTATATTCGCCCTGGCGTCTGTTGGCGCCGAAGGTCAGCTGCGGAACGCCCTCGCGGGGTACCTTGACGCGGCAGCTGACTCTGAAGTTGTAATCGTCATAGAGCTTGTCGGGGACGTTGACTTTGCAATGCAGCGGTCCGCCGCCGCCCTGAAGCTTCATGCACTTGGTGCCGTCTTCTTCGACGACGGTGGCGAGATCATGCAGCCAGGCGGGATCGACTCTGTTGATGACGCCGAAGGGCGTTTCCTCAAAGTCGCTGTAATAGAAGGTAATGCCGGTGTCGTCATAACCCTGTACATAGAGGTCGGCAACTTCGGTCGCGCCGGCGCCGGTGACGGTGATCTTGCCGAGGCCGTAGGTGTTGCCCAGCGCTTCTCTGTCGATGTCCAAGGTGTACTTCTTGGAGCCGGTGCCTTCGATGGTGTCTTCAAGGATACCGGTCTCGGGGTCGGCCGCTCTGATGGAGAGCCAGCCGGCGCCTTCAGTGACCTCGGCGCTGAAGCTAAGATTGCCTTTGCCGCTGTTGATGACTGTCAGCTCAGTATCTTTGTCCTTGTCCTGATAGAAGATCTGGCCGATCCTCCCGACTTCCAACTGCGGGCCGGAATCCGGACGGGCGACAGCTTCTATGACGATATCCTTCAAATAGATGGGAGCAGCAGCGTCGTCGTCACGGATCCATCCGAAAAACCGCCAGTAAGTAAGCTGATCTTTGTCGCCGAAGTTGATATTGTAATTCAGGTTTGAGGTGACGCCGTCGAAGGTCGTCTCCAAATGTTTTTCATTGGACGGCAAAATGTTGAAAGTATAGGAAACATCAAACCACTTGCCAAGGTCCGGCTTGTTCCCCATATTGGAGAGCGTTACGAAACCGTCGGCATTTCCCTCTAAGTTCTGCTCAAAATAAGTACCGCCGTCAGTCTGGAAACCAACGTAGTAGTTGTAATAAGTGCCATCCCAGCCAGCGGGAATATACGCCATGAAGGAGACGCGATAGTTATATTCCTCCGAAAGGCCGGTCGGAGATTGGATGGTGCAGTGCAAGGCGTTATAAGCATTGTAATTCAAAGCCAGCGCCTTTGCTCCGGCCTTTTCCGTAATGGGGCAAAGAGGAGGCGCGCCATAGCCGGTGACCCAAGCGGGGTCTAGTTCACGAATGTCAATGCCTTCTTCCAGGGTATCGAAATAGCTCTTGTAGAAGGTATAGCCTTCGCCTTCCACGCCGGACTGGATCATCACGGGCTGATAGAGCGTCATGGTATCGTTAGAGACTTTGATCTGATTGACGTAGTAGTCGTTGCCCATGCTGGAGCGATCCAGCGTGATCTCAAAATCTGAGTAGCTGTTGGCCGGAACGGTCGTCACGACTTTCGTTTCGCCGCCGAAGGTAAGGAAGTCATAGGGGGACTCGATGGTCACTTCGGTGTCGACGGAACCTTCGTTGAAGACTCTCATGGTCCCGTTGGTGGCGAAGATGTCGTAAGTTTTGGTGCCGGTAACGCTGATCTTGTTGTCAACGCTCTGGCGCGGCTCGTAGGAAAGCGAGAAGTTATCCATCAGAACGTCAGTGCCTTTGGGCCAGAGGAAGAAACGGAAGTATTTGTAACGGTCGTTGCTAGTCTCGCTCGTAATGGTAATGTCGAGATTGCTGTAAATACAATCGCCGAACTGGAATTCCAAAAGCTTCTTATTGCCGATGGTGGTATTCAAGACGTAACTAATGGGGAACCACACTCCATACTCGCAGACATTGGTGGTGGAGAAGTCGGCGTTCTGAGCAACGATCTTGCATCCGCCTTCCGTAGCTTTCAGAGCGATCTCGCCCAAGCCGTCAGTATTGTTGAAAAATATGTCAGCGCCCAGGTTTGTCACCTTGAGCATAAAAGACACTCTGAAGTTGTTGCTGGAAGAGTGATTTTCCGTACCGGTGAAGTTGATGTGCGGGGCAAACCAATCCTCATCATCATGTACACGCAAAGCCTTCGCGCTGCCGTCATACCCGCCGTCCACTACAGTGGCTTCATTGACGCCAACCTTTGTAGAGCCGTATCCGACTGTCCATTCATCAGCCTGGGTAGTGATATCGCCATTTTCGAATTCTTCGAAGGTGGTCGCGTAAACGACATCGTTCTGGCAGATGACCTTCACTTCTTTAGAGCCGTATTCACCGCCGTCGACAGTCAAAGTGGTCTTGTAGAAACCGCGCGGTTGGGAGCAGCGCAGGTTGATGTCCTTGACGGTCGTCAATTCGCCGCTTGTGGGATTGATGGTCAGCCAGTCAGCTTCCGTGGAAATCGTGTAATTGATCGTGGCGTCGGGGCCGGCGTTGCAGATCGTGAATTTGCCTTTAGCGCCCATAGTGACGCTGTCAGGAGCATAGATCACAGGCACCTCGCTGCGAGGAGTCGTTTCAACCTGCAGATTGTCGAAATAAGCAGCCTCGTCGGCGCTGATAAAACTATTATACTGCGTGGAAAGTCTCAGGACCACGTCTTCCGTAACATCATCGCCGCAGGCGAGGTCACAGTCTTTCTCTTCACCGTTCACGCCGATCTTGACGACTTTTTTGTTCAAGTAGTCCACCACGACGAAGCAGTCGTTATAGCTGTCCACAAGGTTCGTGAATTCCACGCCGCTTGGTGAAGAACTAACTTTCTTCTCAGCACCATTGAAGGCCATATAGAAGTAACGGTTGGTGGCTCCGCCAACAATACCGTACAGAGCGAAAAGATCAGTTTTGGATCCGTATTTCAGACTGAAGGAGATCTTCGTCAACTGACGGAGCGGTTCAGAGGGGGCCAGTTTAATGCCAGGCGTGAAGATCATGTCGTAGGCATTGGTTGACTGTTCTTCCACTCTAGACAGTTTAATGACCTTGCCGGAGCCATCAGCCACGACCGTGGATGTGCCGGAATATTCCGCCGGATTAAAGTACTTCCAGCCTTCCACCGTGCCGACGATTTCCGTACCGGCTTCGTAGCTCTCGAAGTCCTCGGACCAGATGACTTCGGAGAAAGCCGAAACGGCAGTCAGACACAGTACCAGAAGGACTGCCATAGTGAGTTTTAATAGTTTCATAAATAAAACCTCGTTTTTTGGTTAAAAGATATATTGTTATCGTTCTCGCATATTATAGCAAATTGTCCGCCAAAATTAAAAAAGCATGGTCCGTTTGTCATTTCATGTCTTTGAAGATTATGACTTAAATATCGTCAAAGAAGATATTTTAGAGTTGATTTCAAGACTTTTCTGCCTTGTTGATAAGTTGGCCAGAAATTTGGGGTTTTATGTTTGGCCTAATAAGGGCGTAAAGGTCGGGTCACAATTGCTTAAAATTTGACCATTTAGTAAAATCAAAGGAACTGGTAACCTTTAACCAAACAAAGAGGTTTAAGTTATGAAACTCAAATCATTTTTCTTCCTGATCATACTCGCTGTTATGATCAATGTGACCACCAAAGCTGAGGACGAGATCTTTTCTGAAACTTATGATCTTTCAGAAAAATTGTCAGAAGTCCAGGACACGATCAAAGAGATCTCCGAGCAGTATGTCGCTATTACCTCAAAGATTGACCTGATCCAGAACGAACTGCTCAACGAGCAGGGAACGATCTTGAAGGAGCAAAAAACGGGAAGCCAAGTTTCTCTTTCAGGAGATTCTTACTATTCCATGCTTCAACTCTTTTCGGAAGGAGAAAGAGGATCCTCGCGGTCAAATTACGTAACTTACGAAGAATTCGAGGATCTGCTTATTATGTTCTATGGCTTGCTGGACAGTTTGGAAAGTCTTTCCAATACCGTTTCGGGCATATCAGCTCAAATTCCGACGATCAACAGCACCATCCAGGCTTTGGTCAATTCCTGCGGACATTTAAACACTGACGTGCAGACTTTGAAATCAGTCATAGAAGTCAAGCAGGATGGAAGCGTGTCTTTCTGCAAAAGCTCACCGTTGATTGGCAAACAAGAGCCGCCAGGAACAGCTGGGTACTGGCCTCCGGCAGTTTTTTACGACTGGGATAGAGCTTGTAGCAAATTTAAGGTATCTCGTGACACACAGTTGGAAAGTGTTACTTTGTATTGTAGCGATATGACTAGAATTATTTCTCCACAAAACGTATACATATCTACTTGCCAAAAAATCGAGCACTCTGAAAACTATCAAATGGTAGATTATCATGCGATTTATATCAACACATCAGATTTTCCAAGAATTACTTATACTTTTAGAATCCCCATAACAATCACTGCTGATAGGGACCATTTGCTTTGTGTGCGAAGGAGCGGAACCAATCCGCTTTATGTTTATACTTGCTCAAATGTGAGAAATGGAGGCTTTTATAGACCATTTGGTTCTTATGAAAGTCTAGATCCTCCAGAGCCAAGAGGAAGTAGTAATAATTCCTACTCGGATACCAATGTTGGCTCTTTTGAATCAAATCGTTCTGAAGTAACGCCTCAGCAATGGTTCAATTATTTATTTTGTCAATATTGGGAAGCGAGTATTTATAGTACGCAAGAAATTTGGTCTATATTTAAATTCACCGACGACGTGAGTTTTGATTTCAGTTCTGAAGGCTTGGATATTGAAAAGGGAAAGATCACCGTGGAGGGCTCGGAAGTGGCGACTAGCGCCAATATGGCCGGAATGATCACGAACGTTTTCGCCCAGACTCCGGGACTTCGGGACGCGATTTTTCCGGCGCAGTATGGCAAAGTGACCATCACGCTAGGAAACCTTGACGCTACTATAGCGACAGGTCTCACTACGGACACTATTATAAATGTTACGCCTGCCCAGGTGGTGTATCAAAGGTATTGGGTAGAAATCGACGCGAGCGGCTGCGGTAAGGTCAAAATCGATACAAGCTATCCGAACACCACGGATCTAACTTTTTATTACACGATAATCAAGCAGTAATAAAGACGTTTTTTCGTTTTGAACAAAAAAAGAACTCCCCGGGCGACCGGGGAGTTCTTTTTTTGCGCAAATTCGCCGCTTTCACGTAAATGGCTTGAAATCCCGATGATAGCAAAATGCCATTACCTTATTTTACAG
>JAFYHD010000081.1 GCA_017539325.1 bacterium | reverse complement strand
TTGCCCTCTTTCTCGTGGCGGGAGGGATAGTAGTCTACCGGGCGGTAAAGCCGCCGAAACCGCTCTTCACGGCGAGCGCGCCCGGGCCGAAACTGAAAGCCCGGGAACTGAAGCACAGGCTGCAGTGCAAGAAGGCGGCATCATACGGGCAGAGCATGGCGAAGAACATGCGCGTCTCGGCCAAGTGCGACACGAGCAGTCTTGCGCTGCCGGAACCGGAAATGGTCAAGCCAAACGTAAAGCGGGAAAGCGAAGGCCTCTCTCTCAGCGACAACATGAGCTTTTCCCTAGGGGACGCGGGGCTCGGTAAGGCGCCCAAGGGCGGCGACGGCTGGGGCGAGATAGAGTTCCTGGGACAACGGATCGCCGCGCGGTCGATCGTTATCCTGGTGGATTCCTCTTCTTCCATCGTGCAGAAGGGCGTTTTCGAGGCGGTGAGGAAGGAAGCCGAGAAGACCGTGGAGCTTTTCCATCCCGACACGCTCTTCAACGTCGTGCTCTTTACGGACGGGAAGTTCCCCTTCCGAACTAACCTTTGTTTCGCCACCAAGAGCGCCAAAAGGGAACTCTCTTCCTGGCTCGCCAAGGAGATGAAAGTCAACCGCGGCAACGACCCCGACACCAGCGGCAGCACGCCCATAAAAGCCCTGGAGTTCGCGCTCTCCCTTAAGCCCGACGCGGTCGTATTGATAAGCGACGACCCGCCGTACCTGCAGGGCGAGGACGAAATCGTCCACGAAAGAAGGATAATGGCTCTGATTGACGAAAGCAGAAGGGAGAAAGCGACTCAGATAAACGCTATCGCTTACAGGCCGGCAAGGGACGGAAGCGTAAAGAGAAGGGAAAAAGCGGAACGCGGCTGCGCCTTTTTAAAAAGGGTAGCCTCCCACGGGAAAGGGGAATTCCGCGAAGTGGAATGAAGGTCAGTACTTTTTGACGATGGTCAAAAGGTTCATGTCGCCGCGGCGCTCGTAATGGACCTCGTCGCACATTTCCTTGACAAGGAAGATGCCGAGCCCTCCTATCGGACGGTCCTCCGCGGCCTGCTCGATGTTGGGGTCTTCCTTCTTCAGGGGATCGTAGGGGAAACCGCTGTCAGCGAAGGAAACGGTCGCTTTGTGGGCGTCCGCCTTGATGTTTATGGTGGCGGAGCCGAGCTTGCCCTCGTAGGCGTAGTTGGCGATGTTGACGAAGATCTCCTCCACGGCCACGGCCAGCTGCATCCTGGCGTCTTCGGGGCAGCCCGCGGCGAGAAGCTGGGTGTCCAGTTGTTCCAGAACGTTGGGGAGGTTCTTAGTTTCAGCCGAGAATTGCAGAGTTACAGCTACGTTCATAGGTCGTTTCCTTTTTTATCCCAAATAATGCAGGAAGAGCATAGTTATATCGTCAGATTGCGGGGCGCCGTCGGCGAAGGCCGAAACGTCGCTTTTCAGTTCGCCAAGAATGCAGTCGGTTGGCGCGGAGCGCATGATGGGGCCGTCCATGAGGGATATCAGTCTGTCGTCCCCATAGAGGGTGAGCTGGCGGTTCATGGCTTCCGTTACGCCGTCGGTGTAAAGGAGTATGCCGTCGCCGGGAGACAGGGTGATGGACTCCTGGATGTAGTCGACGTTGTCCATGCCGCCTATCACGAAGCCGTTCTCCACGGGCAGCCAGGAGGCGTCGCCGTTCGCGCGCCTTAATATTGGCGCGTTGTGGCCGGCGTTGACATAGTTCATAAGCCCGCTTCTCAGATCCAGGACGCCGACGAAGACGGTCACGAACATGCAGGCGTCGTTGCCTTCGCAGATGCTGTTGTTGACCTCGTAGATCACTTCGTCCAGCGGCTTCTGGGGGTTGTTCAGGATGTTCGATTTCAGCTGCGCCTTGGCGTTCATCATGAACATGGCGGCCGGGATGCCTTTGCCGGAAACGTCGGCGATAAGAAAGGCGAGGTGCGACTCGTCAACGATGAAGAAATCGTAGAAGTCGCCGCCGACTTCTTTCGCGGCTTCCATGGAGGCGAAGATCTCGAAGCGCGGGTCGTCGTGGATCTGGGGCAGCGCGGAGATCTGGACGGCTCGGGCGAATTCCAGCTCGCTGTTCAGCCTCGTCTTTTCCGCGGCGATGGCGCCCTTGAGGGCTTCCACCGTCATGTTGATGCCGCCGGAGAGCTCCTCAAATTCCTTGGAGCGGTTTTCCGTGACTTTCTCGTCGAGGTGGCCGGCCGTGATGCGTCCAAGGGAAGCGTTGATGCGGTCGATGCCGTCTATAACTATGACCTGGACGAGCTTCGAAACGGAGAGGAAGACGACCAGCATCAAAACCAGGGCGGAAATGACAAGCTGGATGGCGATGCTGTTCCTTTTCCTCGTAACCTCGTAGGTAGGCATAACGCCAAGGAGCGTAAGGTCGCCGCTCTGAACATACAAACCGAAGAAATCCACGCCGTCGATCTTGTCGGAAAAAGAACCCTCGCCCTGATGGAGCTTGGATATGAGCTCGGGATCCAATCCTACGGAGGTGAGCGTGCGGCCTTCAAGGTCGACCCTGGCGGCGCCGACGATCTTTTCGCCGCGCACAATAAGGATCTCTCCGCCAACGCCGATGCGCAAGCCGGGGGAAAGGGTCGCCAAACTGTTGTTTTCCATCGCTTTTTCCAGGAAGCTGACGGAGATGCCAAGCTGCACGATGCCTTCGTCGTCGAGCCTGGAAGCGCCGCCGTACTGGAAGAGCTTGCGGTCCATTCCCCTGGGCAGAGGCGGCTGGACCAGGACGAAATCCTTCTTGCCGATGCCGTGGACGAAGGGTTCGGACTGGGCGTGAAGCTTAAGGTTGAAGCCGAAGTAGTTTTCCGCGTTGCCAAGGACGGGATCGATGGCGCTGTTCTCAATAAGCGCGTGCCTGTTGATGATGTGGACCTCGTCGTAGCCCATGACGCGGCGC
>JAFYHD010000080.1 GCA_017539325.1 bacterium | reverse complement strand
CTTAAAACAACGGGACCTCCGCTATCGCCATGCATCACTGGTGCATCGATTTCAATTTCAACCGGGCCGATGCCTTTAATTTTGCCATCGTTAGGCCGAATAATGCCTTGCCCACCGGTATTACCATAACAAATAACATCCGGAAGAGTTGTCAAAGAAGAGACATCTTCATATGCCAACAAGGTATGGATTTTGTGTTCAGGCTTTTCTATAACTATGAAAGCAACGTCACGATCTTTTGCGATAAGAACCTCTTTAACTTTAAGAACATGGCCCTCCAAATCTCGTATATAGATCACAGGAGCACTTTCGATTACATGAGCGCAAGTGACAACATAAATGGCCCCGTTTTTTTCGTACAAGAAACCCGTACCATTACTGTAAGGTGATTGAATTACGACACAGCCTTTAATCGTGCTATCATTTTCCGCAGTAGCATTATTTGCACCGATTTTAACTGATTGCTCTTTTTCAATAAAAGTTTCTTTATTTTCTTTAGTTTCAATTTGTTGATCGTAACTACTATTAGGCGGTGTCACAATTCCAGTTGTAGGAGGCAAAGTGTTTTGCGCGGTAATTGTTTGAGAAGGTACAACATTTTGAGCGTTGAAAGATTCCTGCTGATTAAGAGCATTTTTGTTAGCGTTTATGTTCTGCACGCAAAACATGACTATTACAACAGACATGGCCGTGATAATCATTAAAAGCAATGCCGTTAGATTAGAGATACCTTTTGGACAGTTTTTCCGTGACATTAAAGCTCCTTTTTATTATTTTGTTATTTGTTTTGGGATTTATTATTCATCTTTTTTTATATCAAGAAAAGTATTTGTGCTTGATTCATCAGATTCCCTTTCACGTCTAACTGCATTGGATTTGATACTGTCGATGATCTTCTGAGCGAGAGCGGTAGGGATAGTGCCTTTGCGGAAGTATTCGCGATATTTCTCAGGAATCTGTTCGAGAATATTAGTTGGAATATTGCTTAAATATTCATTTGGATTAATAACGCGATTATAATTATGAGCAGTATTGCATTTACTCAACATACATCCGATTGCTATTACCGGAAGCATGGCGAGATAGGACGCCCAAAAACCACGGCTTTTTTTTTGCCATTAGCTTCTTCATCCCAATATTCTGCTTCTCTAAAATCCATTTTTACCCCTTCCCCGTGCTTATATAACCAAGCTAAATAGCGCTGTGCCTCCACATCACCAATCCTCGCGAGATATTTAATTTTTTCAATATCCCTTTCCTCAACTTCTTTTCCATCAAACTTCATAGACCCCCCTATTTTCGTCGTAAAAACTCTACAAAAAAAAAAAAAAAAATCAAGTATCGTCGCGAGAACGCCTTTTTACGGGCTTTATAGACGTTTTAAAGGCCGTCCCCGGCCCGATCCGAGACATCGAGGCCGCAAATTGGGTTCTATAAAATTTGCAAGTTAATAATTCATTCCATTTTTCTGCTAGAATAGAAGTATGAAACTAATGCTAGTTGCTTCGATACTTCTGTTTTCGCTTTCCGCGCTTGCGGAAAACAAAGCCATTAAGCCAGCCGGCAGCGGCAGTAAAGAAGAGCCTTTTCTGATCAGCAAGATCGAGCACCTTGTCTGGATGGGAGAGAACATAACCAACGTCTCCACCAAATGCTTCCGTTTGGCAGCCGATATCGACGCCTCTGAGACCAAAGGTTGGAACAGCGGCAGAGGTTTTCTGCCAATAGGATATACTCACGAGAACAAAAAAGCCTATGCCTCCTACCCCTTCAGGGGCTGCTTCGACGGCGGAGGGCATATTATCTCGAATCTTTTCATCAATAGGAAAGAGCAAGGCGCCGCCCTCTTCGCCAGGATCGGCACTCCTGTGCAAAACTTCGATTTCTCGACCAACGTCCTTGAGAACCTGGCCCAGCGTTCCAAGGAATTCGCCACCATAAAAGATCTGGGGCTGGTCAATTGCAGCTTCTTCGGCAAAGACCTGGCGGCGGGACTGGCCTGCAACATCGATTTCGCCCTTATCTCCGGGGTCTACATATCAGGCTCCTTGAAGAGCGAAAAACTGGTTGCCGGATTTGCCGGCAGCTGCAACAATTCCTGCCTGGACGAATGCGGAACGAATATTGAATTCAAAAACCGCGAATGCAACGCCGCCGGCTGCTTTTCCACCTCCCAAAACACAGTTTTGAGAAACTATCTCTCTTTGGGATCTTTTCAATACAGCATGGACAATATCGAAGACTCTAGGGTCAACACCGGATACAGCGCCCGTAAAATTAGAAAAGCAGGTAAAGACTGGAACGCCATTTTATCCATCCGTCTTGTCGGCGTAGGCAGCTTTTATCTCTATAACTGCCTTGTTTTAAACTCCATTTCTACCGACAGAAAAAAGGGCCAAGTCATCGCTTTCCCCGATTCGGCAACTATTGATAATTCCTTTTACAGCGCTGAAAACATCAAGCAAACTTTGAGCGACAACAACAAGGTCGGCATTTCCAATGACAAACTGAAGAAAAAGGAGACCTACAAGGGCTGGGACTTCGATACTGTCTGGGAAATGGAGGACGGCGTGTCTTTCCCAAAACTTCGCAAGCTGGAAAAGATGCTGAAGAGGTAATTAAAAAAGGCGGCAAATGCCGCCTTTTTGTTTTGCTTATTTCTTTTCTACGGGCCTAACAGGCACGCCTTTGCTTGCGAGGTATTCTTTCACCTGCGGGACAGTAAGGGTGCCGAAATGGAAGAGCGAGGCCGCGAGAAGGGCATCCGCTTCTCCTTCCACGGCGCCTTTGTAGAAATCCTCTAAGCAGCCGGCGCCGCCGGAGGCGATAAGGGGAACGTTTACGGCGTCATGCACAGCCTTGTTCATGGCGTTGTCGTAACCGTCCTTTGTGCCGTCCTTGTCCATGGAGGTGAGAAGGATCTCGCCGGCGCCTAAGCTTACGGCGTATTTGCACCACTTGATGAGGTCGATGCCGGTCGCCGTGCGACCGCCGTGGACGTAGACTTCCCAGATGGTGTTCTCGTCGACGGCCACGGGAGAGATGTCCCAGCCCCATTCGATCTTGTGCGCTTCCTCAACGTTCACTTTCGTGTTGAGACGGCGGTCCCTGGCGTCGGCCGCCAGGCAGATGCACTGCGTGCCGAACATCTTGGCGCCTTCCTTTAAGATCTCGGGGCGCATGACGGCCGCGGTGTTGACGCCGACCTTGTCCGCGCCGGCTCTAAGGATGCGCTGCATGTCGTCGGTACTTTTGATGCCGCCGCCGACGGTAAGCGGCATGAAGATGACTTCGGAGGTCCTGGAGACAAGGTCTACGATCGTGTCCCTTCCCTCGTGGGAAGCCGTGATGTCAAGAAAGACCAGTTCGTCCGCGCCCTGTTCATTGTACTTTCTGGCATACTCCACCGGATCGCCGACATCGGCGAGGCCGAGGAAATTGACGCCTTTCACCAATCTTCCGCCCTTCGTGTCGAGGCAGGGGATGATCCTTTTCGGGGTAGTCATAGAGGTCTTCCTATTTTTTGTGGTGACAGTGTTCGCAGCCGCAGCCCGCGCCATGCTCGTGCTCGATCTGGTGGCAGGATTCAGATGCTTTGCATTTGTAGTCGGTCTCGTAGAAACCGCTGCCTTTGAAGATTATTCCAGCTCCCCCGCTGATCAGTCTTTCCACGTGCCCTCCGCATTCGGGGCACTTCTTTAAGGGTTCCGCGGTTATCTGCTGGAATTTCTCGAACTCATATCCGCATTTTTTGCAGCGGTATTCGTAAGTCGGCATGGTAATTTTACCTTTGTGTTAACGGCGCTTCAACTGCAGCGCCTTGCCGCTGACGGCATCATAGAATTTATAGTCCTCCAGATCCATCTTAGGATTGGAAGTTATGGTCAGATTCGCGTTGTACTGCTCTTCGATTTTCTTGAGGATGTCCAGGTTTTCCCTTAAGCTGACAGCCACGCTGGGATTGACATCGATCCTGACATTCTTTTCCTTTTCCAAGGAAAGCAGGGACTGCAGCGCGCGCTGGAGTTCGAGGCAGATGGAGAGGAGCGATTTCACCAGTCCCCTGCCGTGGCAGTAAGGGCATTCGTCGTAGACGGACTGCCTGATGGACTCTGTGACGCGCTGGCGCGTCATTTCCAAGAGGCCGAACTCGGACAAGGGTAAGATGCTGCTCTTGGCTTTGTCGCGCTTTAAGGCGCTCTGGAGGCGCATCACGACCTCCTTCTGGTTCTGCTTGGAATGCATGTCAATGAAGTCGACCACGACCAGGCCGCCGATGTTTCTCAATTTCAGCTGTCTCGCGATCTCGTCGGCCGCCTCAAGGTTCGTCTTGGTGACGGTCTCTTCCTGATTGTCGCTGGAAGTGTGGCGCCCGGAGTTCACGTCGATGGCGATCATGGCCTCGGTCTGGTCGATGACGATGTAGCCGCCGCTCTTCAACCAGACGTTGCGCCTGAAGGCGCGGTCAATGTCTTTCTGGACGTTCCATCTCTCGAAGATGGGTACGTCGCCTTCATAGAGCCTGACGTTGTTCTTCGCCTCGGGCACGAAGCTCTTGACGAAGGTCATGATGCGGTCGTAATCGGGTTTGGTGTTGACTACGATCCTTGAAACGTCCTCGCCGTAACTGTCCCTGATCGTCCTCAGAACGAGGTCGAGTTCGGGATGCAGCAGAGCCGGAGCGGAAGTTGTCCTATGCTTTTCCTCAATTTCCTTCCAGGTGTTGACAAGGTAGGCCACGTCGTTTTCGAAAGCCTTCTGCGTACAGCCTTCCGCCGCGGTCCTGATGATGAGACCGCAGCCTTCAGGGAGGTTCACTTCTCTGGCCATCTGGCGGAGTCTCTTTCTTTCCTGGACGTTGCTGATGCGCCTGGAAACGGCGATCTGTTTCTCGAAGGGCATGAGTACCAGGAAGCGGCCCGGCAGGCTGATGTCGGTCGTAAGGCGGCAGCCTTTCGTGCTGATGGGCTCTTTCACGACCTGGACGATGATCTCCTGCTTTTCTTTCAGGATGTCGGAGATCTTGAGGTCCTTGCGGTTTTTCGGGCGGTTCTTCCCTTGGTTTTGGTTCTGGTTTTTCTTCTCGCCCTCTTCCTCGTCCTCGTCGTCAAGCTCCATGGCGTCCAAGTTGGAGGCGAAAACGTCGTCGATGTGGATGAAGCCGTTTTTCTCAAGGCCGATGTCGATGAAAGCCGCGTTGATGGCGGGAATGATGTTCTCGACCCTGCCTTTGTACACGCTGCCCATGTGGCGGTGCTGCTCGTCGCGCTCGATGTAG
>JAFYHD010000079.1 GCA_017539325.1 bacterium | reverse complement strand
TTCTCGACCCTGCCTTTGTACACGCTGCCCATGTGGCGGTGCTGCTCGTCGCGCTCGATGTAGTATTCCTCAAGCTGCTTGTCTTCCACGACGGCGACGCGGCGCTCCTGGGCCTGCTCGGTGTCGATGATTATTTCTCTTTCTATTTTTTGATTCTTCATTTAGATTGGATAAATTTTGTTCCCGGATCTTAAGGCAGCCTGATCTTTTCCACGCAGTTCTGGAAAACCGCGGCCAGACAGTAATTGTAAATGGCTTCGTCCCCGGCGTTCTCCAAGCCTTCGACCGGAATAGTGACAGCAAATGATTGCTTTATTTCTTTAGCGTAGACGGAGTTCCCGTCCGAAGCGCGCTTTATCGTCACGCGCATCACGACATGGGCGGCGAATTTGTGAGCCCCCATGTACTCGTTGAATTTTTCAGCGTAAATTTTGACTACGTCGCACAGAACGTGGTAGTCGCTCTTCTTAGGATCGGTGACCATCGTCTGGCCGTGGCGCCTGAAGAAATTCTCCCATTCCTTGTCAGCCCAGGCGGAAAGGTCGCTCTGCGTCTTGACCCAGCTCCACTGCCCATCGGCGATGGCCCTTATTTTGCCGATCTTCCCGTCCGGCAAAACGGGAACGACGACCTTGTCGAGGAAAAAGACGGCCGGACTTCCGAGGTTGGCCTGCTCAGCGACCTTCACATTGGCGTTGCGAAGGACGAGCGTCGAACTGCAGCCCGAAAGGAAAAGCAGGGCCAAAAGGATCAGACTACGCCATGCCATTGGCACCCCGCTCCGAAGTCAAGGATCTTCCTGAGGAAGGCCTCGTCGATAACGGGAGCTTCGAAGTATTTCTCCTTCAAAGCGGCGCGTATCTTTGATACGTCGAAAACAGGTTCGCCGAACAGGTAGCGCAGATATTCGCTGATCTCCAAACAGAAACTGATGTTGATCCCGAGAGCGGCGAATTTCTTCACCTCTTCCCTCAAAACTTGCTCGGACTGCTCGAAAGTGCAGTCGACGAATTCCACCCCGCCCATCTCGATCCATTGGCAGCCCTTGACCAGCAGTTCGCGGATCTTGGGAGGATTCGGATGAGTCAGATGATAGACCTGGCCGACGGACTCGGGCCGTTCGCAGAGGTTCATGATATTGCTTACGACACAGTCGACCGGGATGAGGTTCACGGTCGTGTCGGAGGGGCAGGGAAAGCGGAAAGGATAGTTGACGTAGTTTCCGTTTGTGTAAAGATCGTGCTTTTTGTAAAATTCGGCGTCTCCGTTGATCTTGCGCACTACAAGGCGTTTCATCAAGGCGAAGACCTTGGCGATGTTATAAAATCCCGTGAACGACAGGCACTTTCCGTTCACGGTGTCCCCTATTATGACCGCCGGGCGGTAGATGGTCGTCTTGACGCCGTTTTCGTCGGCAAATTTTTTGACGGCCTGCTCACCCTCATATTTGGTCTCTTCGTAGGGATTGCGGAACTCCCAGTCGCACTTTGTGACTTCTTCCTTTACGACATGATCGGCCAGACCGCTCACGTAGGCCGTGCTGATGTGCTGCAGGCGCTTGATGCCGTAGCGTTTCACGAAGTCAAGGACGTTCAGAGTTCCCTGGTGGTTTATTTTCTCGGTCACTTCGCGCTGGTCTTCAGAGAAGAAAAGAACAGCGGCGGAATGCCAAAACTCATCGACAGTTTTAAGCTTCTCGCCCCAAACGGCGTCGTCGACGCCCAAATTCGGCAGAGTGATGTCGCCTTCGACCAATTCGAAAGTCCCCGGCAGTTCGCGCCAATTGGGATCTATCGCTTCCAAAACAGTCAAAACACGGTCTTTAGCGGAGACAGTCCTCTTCGCTCTGGCCAAATACAGCACATGCCAGCCGCGAGAGAGGAACTCGCGTCCAAGATGTCCTCCCAAAAAGCCGGTGCCGCCGGTCAGGAAAACCGTTTTCTTCGTATTGCTTTCCATAATCGTTTCGATAATCTCAGTAAATAGGGGGATTATACCATAACGCACCTCAAAAAAGCAAACGCTAAGGCAGTAAATCGCCTTGCTTTTGCCAGTCCTATTTGCTAAACTTTTTCAACAGTTTGAGACCATAAGTGGAGAGATGCCGGAGTGGTCGATCGGTCCGGTTTCGAAAACCGGTGTACGCATTAGCGTACCGTGGGTTCGAATCCCACTCTCTCCGCCACCAATAAAAAAAGGAGTCAAAAATGGGCGGCTTTTTCGGTGTTGCTTCCAAATCCGAGTGCAAACTCGACGTCTTCTTCGGAACGGACTACCACTCTCACTTAGGCACCAGACGCGCCGGCATGGCCTTCGTCGCCAAGGACGGCAGCCTCAGCAGGATCATCCACGACATCAGCAACGCCCCCTTCCGTTCGCGCTTCGAGGAGAAGCTCGACTCTTTCTCCGGCGGCATGGGCATGGGCGTCATCAGCGACTTCGACGCGCAGCCTTTGATCATAAGATCGCACCTCGGCGAGTACGCCATCGTCACGGTTGGCATCATAAACAACACCAAGGAACTCATCGAGGAAGTCTGCCAGCGCCACGCCGTGCACTTCTCCGAGACCAGTCTTGGCGAGATCAACATGACCGAACTGGCAGCCGTCCTTATAAATGAAGGCGAAAGCTTCGTGGACGGCATACAGAACCTCTTCAAGAGGATCGACGGCTCCTGCTCTCTGATGCTGCTTACAAAGGACGGTCTCTACGCCGCCAGGGACTATTACGGCAGAACGCCCATAATATTGGGCGAAAAGGACGGCGCCCGCGCCTTCACGATGGAATCCACCGCCTTCCTCAACCTCGGCTACTCCACCGTAAAGGAACTCAGCCCCGGCGAAATCGTGAAGATCACGCCTGACGGCACCGAACAGATCCTCGCCCCCTGCGGAAAGAGGAAAGTCTGCGCTTTCTTCTGGGTCTACTACGGCTTCCCCGCCTCGACCTACGAAGGCCTCAACGTTGAGAAATTCCGCTACGCCGCCGGACAGAAGCTGGCCGAGAACGATCATGTGGAAATAGACCTGGCCGCCGGCGTCCCCGATTCCGGCACAGGCTACGCCATCGGTTATTCCAACACGCGCCACGTCCCCTTCGGCCGACCCTTCACGAAATACACCCCGACCTGGGCCAGAAGCTTCATGCCGACGACCCAGAGCGTCAGGGAAGTCATCGCCAGGATGAAGATACTCGTCGTAAAACCGCTTCTCGACCAGAAGCGCGTTCTCTTCACGGAAGACTCCATAGTCAGGGGCACGCAGCTAAGGGACATCGTGTCTAGAGTCTTCTCCGCCGGCGCCAAGGAAATGCACTTCCGCTCCGCCTGCCCGCCCTACCTTTTCACCTGCAAATATCTGAACTTCTCCAGATCGGGCAGCAACGTCCTCTCCCTGGCCGCCAGACGCGCCATCAACCACCTCGAGGGCTTCTCAGAGACCGTTCCGGAAGAATACCTGCAGTACGGCTCCGAGAAATACGAAGCAATGGTAGACCACATCAGAAGAGAATTCTCCATGACCACGCTGCGCTATCAGAATCTCGACGACATGCTGGACGCCATCGGGCTTCCCAAGGACGAAGTCTGCACCTTCTGCTGGACCGGGAAAGAATAAGACCCGGCATTAGGCTCGGAGCAAAAAAAGCACACTCCCAAGGCGAACACACGGAGGCCGCGAGTTCCTCTAAAACTGCGGTGGCAGTAGTGAGCCAGGGAGTGTGCTTTTTTGCGACGTGAAACTTTTACCGGCGGTTGATCACCTTCGTGCAGATGGAAGAATGCTTGTCGTGGGCGTTGGCGCCTTTTACGCTGACGCTGTTGATGAAGATGCCGGCGTAATCGGCGACGACATCCACGTTGTAGCTCTTCTTGGTGCCCGGAGCCATGTTCCCGACGTTCACGGTGAAGCTTTTGGTGCCGGGATCGCTGGCAAGCAGGATCCCAATGGGAAGCGTGTAGTCGATGACTACGTTCTCGGCCGTCTCGGAACCGGAATTCTTGATTGAAACGACATACTTGTAACGGTCTCCGACCTTGGCATTCGTCGGACCGGTGAACTTCAGGTCAAGCACGGCTTTGTAGATGCCGGGCGCGGTGCCTTTTTTGCTTTGTTTCGGCTGTTCCTGCCTTTTCCTTATCGTGGCTGCCCTCGGCTTTTCTTCGATTTTCGCCGTCTCCTTGGCTTTTTCCCTTACTTTCTCCCTGGCGCTTTCCCGGGATCTCAGGCGCGATAGTTTATCCTTGGCTTCGGTCGATCCGCCCTGGATCGCCTTTTCATACCAGTTTTGGGCGGCGGTGTAATCGGCCTTGACGCCCCAGCCGTTGCAATAGATGTCGCCAAGGATCGCCTGCGCGGCCGGCTTCCCGGCCTCGGCCGCCTTTTCGATCCAATGCTTCGCCAGGTTGTAATCAGCTTTCGTGCCCCTCCCGAGCAGATAATCTATGCCAAGGTTGATCCAGGCGTCGTCGTGGCCTTTTCCGGCGGCCGTTTTGAAATGCTTGAAAGCCTCGGCGTCGTTTTTTTCGACGCCTTCGCCGTTCTCATACATCAGTCCCAGCCTGTAGATAGCCTCGGGATCCTCCTTGGCGGCCGCGTTTCTGAACCAGCCCAGGGCGTTGTCATAATCCTTCAGGTAATAGCAATAGTTCCCCATCAGCGTAACGGCTTCGGTATGACCCAAGCGGGCCGCGGCGGATATGTGTTTCAAAGCCGTGTCGGGGTCCTGCGGCTTGCCGCCCAGTCCGCGCAGATAGTAGCGGCCTATTTTGTATTCGGCCTCGGGATCGTTGTTTTCCGCGGCCTGTTCGAACCAATAGGCGGCGGATTCAAGATCGTTTTTGTCCTCATAAAGCTTCGCCAATTTGGTCTGGGCGGCAGCGTTGCCTGAGCGGGCGGCATCGGCCAAAGACTCATAATCGTCTTTCGGCGCAAAAAGCGCGGGATCTATCGCCTCCGGCCCGGGAACATATTCCGTCAGAGCTTTGGCGGGAAACGATGTTATCACCAGCAGAAGGATAACGCAAGCGATGGAAAGGCCTGATTTTTGTAAATATTTCGACATAATTTAGGGAGCTAATGGGAAAAGAATTCGCAGGTCCTCTCGAGGCCTTCCTCGAAAGAAAATTTCGGTTCGAAGCCGAGAAGCCTTTTGGCTTTGGATATGTCAGCGCTGGAGTGCATCACGTCGCCGACCCTTGGGGGAGCCATGACGGGCGGAAGGTCTTTTTTCATGATCCTGTTGATGGCGGAGTGCAGCTCGAGAAGATCGACCGTCCGGCCGCAGGCGATGTTTATGACTTCGCCGGAAATGCCGGGCGCTTTGGCGGCCAGAAGGTTCGCCTCCACGTTGTTTTTCACGTAGGTGAAGTCCCTGGTCTGTTTGCCCGTGCCGTAGATGGTGGCGGGCCTGCCTTCCCTTGCCGCCGCGCAGAAAAGCGGAATGACGGCGGAGTAAAGCGACTTGGGATCCTGGCGTTCGCCGAAGACGTTGAAATAGCGCAAAACGACCGTCTCGAGGCCGTAGATGTACGCGAAAGACCGGCAGTAGTATTCCCCCGCCAGCTTGGTCACGGCGTAAGGGGAAATGGGATCCGGCGCTTCCGTTTCGCTCTTCCTTTGCGTTTCGGAATTGCCGTACGCCGAGGAGGAGCCGGCGTAGACGAGCCTTTTGACTTTGTTTTCAGCGGCCCTTCTCAAAATGTTCAAAGTTCCCATGACGTTCACTTCCGTGCTTTCCTCCGGGTTCTCGACGGACCTCGGAACGGAAGCGACAGCCGCGTGGTGCAGAACGTAATCGACGCCCGGCATGATCTTTTTCAAAAGCTCAACGTCGCGGATGTCGCCTTCATAAAACTCCACGTCGTTTATGAAGGAAGCCATGTTCTCAGCTTTTCCCGAGAAAAAGTTGTCTATTACGCGGACACTCTCTCCGCGTTTCACTAGTTCCTCTGCGAGGTGCGAGCCGATGAAGCCCGCGCCTCCCGTTACAAGATAAGTCGCCATAGATTATTTAAGAAGATCGCTGAACCATTCGGGAGGCCTTACGGGGCGCAGCTGTTTGTAATCCAAACAGACGTGCAGCGTGTATCCGTCCACAAGGAGCGTCTCTCCCCTTTTCACTTCACACTTTACTCTTAGTTTTATTCCTTCGAAAGCGTCCACCCGCGCCCTGATCGTAAGAAGATCGTCGTAGCGGGCCGGACTGTGGTATTCGACATGGGCTTCCAAAACAGGAAGCCCGATGCCTTTTTCTTCCATTTCCTTGTAAGTGAGCCCAAGGCTGCGCATCAGCTCGTTGCGGCTCCTTTCAAAGAAGACCAGGTAATTGGCGTAGTAAACGACGCCCATCTGGTCGGTGTCAGCGTACGGGACGCGGTAAGTGAGTTCTACTTCTTTCATCAGAAGGGAGGCTCTCCGTATTCGTTGATGTCGCCGGAACCGCTAGTCTGGCTGCCCTGGGATTCGTTCTGGCTTCCGCCTCTTCCGCCGAAGCCGCCGCCCTGATTCATGAAGCCGCCCTGCTGGTTCGGCTGGCGGTCGCTCTGGCAGACGTAGAGGATGTAATCCGGGTCTCTGTCGGACTGATGATAATTGTTGGAGAAGATCAGGATCCTTAAGGACTGCAAAGAGCCGCTGAGGTAATCTTTGCCCTTGCGGTCCCTGTTGCGCCAAAGTCCGGTCAGCCTGATGCTGGTCCTGACCTGCGGTTCCTGAGGCTGTTCCTCGCCCTGCTGGTCCGGTCTCTCCGTCTGGGCAACCGAGAGATAGTAGTCGGGGTCCCTGTCTCCCTTCTTGAAGTTGTTGACGGTGATGAGGGCGCGGGCGCGCCCAGTAATGTTGCCTGAGAGCATCATGTTTCCGTTCGGGTCTTTTTCTTCCCAGAGTCCCATGACTCTCAGAGGCTTGTCACGCTGCGGCAAGGTGTTGCTGATGAAATCTGACATAGAGTTACTCCTGATAGAGTTTATTGATACTACTGTTCGGTAGGTTTGTCTTCCAATAAAAGTTCCACGGCCTGCTCGTCGCAGTCCGGAAACTTGGGGCAGTTGATGCAGACGCTCCAGATCTTGTGGGGCAGGCGCTCCTTGTCGATCTTCTTGAATCCGCATTTGAGGAAAAATTTCGGGACGTAAGTGAGGGCGAACATTCTTTTCAGGCCGAGGGCCTTGGCGTCTTTTATGCATGCTTCGACGAGCATTCTGCCGATGCCCATGTCCTTGTGCCCTTCCGCCACGGTCAGGGAGCGTATCTCGCCGAGATCCTCCCAGACGATGTTGAGAGCCACGCAGCCAACTATCTCGCCCGTTTCCTTGTCCGTCGCCACGATGAAATCGTGGACGTGCTCATAGAGGTCCGAGAGGGCGCGGGGCAGAAGCTTCTCTTCCGCCGCCTCGCTCATAATAAGCTCGTAGACTTTGCGCATCATGCCCAAAGTCGGCTCTACAAGTTCGTATTTCATTTCACCATTTCTCCTATTGCATGCGCTTGGGAGAAGCCGCGCCAGTTAGGCAGGATCGCTTCCTCTCCCAAATCGATTCTATTCGTTACCGCCTCCGCCAAAAGCCGCGCCCAAGCGTCGACGTCTTCCGCTTTGCCGGTGTGAAAGGAGACGGAATTTATAAGCCTGCCGTCTTCCAAGACCGTCGGCCCGCCGGGGGCGTTCAGGTTCAATCCGACGCCCGCTATGAAAGCGCCGCCGTGCTCCTCTATGAGTATCCCGGCCGTTTTCGCGCCGTCTATAAGAACGTCGTTCGGCCAGACGAGATTCGGCTTCAGTCCTTTTTTCACAAGCGTTTCCGCCACCGCGAGCCCGACCGTCAGGGAAAGAAGAGCGGGCTCTTTCACGGCGCCGCCGTTCATCACGACGGAGAGGAAAAGATTCCCCTCGTATGATTCCCAGCTTTTGCCGTACTGTCCCCTGCCCTTCGATTGGCGGTCGGAATAGAGATAGAAGGGAGGCTTCTCCCCTTTGTCTATGAGGAGCCTGGCTTCGTCCATCGTGGAGGCGCATTCTGTCAAATGGACCGCTTTCATGCGTCGAGCCCCAGGTCAACAGCGGGAGCGCTGTGGGTTATGGCGCCAATCGATATGCGTTCCACTCCGCATTCGGCGACTTGCGAAATATTCTCCAACGTCACGCCGCCCGTCGCTTCCAAAAGGACTTTGCCCTTGAGAGCGCCGGCGATCTTTTTCATTTCAGGGACGGGAATGTTGTCAAGCATCAGAAGATCGGGCTTGAGTTCAGCGAGCTTCAGCGCCTGGTCGTAATTCTCCGCTTCCACGGCGACGGGAACGCCGGGATAATCTTTCCTCGCTTTTCGGAAGAGCTCCTCATAACTGAGGCCCGAATACGCGAGGTGATTGTCTTTCAGCATTATCATGTCGGAAAGATCCAGGCGGTGGTTCACGCCTCCTCCGCACCTGACGGCGTACTTGTCCAGAAGCCTAAATCCCGGCATGGTCTTCCTTGTGTCGACGACCTTGGCCAGGCCTTGCGCGGCGGATACGTATTTCGCGGTAAGCGTCGCCACTCCGCACATCCTCTGCAGCATGTTGAGAACGGAACGCTCGGCAGTCAGAATAGGCCGCAGCGGACCTTCCACGGTCGCAAGCGTTTCGCCGGCTCTGAGCTTGTCGCCGTCTTCGCACTTGAATTCAATTTTCGCCTTGGGGAAGCCAAGCTCGACGATCTCCAAACCGGAAACGGCGATATCCTGCCTCGTCCTCAAACTGAAGCGGGACAGCTTGTCCGAGCAGGAGAGGATGCTCGTCAGGTCTTTGTCCGCTTTGTCCTCGAAGAGGGCGCGCTCAAGGAGTTTTTCCGCGCATTTGCGTTCTCTAAGGGAGAATCTCACTTACTTCCCCTCCAGGAAATCCTTCATTTTGCCGGCGATCTTCGAATCGTCGCTGAGCTTCATGGGATCGAAGGCCGGATCGTTGATGAGCCTGCCCCTGGTCTTGCTCTTGTCGGCCTTGTAGGCTGTCTCAATGTATTTCAAGGCTTCTTCATGGCGGCCCTTGGCGATCATGGCTGAGGCGACCTGAAGGGCGAATTCCGCTTCCTTAGGCTTCGAAAGCTCCGCGAGAGTCAGCCCGCGGATGTAGGCGATCGCCATCTCGTCGTAGCGTTTCTGACGCTGGAGGGATCTGCCGATCTTTTCGAACAGCTCGGCGTCCCGGCAGTCGTCGCGGGAGAGCAGCGCGGAATAGATCAGATTGACGAACTGGTAGTCTTTGGCTTTTTCCCACTTGTCAGCCATCGCCATGTATTTCTTCCAATCGACCTCTTCTCCGCTCATCAGCTCTTCTTTTAGCTGCTCGTGCATCTGCTTCCTTTCGACTTCCATCGTAAGCATGTTCACGTACTGGGCCATGGAGAAGTTCATCGGGTCTTTCTTCAGGTACTCCTTGATGATCTCGAGGCCTTCCTGTTCCCTGCCGTTCCTGGCGAGCATGTTGGAAAGGCGCATGTAAGCCTCAGCGGACATGTCGTTGAGCCAGATGGCGTCGCGGTAGGCCTTCTCGGCCTCCTTGTACATCTTGTGGTACTCGTAGAGTCCGCCGATGGCCGTGCGGCATTTGGCGAAGGATTTCCTCGCGGTCAGATCCTCGAAGAATTCTTTCGCGACCACGTCGACCTTGCCCTTCCTTCCGTTGTTTATATCCTCGAAGTAAAGCGTGCCGCCCTGGTCGAAGACCTTCATGATGTTGTCCCAGTAAGCCGTGTCTTTTTCGACGATGTCCGGCGTAATGTCGACCTTGTGGTCGCAGAGCTCCATTATTATGCCGGCGGGTTTCAGGTAAGGATACATCCAGTCGATCGTGTAGCTCTCCTCCAGGAAGAAGGGGTGCTTCTTGATGTTCCTGTCATAGATCATCTTCGTTAGGATGGAATTGAGGCGCATGACGCCCTCGATGCCGCGGATGGAGATCTTGCCGCCGTCCAGGGAAACTTCCTCGCCGACGTACTCGCCCCTCTTGATCCTCTTCTCGACGTCCTGGTAATAGAGCTCGAAGGAATACTGGAAATCGTAATCCGAGGGGATGTAGATGGTGTCCACGCCTTTCTTGTGGTCTTCCCTGGAAGCGTTGAGCCACTTCAAGAGCGTCCTGGCCCAGCCCCAGACCTGCCTCGGCTCGCAGTAGCGGTCTCTTAAGACCGTCATGTAGGAATCGTCCGCCAGGCCGTTCTGGGTGATCAGCCAGCAGTCCTCTCTCATGCGGTCGACGTTGATCATGTACATCGGGACGAAACGGCCGGGGTCGGTGCCGCCGTAGTAGATCGTGTTCGGCTTGCAGATCTTCATGATCTCCTCGCCGTAGATGTAGCCGAAATTCTTATAGCGAAGGTTGTTCTCGCCCCAGTTCTCGGTGGCCGTGATGAAAGGCGTCACAAAGCACAAAAGCGCGATTATTATGGCGCACTTCCCGATCAGATTTGGCTTCAGGACGGACAGGAAGATGGAAGCGCCGATAAGAGCGAAGATCGCGCCGTAAAGAATGCCGACGACAACGGACGCTCCGCCCAGCTGATGCAGCGCGGCGCTGACCAAAAAGTAATTGAACGTTCCGGGATTCGCGGCCTCTATCGGCACGGCGATGATGAAGAAGAGGCCGTAGGCGAAGAACGCTCCGCCGACGCCCAGCGCCAGTTCCCGCCACTTGTTGCCAACGTTCTTCGCCATGGGCAGAAGCACGGCCGTGATGGTGATCATGCCGGTCCCGACCAGAACGGCCAGGGCTGCGTGCGACATGATGAAGAAGACTCGGTTGATGTACTGGCTGGTGACGTCAAGCTTCGGGTTCATCAGATAGCACATGCCGATGCCGCAGAAGAAGAAGGTCACCAGAACGAAGATCAGCCAGTTCCTCAGTTTCTCCTTCTTCATCACCACGATGATCGTGACGATGGAAAGGAAGGCGAAGATCAGCGTCATGGGATACTGGTCCCACGTGTCCATCAGATAGAACCAGCACTGCAAAAGGAAAGTTTTGATGCCCCTGGCGAAGGAGAGCTGCTCATACTGCCCGCGGCAGATGGCGTGCCACAAGCCCTGCGTGGTGCGGGGGCGCCCCCAGTTCAGCTGAGGGTTCGTAGAGGAGGCGATGGGCAGCCAGAAATACATGCAGAGACCGAGGAAGAAGGAGAAAAGCAGTCTCCCCCACTCCTTGTAGTTGAAGAATTTCCTGTTGACCCAGTCGGAGACGACAAGGTAAGCCGCGAAAGGCAGAATGAACATCAAAAAGAAGTTGCCTTCCACCAAAACGTTGTTGAAGTGGAAAGGCGTCAGCCTAACCAGCGTTCCGTTGTATTTGAGGTAATTGAAGACGTAGAGCGAGAAGAGCAGAAGCAGAACGGCGTTCAGGCAGAGCGTGATGTATTCCTCAACGGACTTCTTGGCGCACCAGGCCGCCCAGGACAACCCGCCTATCATCATGAAGACCGTGTAGTGGTTCGTGTTCGCGAAACCGAAAATGAAAGCCATGGCGTAGAAGACGCCCCTCTTCTCGGGATTGAACATCAGAATGAAGGAGAGGAACATCAGAAGCACCATGAAGAAGGCGTTCAGGGAATACACTTCCGTAATGGTGCACTGCGACCAGGTTCCGGGGGTCAGGGCGAAGAGCACGCCGGCCGCGATGCCGCACAGAGAGTTGACGAGCGTCGGGACCGTAAGGCCGTATTTTTCCAGGGCGGGAATGATGTGCATCTTGTGCAGCTCGTCGTTCTCGTCGTCAAAGAAGAGCTCGCCGGCCTTGGTTATGATAAGCGTGATCATGCCGGCCGCCAGGGCGCCCGTGAAGGCGGACCAAAGGTTCACCCTGTAGGCGATGTCGTGCCCTATGGGCAGAAGCGAGAAGATCTTGGACATGATAGTCCAGAAGGGATATCCCGGCGGATGCGGGACGCCGAGGCGGTACGCCGCGGTTACGAGTTCGCCGGAATCCTCCAATCCGACCGTCGGCTGGAGGGTGTAGATGTATACCGAGAGAGAGACAGCGTACGACAAGACCGCCGAGATCCAGTTAACGGGGCTGAACCAGGCAAACCAGGATGTCTCCTTCTTATTCGAGTCCATAATTCTCCTTATACTCATTATTTCAGTTTAATATTTAAATTATACAAGGATTTA
>JAFYHD010000010.1 GCA_017539325.1 bacterium | reverse complement strand
TCCGGGGAAAACTCCCCGTAGTAGATCTCCTTTATGCAGGTGTAACGCTTGGGATTCACCTGCCAGCGTCCTTCCATGTGTTCGATCCAGGCTCTCCTGAGATAAGTGGTGGCCAGATCGAGCGCTTCCTCCAAAGTAGTCTCTTTCCCCTGAGAAACAGACTGTATCGCTGCTTTCACGGCGAGATCCACCGCGATGCCGGAAAGCGCGAAGCGGTTCTTCATCTGCTTGAGGCGGTAGGCGGCCTTCACTCCCTTGGGAGCCATGTCCTCCCATCCGCCCCAGGAACCGTACCTTTGCCAGTAATACCGGCGCGGGCAGGCCGAGAAATCCTTGGCCTGACTGAAAGACCAACTGAAGCTGTTGCGAATTATCTCGGCCATGCCCGCCTAGCGTTACGCCTGCGCCTTGGGAAGTCTCACGGACTTCTTCAGGACGACGATTGAGTTGACGATGGAAAGGTTCGGGACGTAGATCCTCTCGCCGCCCGCCAGAAGCTTGGTGTAGCGGATCGTGATCTCCTCCACCTCGCCTTCCACGCCGGCCACATTGATGACATCGCCGATCACGAAGACTTCACCCACGATAAGCGTGATGCCGGCCATCAAGCTGGCGATGGAATCCTTAAGAGCAATGCCTAAGGAAATGCCGCCGACGCCCAGGCAAGCCAGCAGCGGAACGAAGTCGACGCCGATGACGGTCATGCAGACCGTTATGAAGATCAGCCACATCAGGACGTGGAATACTACCACGACGAGCGAGATGACCGTTCTCTTGTGGGGCTTGAAGCTGGAGATGATGTTGCCGATCAGCGTGATGATCAGATTGATGATGATCGTCGCGAAGATCAGTCCCAGGATCAGAACGATCATGTCGACCCAGCCGGGAGCGCCGGGGATGTCGACGAGGGCCCTAAGATTGGCGCCAGCGGTCGTTAAAGCATTGGTTTCCTGCATAATTTTTACCTTGTGTGTTGGTTAAAGATTCAAAAGCAATTCGGCGATCTGCACAGCGTTCAGGGCAGCGCCCTTAAGCAGCTGGTCGCCGGAAATAAGCATCGCTATTCCGTTGGGGAAGAGGTAATCTTCCCTGATGCGGCCCACTCTCACCTCGTATTCCTCGGTGGATTCGATGGGCATCGGGAAGTGGTTGTTAGGAACGTCGTCGATTATCTTGACGCCCGGAGCAGCGGACAAAACTTCCCTGATCTCATCCGGAGTGGCTTTGGTGCCGAGCTCACAGTGCAGCGCTTCCGTGTGCGCCCGGAAGACCGGAACGCGGACACAGGTGGCGCTGATAGTAATGGAATCGTCGTGGAAAATCTTTCTGGTCTCCCTGATCATCTTCGCCTCTTCCTCGTTGAAACCATCCGGACCGATAGCCGAATTGTGCGAGAAGACGTTGAAAGCGATCTGATGCGGGAATTTGTTCTTGACGATCGGTTCGCCCGCGAGATAGGCTTTCGTCTGTTCCCTTAGTTCCTCGATGCCCCAGGCGCCGGCGCCGGAGACCGCCTGATACGTGCAGGAGACGAATCTCTTCAGACCGAATTTCTTGTAGATCGGGAACAAAGGAACGTTGGCGATGATGGTGGAGCAGTTCGGATTCGCGATGATGCCGTTGTGCCACTTGATGTCCTCGGGGTTCACTTCCGGAACGACCAGCGGAACCTTCGGATCCATCCTGAAGGCTGAAGTGTTGTCAACGACCACCGCGCCTCTCTCGACCGCCGCCGGAGAGAACTGTTTCGACAGCGTTCCCGACGTGGAGGACAAAACGATGTCAACATCATCAAAAGCCTCGGGCCTCAAAAGCTCGACCGCTATCTCTTTGCCTTTAAAAACCAGTTTGCGTCCCACGGAACGCTCGGAAGCCAGAAGTTTCAAACTGGAGACAGGAAAATTTCTCTTTTCCAGCGTCTTCAGCATCTCGGTTCCCACGGCGCCCGTAGCGCCGGCAATTGCAACTCTCTTCATTTATTTTCTCCTTATTTTAATCTCTTCAAAGCCGCTTCCGCGACAAGGTCGCCCACTTCCGTGGTACTGTAACCCATCTGCCCGGCAGCCATGCTCTTCATCTTCGGCGTGGTGTCCCCTATCGCCTCAACGATGGCGTCGCCGGCCTTCTCTTCGCCGAGGCTTTGCAGCAGCATCGCGCCGGACCAGATCGCCGCCAAGGGGTTGATCTTGTTTTGGCCGGTCCACATGGGCGCCGTGCCGCCTATTGGCTCGAACATCGAAACGCCTTCGGGGTTCAGATTGCCGCCAGCCGCCACGCCCAGGCCGCCCTGGGTGATGGCCGCCAGGTCGGTGATGATGTCGCCGAACAGATTCGTTGTCACGACCACGTCGAACATCTCGGGGCTCGCCACCTGATAAAGCGTCGTGGCGTCCACGTGGTAATACTCGCGCTTGATGTCAGGATATTCTTCGCCGATCTCGGCGAAAGCCCTGTTCCACATGTCGAAAACGTAGGTCAAAACGTTGGACTTGCCGACCAGGGCAAGTTTGCTCTTGTCAGCTTTGCCCCTGGCCGCCTTGCCGTACTTTCTTGCGTACTCGAAAGCGTAGCGCAAACAGCGGTCCACCTGCTTCCTGGAATAGGCCATAACCTGCGTCGCGACCTCGTCCTTGGTGCCGACCATCATCGCGCCGCCCATGCCGGTGTAGACGTCGCCGGAATTCTCGCGAACCACGGTGTAGTCGATGTCCTCCGGTCCTGTGCCTTTCAAGGGCGTCTCCACGCCAGGGAAAAGACGAACCGGCCTTAAGTTGATGTATTGGTCAAGCTCGAAGCGAAGCTTCAGCAGAATGCCTTTTTCCAGGATGCCCGGCTTGATGTCCGGGTGTCCGATGGCTCCCAGATAGATGGCGTCGAAGGTCTTCAGTTCGTCGATCGCGCCGTCGGGCAGAGTCTCCCCCGTCCGCATATATCTTTCGCCGCCGAAATCGAAGTGCTTGAACTCGATGTCGCAGCCGCAGCTGGGCAAAACGGCCTTGATGACCTTTAAGCCCTCGCCTATAACTTCCGGTCCCGTCCCGTCGCCCGGGATGACCGCTACTCTTTTAACTTCTTTCATTTCCTTTCCTTATTTTTTTGTTTAATATTTTATTTTAGCATAAGGAAAGGAAAAATGGCAGACTATTCCTGCTTATACTCGAAGTGCTGGTAGTCCTTGGGATTCCCCCAGTCGCCGCCCCATTTGAAACCGTTTTCTATGAAGAGCTTGTAGATCTCGCTGTCTTTGGTGATGCGCCTGGGGTCGGAAGCGTCCCTTTCAATATACGGCCTGCCCGCTTCGGGCTCAACCTTTTTAATGGAACCGTCCTCGTTGTAGGTGACGCAGGGGTTGTAGAGGGGGTTGATGTCGATGGCGAGCCCCAGGGCGTGCTTTGAGAGTTTCTTCCTGCCGGCTATGGTCCTGTAGCAGAAAGCGCTCGTGTTGTTGTCAGTCATAGAGGCCTCGTCGCTGGCGTCGTAATCGTCTATGAGCTTGATCTTCTCTATCCGGTATTGGCTTTGAAAAAGGGAAACGAATATCCAGGCCACTTTGTCAGCCGCTTTTCTGTGAAGAACCAATTCGCCGATGTGGACCTCTCCGTCAAAACCGTAATATTTTACCTTCAAGTATGCCAATTCTCTTCTGTCTATCTCACAATCGTCAGGAAAAGATTTGCCTTTCATTCTATCCAGCACGCTGTCCGGAACGGGAAGGTATTCGCAGAAGATCTGCTTTTGGTTCATGAACTCTTCATCCGGGGAAACCGGCATGGGATTCTTGTACTCCGCGTCCGGCTCGGCTCTTGAGGGTTGAGCGGCGGGAGCTCTTTTGCAAGAACACAGGATCAAAGCGGAGAGCAAGATCAGGGTAAAAAGTTTTTTAACCGTGAGGCCGGCGCCTCGGTGCCATTTTTTCATTCTTATCAGTACGGTGGAGATGACAAAAGCCAGGGTTAGGCCCAGAAGCGCTGTGAGGGCAACAAGGGGCTCTTTCGGGGAAAAAACGAGATATCCTATGCCTGCCCCGAGAAGCAGGCCAATAAGGGGCAGCAGGAGGAGAAGCAGGATGGCTCTCGTTTGAACTTTGGGCTTTTTGTCGATCCGGACTTTGTCATTGACGTTGATAGATTCGCCTTCCGGGATGTCGGCGGTGAGCTCCATCATGCCGTCTTCCGCGGAAACTGAGCACTGTCCGCAGAATTCGCAGGCTTTTGTGCGCGAGAGACGGACTGTCGCCCTGCCGTCAGGGCTTATTTTTACGACGGTTCCCGTCTCGGGCTGGAAGAGCTTGTCGTTTTCTATGATTGGAGCTTCGCTCATTCTTCCTGTTCCAGGGCGAGCCTGTAGAGTTCTTTCCTGTTGTGCCCCGTGATGAGAGAGACCGCCTGGGCGGATTGGGAAAGCGTAAGGTCGGCTTTCTTTTTCAAAAGAAGAACTTTCCTGACAGCGTCTTCAATGCTTTCGGTCTGCGCTTGAGCTTCTTCTTTTTTACCTTCTATGACCAGAACGCACTCCCCTTTCACTTCCTCTCTCGCTTCAAGCTCCGATATGACTTCTTCCGCCGTTCCCCTGACGCATTCCTCGTGGATCTTGGTCATTTCCCTCACTAGGGCGATCCTTCTTTCCTTTATATAAGGTTTGAGATCCTTTATGAGTTTGATGATTCTCAAAGGGCTTTCATAAACCACAATAGTATCTTCGCTTTTGGCGATCTTTGCGAAGGCGCGTTCCCTCTCTTTGCCCTCCCTGGGAAGGAAGCCCAGGAACGCGTAGGTCTCGGTCGGCAGTCCGGAAAGGACAAGGGCGAGATCAACGGCGCAGGCGCCGGGCAGGCAGGTATAGGGAATGTTCCTGTCGCGCAATGTTTGCGTAAGATAGCTCCCGGCGTCGGAAACACAGGGGTATCCGGCGTCTGAGACTAAGGCGATATTCTCTCCCCTGGTCAGTTTTTCTATCAGTTGCTCCGTCGCTTCGCGCTCGTTGTGCTGATGAAAAGCGAAAAGCGGCTTTACGATGTTGAAATGGCTTAGGAGCTGGATCGTGTGACGAGTGTCCTCGGCCGCGATGGCGTCAACTTCCCGGAAGATCCTGAGGGCTCTGGGAGTGAGGTCTTCAAGGTTGCCTAGAGGCGTCGCGACGATGTACAGCATCAGAAATCTCCTATGGCCCTTACGCGGGCGCCGACCTTGCTTATTTCCTTCTGATCCTGGATCTTGTAAGGCAGAAGTCTTTTCGCTCTGAGAGAGAGAGCCTCGCGGTCGCCTTCCGGAAGATCCACTTCCAGCGTGTGAGACTGCCCGTCGAAGGGAAGCGTGAATTCAGAGAGAATGTTCCGGCCCAGATAGAGTGTGTATTCCTGAGTCTTGGGCTCGAGCGGTTTGGCAAGCAGCATTTCGAAGTCGAGATGAACTTTGGTGCTGGGGATGGATGGCTGCCAGGAGAAGCCCCGGTTGATGACCAATACTCTGCCGAATCTTGTGTCTTCTACGCCGATCGCACCCTGGGCTTGTCTATGGAATTCATTTGTGAATTCATAGTCGGTGGCGAAGGCCAAGCCGAGAGTGCGGCTCTCACCTTTCGGTTTCCAGGGTTTGTCTACGGCAAAGCAAAGCAGGCCCCTTTGGGAGAGCCAGGGGAAGATATTGAGCTTGATCTCCTGCCAGGAAGGATCTGTGATGTTTACGGTGTCAAGGAATTCGCCGTCGTACCAGAAGGTGACGGTGACAGGCTCCTCCCTTACGGCGGCGATCCTTAGCTTGAGGACGCTCCCTGTCTCCGGGACTTCTATAAGCATACCGCCTTTAGGGGCGCTCCACCTGAACGTGAAAGCGTTGCCCATCCAGCGCTCCTTATTATAGAAGCCGAAGTCGCTCGTAAGATCGAACCTTTGGCGGCGCTCCTCGCCGCCAAGTTTGCCGAAGACCCCGTAAGCGTAAGCCGCGTTGAAAAGCGCGAGCAGGAGGAAGGAAAGCAGAAGCGTTCTTAAGCGCAGAGGTTCGCTGCAGCCTTCCTTAAATTCGGAGATGAAGACAGCCAGGATCAAAGCGGTGATGAAAGCAGCTTCCGGCGCGTTGAGATGCGCCCCGAAAAACGAGATCACCATGAAAGACAAAAGAACCGCGGACAGGAGAAGGAACTTTTTGTCTTTTTCGCTTTCAAAGGCCTTTTTGAAAAGAAGGAAAATGAGCCAGATAAAAACGGCTATGCCGACGAATCCCAGCTCCACTCCCCAGGTCAGATACTGGTTCCAGGGATTGTCCATGGGCGTTTCGTCGCCGGCTTCCCTGTTGTAGTTCACGACTTCCAAGGGGAAGGCGCCCAAACCCACGCCTCCTATTGGGTATTCCTTCCAGATGCGCCAGGCCTGTTTCCATTGAAGTTCGCGTCGGTCGGTAATGGTCACACCCTGCTCGCTGTTAAGGCGGCGGAATTGTCTCGCTATGCGCGCGATCGCGGGATTTTTAGAATGAGGATCAAGCTTCAATTTAGGCGTGGTAACAAGGAAGACCAAGAGGAGAAGCAGTATCCCGGCGGCGCCGAGGATCTGGATCAAAGTGGGCTTATGGTTCTTCACATATCCTATGGAAAGCGCGGCAAGGAAAAAGATGGCGAACATGAAAATGAAAAGCAGCGACGAGCGCGAACCGGAATAGGTCATGACGACGAAGGCAACGCAGACCGTCGCTCCCAAGATGATCTTGTCAAGGATCTTTCCCGTCCATACATAATATAGTGAGACAGGGATGTAAAGGGCTATCGTAAGGCCGAGAGCGTTCGGATCCGACATGCCGCCCGAAACTCTTCCGGCTTTCAGCCAGCCGGAATCCAAAAAAGCCTTGGGAAGGTAAGAGCCCCTGTGCTGAAGGAAGGCTAGCGCGAGAACAGGCCAGAGACCGATCGTAATGGCGTACAGGATCTTCCTAAGGTAGGCTTTCCTTTCTTCTTTCTCCTTAAATTCAGAGAAAATGGAGGAGACGGTCCAGACGAGCGCCGGGAACATCAGGAAGAGGAAGCAGTAAAGCAGCGTTATCCTGGCCGCCTCGGAAGCGGTCCTGCCGTCCGTATTGATTATTCTGTCGTAAAAAAACGGCGTCTTGAAACTGGTAAACATCCCCTCGTAACGCGCCACAGTCCAGGCAGCCGAGGAAATGCCGACCATGAATAAAAGAAGCAACGGGAGCTTGAAGCATTTGTCGATATTGGACGTCTTTCCCGTAACGAGCCTGTTAGCCCAATAACCGAGGGAGAAGATCAGCGCGAAGAAGATTATCGGCTGGTGGGCGCCAATATTGAGCAATCTGCTGGGGGCGGCGGAAAAAGGCAGAAGGAAAGCGAGTATGAGGAGAGCCTTCTGAGGAACGTAATAAGCCGCGGCGAAAACAAAAAGCAGAAAGACGGCGTAAACAAAACAGTATACCGGGTCCAGCGGTGCAAGTTGGAAAGCAGCCGGCCAAATAGCGCAGAAGGCTAATATAAAAAGAAGCGTGGCGGAAAGTTTTCTTAATTTCTGGATCATTAGATACCGCGGGCGATGAAGAAGAAAGTCTTGAAAATGATAACAACGTCGAGAAGCAAGGAGCGCTCCTGCAGGTAATACATGTCGTAGTCGAGATTCTCGTGGATGGGCAGGTTGCGCTCGGCGCTGATCTGCCAAAGGCCTGTGATGCCGGGCTTGACTTTCAATCTTAGCTGCTGCCACTTGTCGTATGTGTCGACGATGAAAGTCATCTCGGGCCTGGGACCGACAAAGGACATGTCGCCCTTGAGAACGTTGAGCACTTGCGGAAGCTCGTCCAGGCTCGTAAGCCTAAGGAAATGGCCTACTCTCGTTATTCTCGGATCGCGTCCGCTTTGAGGCTTAAGTTCCGAACCGCTCGCCTCCGTCTTCATGGAACGGAATTTGTACATTATGAATTTCTTGCCGTTCAATCCCACGCGCTCCTGGGAGAAGAAGACCGGGCCCTTGCTGTCAAGCTTGATGGCCAACGCGGTTAAAAGCATTACGGGCAGGCAGGGAATGAGCAGCAGAATGGAAAACGCGATGTCGAAGGTTCTCTTCACGAAATTGTAGTACCACGAGACCCTGAAGTCATGGATGATGCTAAGCACGAAAATACCGGCTATCTCGTAGCCCCTTATCACCTGCGGAATGGTGTACAGCCTCGGCGTGAAATAGAAAGGCACGTTAAGATTGTAGCAGAGATCCATAACGGAGAAGATCTTCTCAGCCGGCGCTTCGCTCATGCAGAAGAAAACGGAGGTGATGTCAAGCTCCTTGATAAGGCGCTCGAGATCCTCGCAAGTGCCTTCCACTTTCAGTTTGAAGCCTTTCTTCTCGACTTCAACTTCCGTTCCCTTGGGAATATAGTCGTCAAGATAGCAGACGGGAAGATAATGGTGAGCGGTGTGGCGCATAAGGCGGCGGGCCACCAGTTTCCCATTGTTGCCGGCGCCCAAGATGAGGCAGTTCCTCACGAAGATGCCCTTTTTGTGCATCTTGCTGATCAGCCAGTTCATGGTCGCGCGGAAGCAGACGACCATTATGAAAGCGTAAACAAAGGAATAGCAGAAGATGCGGCGTGAAAACAGCTTGTCCGTGAAGCTGTGGTCCATGCTGTTCAGATATATGTAGTATAGGAAATAGAAGGCGCAGGTGAAAAGGGCCGAAAAAACATAAGAGGAGATTATGTGCTGATACTCTTTGACGTTAAGGATGCTGTTGTCGCCGCGGTAATACTTGCGCAGCACGTTGTAGCCGACCAGTATGAAGGAAAAGACTATCGCGAGCGTCAGGTAGAGATGGTCCTTGTCGGGCAGGTAATAGACCGTGCTGCGCATGTTCTCGGCGAGATATTTGTTCGAGAAGCCGAACCCCATGTAGGTGTGGTAGCCGAAGTAGAAAGCGATATGCACGATGACAATGTCAGCCGCCAGCCTCAATAGGTAGAAGAGTTTTTCGATCTTGGTTCTCATAATTCAACTTACAATATCAGTGAAATGCAGGCTAGGTCGTTCATTATATCTTTGGGAAGATTGCTGCCGCGGAAAGCGATCATCTGGTACATCATAAACGACAGTATCTTCCTTTGCTTCTCAACGGGAAGTTCGCTTAAAAAATTCTTCATCGCGTAATAGCGGGGATTGCCCGGGAAAACTCTAGCAGCGCGCATGTCCCCTCTTTTGGCGGCCTCGGCGATGACGGGAAGGTCGCTCATAATGTAAGTCAGCTTCGCGAAGATCCCCTCTTCGCTGCCGCTGGGATCGAAGCGGAGGTTTCTGAGAGCGGAAAGCGTTCCGTCCATGCTGCCCGAAAGAAGGCAGTTCCTCAGCTCCCATTCGTCCTGGATGTTGGAGTCGGCGCAGATGGCCATGACGTCCGCTTCCGTGATCTCCTCGCGCTCTCCGGTGTAAAGGCTGACTTTCTCCATTTCCGCCGCCACTTTCCTCGTGTCGGAACCGACTATCTCGGAGAAAGCCCTTTCGCCGTCCGGCGTCAGAGTCTTGTTGAAATGCTTCTGCGCATATTCCGCAAGGTCTCTTATCGGCTCGGGCTCGCAGTCTATGATGGCGCCGAGCTTCTGGATCGTCTTGGTGAATTTGAGGCGCTTGTCCAAGGCGCTCATTACGATAATGAGGAGCATGTCAGGGCGCTTCCTGTCATAAGTCTCCTGAGCGTATTCGGAGAGCGCTTCCAGAGCCTCGGAATCAAGCTCTTCGCCGTGACGGACAATGACAAGGCGGTACCCTCCCATGAAGGGTATCGTTTCCGCCGCGCCGATGATCTCGCCGGCCCCGTTCTTATCCTTGTCGACGGTTATGGTCTCAAGGGAAAAATCCTCCATGCCCGGAGGAACAAGACGCGCGCGAAGCGTCTCTAGGAGCTGCTCCGCGCGCGTCACGTCTTCGCCCAGCAATACGTAGAAATTGCCGGTTTCGTTGGCTTCCAGCTTTTTGAGGAAATCCTCCGGCCTGAAGCTTTCTTCCGTTTTACTCTTGCGTACTGCCATGGGTAATTTAGGCCTTCAGGATCATGTTCTTGGCCGCCGCCACTTCGTCCATTCTTCCGATGGGCGTCCTTTCGGGCGCGCGGTGGCAGGCTTCGGGATCCGTTTCCGTGATCTTGGCGATCTCCTTCATGGATTCCACGAAGGCGTCAAGAGTTTCCTTGGATTCAGTTTCCGTAGGCTCGATCATGATGGCCTCGTGAACGATCAGAGGGAAGTAGACCGTCGGGGCGTGATAGCCTCTGTCAAGCAGCATCTTGGCGATGTCTAGCGTATTGACGTGAGACTTCTCAAGCTGCCATTCGGAAGTGCAGACGCACTCGTGCATGCAGATCTGATCCTGGAACGGGAACTTGTAAGTGTCCTGAAGTTTGGCTTTCAGATAGTTGGCGTTCAAGACCGCGAGCCCCGCCGCTTCCCTGATGCCTTCGGCGCCCAGCTGCAGCATGTAGGCGTAAGCCTTCAGCATGACGCAGAAGTTGCCGAAGAAGGGCGCGATGTGGCCCATGCTCTTTACTGAATCGGCGACGCCGACCTCGAAGGTGCCGTCCGCTTTCTTCGTGACTCTGGGAGTCGGGAGGAACGGGACCAGCTGTTCTTTCACGCCGACCGCGCCCGCGCCGGGGCCGCCGCCGCCGTGAGGCGTCGAGAAGGTCTTGTGCATGTTGAGGTGCACGACGTCGAAGCCGAGGTCGCCCGGCCTGGCGTGGCCCATGATGGCGTTCAAGTTCGCGCCGTCATAGTACATGAGGCCGCCGGCCTTGTGGACCATTTCGCTGATCTTGCCGACGTTGCTGTCGAAGAGGCCGACCGTGTTCGGAGCCGTGAGCATCAAGCCCGCGACGTCGTCGCCCAGAGCTTCTTCCAGAGCCTTGAGATCGACCCAGCCCTTGGGATCACTTGGGATCGGCGTGATCTCGAAACCGGCCATCATGGCGGAGGCGGGGTTCGTGCCGTGGGCGCTGTCAGGGATGAGCATGCGCCTTCTCTTCGCGTCTCCCCTATCCTTGTGGTAGGCGGCGATGAGCATGACGCCCGTGAACTCGCCGTTGGCGCCGGCGAAAGGCTGGAGCGTTACAGCCTTCATACCGGTGATCTCGCAGAGTTTCTGCTCGGTCTCATAGATCGTTTCCAGGGCGCCCTGGACTTTTTCAGGTCCGCCGGGAACCAGGGAAAGATAAGGATGCAAAGAAGTGAAGCCTTCCAGTCTCGCTATCTGCTCGTTCACTTTGGGATTGTACTTCATCGTGCAGGATCCCAAGGGATAGAAGTTCGTGTCGACGGAATAGTTCAGACGGCTGAGGTTCGTGTAGTGACGGACGACGTCCAGTTCACTGACTTCCGGCAGAGGAGCTTTCTCTTTTCTGCGGAGGAATTCGGGAACTTTAGTCTGGCACTCTATGCCGCTTTTGGGAGGAATGACGCCGCGTCTTTTGGGCGTGGATTCTTCATAGATAAGTTTCATTATTTTACCTCCTCAATAGCGCTTTTAAGAGCTTCAGCAAAGGCGTCGATCTCGGCTTTGGTGCGCTTTTCAGTGCAGGCGACCAAGAGCACATTGCCCATGCCTTCGAAGAAACGGCCGAGCGGGATGCCGCCGGCAAATCCAGATTCCAAAAGTTTTTCGCAAACTTTGCCGGCGCAGCAAGGCAGCGTCACGGCAAACTCGTTGAAAATGGGAGAGGAGAAAGTGGCTTTGACACCGGGAACGGAAGTCAGCTTGTCGAGGGCGTAGGCGGCGTTCTTCGCGCTGCTCTCCGCGGCCTCGTAGAGGCCCTCCTTGCCCATCAGCGCCAGGTAAATGGTGGCCGTGATGGCGCAGAGGTTCTGGTTGGAGCAGATGTTCGAAGTGGCCTTTTCCCTTCTGATGTGCTGTTCCCTAGCCTGCAAGGTCAGAACGAAACCGCGGTTGCCGTCCTTGTCGTGCGTTTCGCCGCAGATCCTGCCGGGCATCTTGCGGGCCAGCTTCGGGGTCGTCACCATGAAACCGAGGTACGGACCGCCGAAACCTAAGGGAAGGCCAAGGCTCTGGGCGTCGCCGACCGCGATGTCAACGCCCATTTCGCCGGGCGTCTTCAGGTAAGCCAGAGACAAGGGGTAGCAGATCATGACGCAGAGTGCGCCCGCTTCGTGGGCGGCCTGAGCCGTGTCCGTGTAATCGTCCACGCAGCCGAAGAAAGAGGGATTCTGGAGAATGACCGCCGCGACCGTCTTGTCGAGGGCCGCGTTGATCGCCGCTTTGTCAGCCTTGCCGTCTTTGCCCTTGATCTCGCAGAACTCGAAATTCATGTTGGCGGCGTAGCTCTCCAGCATGTTGCGGTAGATGGGATTGATCGTTCCGTCGACCAGGAAACGGCGTCTCCCGGTCACGCGGTAGCTCATGGCCGCCGCTTCGAAGACCGCGGAACCGCCGTCGTAAACGGAAGCGTTGGAGACTTCCAGTCCGGTAAGACGGCACATGCCGCTCTGGTACTCGAACATCGTCTGCAGCGTTCCCTGCGCGACTTCGGGCTGATACGGCGTGTAGCAGGTCGTGAATTCACCGCGGGAAGCGATGGCGTCAGCCGCGGCGGGGATGAAATGATCGTAAAAACCGCCTCCCATGAAGCAGACGAGATTGGAGTCGTTGCGTTTGGAAAGCGCTGAAAGTCTCTTTTGGACTTCGTATTCTGAAATACCTTCGGGCAGATCAAGCTTCTTGATCCTCAGTTCCTCCGGAATGGCGGCGTAGAGATCTTCCACGCTTTTCACTCCGACGGCCTTGAGCATCTCGGCCAAGTCTTCGCTGCCGTGAGGCACAAATCCGTAGTTTGACATATTACTTCTCTTCCTTTAAGAAGGCCTCGTATTGTTCAGCGTTCATGAGGGTGTTGAGATCGTCGACGACGATGTCCTTTAAGGTGCAGATCCAGCCTTCGCCGTAGGGGTCGGTGTTGATGACGTCCGGGGAAGAATCGAGGGATTCGTTGACCTCGTCGACGGTGCCGGTGATGGGCGAATAGACGTCGCTGGCGGCTTTGACGGACTCGATGGTCGCGACTTCGTTGCCTTTGCTCAAAGTCGTTTCCGGCTTCGGGAGCTCGACGTAGGTGATGTCGCCGAGTTCGTGCTGGGCGAAATCGGTGATGCCGATGGTGGCTTTGCCGTCTTCGACTTTGACCCATTCATGGTCTTTGGTGTAGTAAAGTTCACTGGGAACGCTCATAGTAACTCCTTAAATGAAGTTGGTGAAATTAATATGTGGATTTATATTTTAAAGCGAATTATAGCAAGTTTTAAGCGGTGAGGCAACGAGTCATTCCCCGGCCTTTTTCAGCTTGGCTAAGAGTCCGTCCAGCCAATCTTTGGCCAGCGCGCTCTGCGCCGTGACGTAGTTGTTCAGATCCCCGTCGGCAATTGGCACGGCCTTGTCGAAACGCCCTGAAACGACGGCGTCTCCCCCCTTCTTGGGAAGCACTTCGTAAGAGAGCCTTAAGACCGCGAACCAGTTCTTCCCGCGCTTCACCTGAGTCATCGCCTCAAGGTAAACGAGGATGGAACAATCGTAGGCGACCTTGGCTTTCCAATCGGGCGGCAAAACCTTGTCGCAGCGCGGGGCGAGGTAGCTCTGGATCGTTGAACTAAGAAGTACTCCGGCACTTTCGGCCCACTCGGCGTTCGCCCTTTTCGTAAGCTCGTACGGCGCGGGCGAAGCAATCAGGGCCTTCGTCTTATAGGCCTCCCTCACGCCGCAGTTCTCTATTAAGACCGAAAGGGGCAGCGATTCCTCGACCACCGTATCCTCGAACTTGTCCAGTTCCAGCGTGTACACGGTCGTCTTCGGCGAATTTGTGGCGCAGCCGTACAAAGTAAGCAGCGCGCAAACGATAAGCCATGATTTATTCTTCATCGATCCAATCCTCCTTTTGAGGTTCTTTGCCGTAGATAAGCATTGACGGCTGCTCCTTGAGTTCCGAAACGAATTCCTCCACGAGCGAGGCGGAGCTGCTGATCTTTTCGAGGCTCTCCCTCAAGGGCTGCCTGCTCTCGTTCATGATATCTTTAAGTTCGTCCAGGCTGCTTCCTGTCTTCACCAGAATGTTGGAGATCAAAAGCCTGTTTTCCGAGAGCAGCCCGTCCGCCGTTTTGGAAGCGCTGCTCAAATTTTTCAAAAGCTCCCTTGTCACTTCCCTGTTCTCCTCGACCATGGCATTGACGGACGTCATGGCCGTGTTGAAGCCGGCAATGGCCGCCGCAAGCTCGCTGGAGTTGGTCGCTATTACGGCGTCCACTCTCTGAAGTATCGAGGAGACCATCAGGGCGTTTTGCGAAGCGAAGAAAGCGTTGACGTGGTCCAAAAGCACGGGCACCTGGTTTTGGACTATCTCGGAAACAGCCTGGGCGTTACCCTGGCTGAACATGGCGGTGATGTTGGTGACGAGCATGGGAGCCTGGGATCCGAGGTTAACGATGTTCCCGGCAAATTTCTGGAAACCGGATTTCAGGCAGGCGATCTTGACGTCCGGATCGTTGGGCGGCAGAAGATCGGCTCCCACGGAGCCCGGCGTAATCTGCACATACCTGGTGCCTGTAACGAAGGACTCGACCTCGATGGTCGCGATACTGTCGGTCTTGACGGGCGTATTCTTCACGACTTCCACCTCGATAAGACCCATCTGGTTCTTTAGGTCGATGTTCATCTTGATGACCTTGCCGACCTTGATGCCGTGGAACCTTACCGACGAGCCGGTCGACAAGCCGCCCAAGCTTTCGGAAAACTCGATGTAGTAATGGTCCTTCTGCTTCATCCACTGGGTGCCCACCAGTGAGAAGATGATGACGACCATGAGTAAGGCGCTCACTATAAGGAAAATGATCGCTTTGATTTTGTCCGAGCTACTTATCGCCATTTATTTTCTCCTTTTCCTTTACTTCGTGATTGCGGAAAAATTCTATCGCTCTGATGTCGGTGCTCGCTTCCATTTCGGCAAGCGTGCCGCGCGTGATGATATGGCCGTCGTAGAGCATGATGCCGCAGTCGGCGATCCTTCTTATGCTGGTCATGTCGTGCGTCACCACCACCACCGTGATGTCGAGTTCCCTTTTGAGGCGCAGAATGATCTCGTCCAATTCCGCCGCCATGACGGGGTCGAGGCCGGTCGTATGCTCGTCGAAAAAGAGCATTTCGGGGTTCATGGAGAGCGCCCTCGCGATGGAGGCGCGCTTCTTCATGCCGCCGGACAATTGTGCCGGCAGAAGATGCTTCGCGTGGAGAAGATCGACCAGGTTCAGGTTCCAGTCTACGATCGAGTCGATGACGGAAGACGGATACGTCGTGTATTCCTCCAGCGGCAGCGCCACGTTCTCGCCCAGCGTCATGGAGTTGAAGAGCGCGCCGCCCTGGAAGACCATGCCGATCCTTTTCCTCACGCCGTACAGTTCGTCGTCGCTTAGCCCGACGATGTTCGTGCCGAAGATCCTTATATTGCCGGAATCCGGTTTGATCAGTCCCAGGAGGTTTCTCAGGATCGTCGTCTTGCCGCTTCCGCTGCCGCCCAAAATGACGAAGATGGACTTGGGC
>JAFYHD010000078.1 GCA_017539325.1 bacterium | reverse complement strand
TTCAGTCATCAGAGAAAAATTCGAGCATGAAGAAGGCGTGGACGTCATAATCGTCCACGCCGCGCTTGAAGGAAACGCCGCCTACAATTCCGCCGGCGGAGCGGCCTACCTGGCCGAGCTGGTGGAGATGGTGCCGACCACGGACAATGTGGAGCACTACGCCGCGATAGTAAAAGACAAGGCGCTCCTCAGGATCCTTATTCAGACTTGCCGCAAGGCGATCAGCGAATGCCAGGGCGGAGAGCGCAGCGCCAAGGAGATCATCTCCGAGGCGGAGCAGGGCATGATAGGCCTCTTAAAGGATAACAACCGCGGTTTCGCGCCCATAAGCGATCTGATGCTGCCCAGTATCGAGATACTGGAAAAACTTACCAAAGCCCGCCGCGCCGGCGCCACCGTAAGCGGTCTGGATACAGGCTTCCGGGACATCAACAATATGACGAGCGGTTTCCACGGAGGCGAACTTATCATTCTGGCGGCCCGCCCCTCCATGGGCAAGACCGCCCTGGCCCTCAACATGGCCGAGCACATTGCCGAGAAGAACAAGGCGGCTGTAGCTTTCTTCTCCCTGGAAATGGGTCCCAACGAACTGGTGACGCGTCTTCTTTCCTCCAGGGCCGGAGTCAGGGGCCAGAACCTCAGGCGCGGCGACATGACCGAACAGGACTACATCAAAATGGTGAGAGCCGCGGGCGCTCTCAAGGAGATCGATCTTTACATCGACTCTTCGCCAAGCCTTACACCCATCGACATTAAATCACGCTGTCAGCTGCTCAGGGCCAAATGCCCGAATTTTTCCGCTGTTTTCGTGGACTACATCCAGCTTTTGTCAGCGGGCACAGACAAGCAGTTCAAGGACAACCGAGTCCAGGAGATCAGCTATATTTCCCGTTCGCTGAAATCCCTGGCCGTGGAACTGAACGTTCCCGTCATAGCGCTCTCGCAGCTGAACCGCCAGGCGGAGCAGGGAACGGACAAGGGCAGCCGCCCCCAGCTCTCCCATCTCAGAGAATCCGGTTCCATAGAGCAGGACGCCGATATGGTCATGATGCTCTACCGTCCGAGCTATTACAACAAGGAAGCCGCCACCGACGAGGCGGAGGTCATAATAGCCAAGCAGCGCAACGGACCGACGGGAACCGTAAAGATGATATTCAACCCGGAATACGCCCGTTTCGTTGACGGACAGGCGGAAAGATAAATTCAGGGTGAAAAAGGCTATAATTAAATAAGTCTGATTTTAAATCTTAAAAAAAGGAGTTTTTATTTATGGCCAAAGATCAAAAGAGCCGGGAAGGAAATTATCTTTTCACTTCTGAATGTGTCTCCATGGGACACCCGGACAAAGTCTGCGACCAGATCTCTGACGCCGTCCTTGACGAAGCGCTGCGTCAGGATAAATCGAGCCGCGTAGCCTGCGAAGTTATGGCTGCCACCGGACTCGTTGTTATTTCCGGCGAGATCACCACCAAAGCCACGCTTGATTTCCAGAAGATCGCCAGGGATACCGTGGCTGGGATCGGCTATAATGATCCGGAACTTTGCTTCGACACCAGATCCTGCGCCGTCATGGCCTGCATCAACAGGCAGTCCCCCGACATCGACATGGGCGTCTCCAGCGACAAAGGCCTCCACAAAGAGCAGGGCGCCGGCGACCAGGGCATGATGTTCGGCTACGCCTGCACGGAAACTCCGCAATTGATGCCCATGCCCGTCAGCTACGCCAGGGCCATAATCAACAAGCTTACCGAACTCAGGCTGAAAAATAAATTGACCTGGCTCAGGCCAGACAGCAAATCGCAAGTAACTATCGAATATTCCGCTGACGGCCGTCCCCAGAGAGTCCACACCATCGTCATCTCCACCCAGCACGATCCGAAAGTCAAGCACGCTGATATCGTCAAGACTCTCAAAAAAGAAGTCATCGAGAAGGTCATTCCGAAGAAGATGCTGGACAAAGACACGATCATCCATATCAACCCCACCGGCCGCTTCGTGATCGGCGGCCCGCACGGCGACGCCGGATTGACCGGCAGGAAGATCATCGTCGACACCTACGGCGGCATGGGCCGCCACGGCGGCGGAGCTTTCTCCGGCAAGGACCCCAGCAAAGTCGACCGCAGCGCCGCCTACATGATGCGCTACGTGGCCAAAAACATCGTCAAAGCCGGCCTTGCCAGGCAGTGCGAAGTCCAGGTCTCCTACGCCATCGGCAAAGCCGATCCGCTTTCCCTGAACGTCAACACTTTCGGCACCGGTAAGATCAGCGACAGAAAGATCGAGCAGCTGGTAAAAGACAACTTTGACCTGAGGCCCTCCGCCATCATCAAAAAGCTTGATCTGCTTCGTCCCATTTATCTCAAAACCGCCAAATACGGTCATTTCGGAATAGAGAACCAGGGCTACACCTGGGAGAAGACCGACATGGCGCAGACCTTAAAAGAACAGGCCAAAAAATATGAGTAAACTTTTCCTTGCGATAGCGGCGTCTCTTTTTCTTTGCGCCTGCGCTGACAAATACGCGGTAACGTACGTCCTGGATCCTCCGGGCGACCTCGACATCAAGAACAAGGTCACCGTCACCGTCAGGGATCTAGTGGACCGCCGTCCCTCCCAGGAGCGCGTAGGCCCGGCTGATCCTCTGGACGGCGCTTTCTACAGCGAAGACGGCGTTCTCGAGGAACCACTCAGCGAATCAATGACCAGGCTTTTGCAGCTTGAGCTTTCCAACGCCGGGTTGGACGTCGTTGATTCCGCCAATTACGTTCCCGGGACCGAGCGCAGCGTCAGAGTCGCCGGCGAAATTTACCACGCTTACGTAATGGGCACGCCCGAATCGAGCGTGAGCGACGACAATCTCTGGAAAAGGATGCGCTACACCGTCAGGGTGGCCGTCAGGGTCGACATGATCGACACGCTCGCCGAGAAGCGCGTTATGGCCCGCAAATACGAATACAAGGACTCCTTCGTCATCCGCCACGCCATGCAGGATTTCGAGGCGGTGAAAGAAGGCAAGGACAAGAATTATCTGGAAGCCGGCGACGCTTACTGCATGCAGCTTTTCAACGACGCCGTGAAGAAAGTCTTAGTCCAGGCCAGAAGGGACGTCATAACTCAGATGACTCCCGAAATGGGTGTGCTTCCCACGATAGAAGGACTGGAAATGACCGACGAGCTCTAAGCTTTGAAGATCTTATTCTGTCATAACTTTTATTCCCAAAGAGGAGGCGAGGACGCCGTAGCCCAGAAGGAACTGGAGATGCTCCGCCAAGCTGGGCACACCGTTGTTCCTTTCCTGAGAGACAGCGCTCTTATCGCTGACTATTCCCCCTGGAAAAAGCTTTGCGCTTTCCTAGGGGGTTTTTACAACTGGAAGCTGGCCCATGAGCTGAGCGACATAATCGACAAGGAAAAACCGGACGTCGCCCAGGTCCACAACGTTTTCCCTCTGCTTTCCCCGACCATTTACCTTGTTTTGCACGTAAAGAAAGTGCCGATCGTCCAGACCGTGCACAATTTCCGTTTCTTCTGCCCGAACGGCTTGCTCTTCTGCTACGGTAGGCCCTGCGAAAGGAAGCCCAACCAAAGCATGCTGAGATGCGTGTCCCGCCGCTGCCTCAGGAACAGCAAGCTGTACACTCTCTGGTACGCTCTTATTTTGCGCTTCCACTACATTCTCGGCACCTTCCAGAAGATCGACTGCATCATCACCCTGAACAAGTTTTCTGCCCGCCTGTACCGCCACGCCGGCTTCGGCACGGTCTGCGCCAAGCCCAATGGCTCAGACGCCACGCCGGACCCGGAGGCGAAATGCGAGGGCTATTTCCTTTTCGTAGGCCGCTTCTCCCAGGAGAAGGGCATCATGACGATGCTGAAGGCCGTGAGCGGCCTCAATGTTCCCGTCAAGATGATCGGCAACGGCCCCTTGGACGAGGAAGTGGCCGCCTATATGAAGGAGCATCCCAATCCCAACGTGACTTTCCTCGGCTACCAGCCGCCCGACGTCTGCAATTACTACATGGCCAGGGCGCTGGTCACGGTCTTTCCGTCGGAATGCTATGAGAACTGCCCCGTGACGGTAATAGACTCCCTGAGGCTGGGAACGCCCGTGCTGGCCTCGAGGATCGGCGGACTGCCCGCTCTGCTTCCCCCCGGCGCCGGCTGGCTCTTCACGCCCGGCGACATCGAGGAACTTAAAGAGCGCATAAAAGACCTTTACGCCAGGAAGGACGAGGTCGAATCAATGCGCGAAAAGGTCGCCGCCTACGGCGAGAGGGAATTCTCCAAAGAGGCTAACCTTGCCCGTCTTATAGAGATCTACAATTACGCCATCAGCAAAAGGAACGGCGGCAATCCTCTCCTGCTTCCCGGCATGCTGGACGACGAGTTATGAAAAATTTCCTGCTCGTCACCAACTTCTGCCCCTTCTACAGGATCAAGCTCTATAAGATCCTGAACGACGAACTGAAATTAAAGATCCTCTTTTATTCCGCTGGCACTGAAAAATACTGGGAAGCCAGCAACGCCCAGGGGAAAAAAGAAGCCCAAAACATTTATCTTGCCGACGACGGCGCCAATAAACTCGTCATCCTCTGGCGCTATATCAAGGTCCTTTTCAGTTCCGAAACGAAAGGCGTCATCCAGGGCTTCAACGGCGCCGCCTTCATTTTCCTCGGCTACCTCATAGCCAGATTTCGCGGCATTCCCTTCGGCATCTGGACAGGCCTCTGGTACCATCCCAGGACGCCCTTCCACACCCTGACCAGGCCGCTCACAGACTTCATCTACCGCCACGCCGACTTCGCCGTTGTTTACGGCACGCACGTCAAAGCCTACCTCGTGGGCAGAGGCATGAAAGCTGACAAGATCTTCATCGCCCAGAACACCGCCGACAACGAACTCTATTCGAAGATCCCGACCGAAGATGAAAAGCGATCCTTCCGCGAAAAATACGGCCTCGCTGAAAACGAGCCGGCGCTTCTCTACGTCGGAAGATTCAGCGCGGAAAAAGGTCCCAAGGAACTTCTGAAAGCGCTGAACTTGGTGAAAGATCCTCCCAAACTGATCATGATCGGCAAAGGACCGGAAAAAGAGTGGTGCGAGAATTTCGCCAAGGAAAAGAATCTTCCTGTCATCTTCGCCGGCTACGTTGCCAACGAGGAGCTTTATCATTATTACAACGCCATTCCGATAGTCGTCATTCCTTCCGTGGATATGCCGGAACTTAAGGAAGCCTGGAGCCTCACAGTCAACGAATGCATGAACCAGGGCTGCGTGGTCGTGGCGACGGAATCAGTCGGCGCGGCGGCGGGTGGACTTGTGGAAGACGGCAGGACGGGCTTCATTGTTCCGGAAAGAGATCCCGAAAAAATGGCCGCCGCCATAGAAAAGCTGGTCGCTGACAAAGAGCTCAGGGAGACCTTCTCCAAAAACGCTAAAACGAAGATCGCTACTTGGGATTACGATCACATGGCCGAAGGCTTCCGGCAGGCCGTGGCTCTTATGGAGGAGAAGCTCAAAAAATGAAAATTAAAAGAGCCAACCTTTTCGGCGCCGAACTTACCGTCACCACATACGCCGAACTCCTTCAGATCACAGACGAGCTTATAGCGAAAAAGCCCAGCGAACCTTACCGCTACAATTTCTGCAACGTCCACGTCGTCATGATGACGCTGGAGAATCCCAAGCTTAAAGACGCCGTCAATCATCCCAAGGCCCTTTCCGTCACCGACGGCATGCCCTTGGTCTGGGCCATCAGAAAACTGGGCAAGATCCCTATGGAAGACCGCGTCTACGGACCGACTTTCTTTGAAAAAGCCCTCAAACACCGTCCCGGCGAAATCAAACATTTCTTCTACGGCAGCACCCAGGAAACGGTCGACGCCCTCTTAGAGAAAGCAAAAAAGGAGATCCCCGATCTTAACGTCGTCGGCACCTACATCCCGCCCTTCCGCCCTCTCTCAGAGGAAGAGAAAAAAGATCTTATCGATCAGATCAACAACTCACAAGCCGACATCGTCTGGGTCTGCCTGGGCGCCCCCAAGCAGGAAGTCTTCATAGACGAGATTGCCTCCAAACTGAACGTCCCCATCATGGCGGCCGTGGGCGCGGCCTTTGCTTTCTACGCCGGCAAGACCTCCCAAGCCCCCGCCTTCCTCCAGAAGATCGGCATGGAATGGTTCTACCGCCTCCTTATGGAACCCAGGCGCCTCTTCGTCCGCTACTTCAAGTACAATCCCTGGTACCTTTGGAAATTCGCCGCGGCGCGTCTCTCCAAGCATACCCTTCCTCAAAGCGAAACCGAACTTTAATCTGCGAACGAAGCACATATCCCTTGCTCACGGACTACGCGTGCATGGCCTTTGTTAGCGTCCTCCGTGAGTTCGTTTAGGGATATGTGCTTTGTTCGCTAATATCATAACCAAGAAATTGCTGTTTTTGATAAAATAAAGCGAATGTACCACTTTGCGGAGATAGAATTATGAAAAAAGCAATTGTACTTACCATCGCGGCGCTTTTCTGCGTGACAGCTTTCGCCGACGGCTGGTGTTTTGGCGTCTATTTTGACGGAAGGCAGATCACGGACGAACCGCTTCTTTTGAGGCCGGACGATCCTATTACCTACAGCAACTCCTTGGCGGAAGGTGAAACGAAGTCTCTTGTTATTACCGTGGAGGACCAAGAAGATCCAGAAATAGGGGCCCAACTTTACGCTTCTTCCTTTGAACCTTGGGGAGGCACTTTTTGTTGGGATTATACTGATGAAAAATACAAGGATTTTCCCACCGATGACACATATGTCCTCAAAGAAACGATAAAAACGGATACCGAGACCAAGGAATATAACCGCATAATAACGATATTGCCGGAGCCCGCTGGACTTTTGGCGATCGCCGTTATCGGCGCGTTTTTCCTACGCAAACGGATGAAAGGCCTGATCGCCGTCTTGACAGTCGCTTCGCTAGGCTTTTTCAGCACCCAGGCCGAAGGAGCCGTCGAAAGCGTAACTGGTTTGCAGAACTGGCCTTTCGACAGAAGCGTGATCATTCATTATTATCTTACCTCCGATCAAGCCAATCCGACTTTCAATGTTAAGTTATTTGGCGGCATTGGTGATGCGGAACAGCTTTTTGACTTGTCTGAAAAAGGGACCTTAAGCAAAGAAGGCGCCGACGGAACTGTTGTCGGAACCGGATGGCACGAGACTTTATGGTCTCCGGACGAGAGTTTCTATGAAACAGTCACCTATGATCTGATCATCAAGGTAGAGGCCAGCGAGCAGGCGCTTCCGCCAAACGGCTCTTACATTGTGATAGACCTTTCCGGAGGACCCGAGGCGGCTAGTTTCCCAGTCACCGGTCTCGACAAAGAGCCGGAAGGCGGTTGGACGCTGGAGTACAAGAAAACAAAATTAGTTTTGAAGAAGATCGATCCTGCGGTCTTTATGATTGGCAGCCGCAGTGAAGAGCTGGGGAAAAATGATAACGAAGTTCGGCACCAGGTAGTATTGACACCGATCATCTACGCAGGCGTTTTTGAAGTCACCCAGATGCAGTACGAACTGGTGACAGGCGCCAATCCTTCTCTGTTCAAAGGGGTCACGCGTCCGGTGGAGAGAGTATCTTACAATATGCTGCGCGGCGCTGAAAAAGGCGCCAACTGGCCTGCCAACAATAAAGTCGACGAGGATTCGTTCTTCGGGATCCTCCGCGCCAAAACCGGTTTAAGCTTCGACCTTCCCACTGAAGCGCAGTGGGAATTCGCCTGCAGGGCGATAACTGATTCGGCCTTGAACAGCGGCTATGACCTTACCAGCACGACTAAGGATCTTGATTTGGACGAATTGGCCCGCTATTGGTACGACGGCGGCGGCAATCCCGAGGAAGGGACTATAAGCCAGGCGCATAATTTCGTTGGCACGTACAAGCCGAATTATTACGGCCTTTACGATATGCACGGGAACGTTTGGGAATGGTGCCTCGACTGGTACCAGGCGAATCTTGGAACGGGAGAAGCTACCGATCCAAAAGGACCGAGAACGGGAACTTACCGCACGCTCAGAGGCGGAGGATGCTACAGCCCGGCGGCCGACTGCCGCTCCGCAACCAGAGACTTTGCCAAACCCAATTTCGGCGACTACAGCGCCTGCGGAGTGCGAGTCTTCCTGGCACAGTAAAAAGGAAAATCTCATGCAGAACGGATCTGTCAAAGATAATCTTGAGTTGTCTCAAGACGCGTTGGCGTTTGCGGTTTTCTGTATTGAAAATCTCGCCATAAAGCTTGGGTTGGATCCCTCCCGGGTTTATACCATGCTGACCGTTGAGAGCGACCTGCTCTATTCCTATATCTTTCCCTGCTACGACGTTTTGCACACTCAAGATAAGGAATACATCATGACCGACCTGATTGAACTGATGAAAAGAAGAGGCGTTCTGAAATGATTCTTTATCATGCTTCGAATATTGCCGTGTCCAAGCCGGACATCCTTCATTCTCGTAAGAATGTGGATTTTGGCCCCGGTTTTTACACGACTTCTCTCATAGAGCAGGCCAAGAAATGGTGTGAGCGGTTTGTTCAGGTTGGCGACCATGCCGTCATATCAAAATATGAACTGGATGACGAAGCGTTTCAAAAATGTAAGGTTTTGGTCTTCAACGCTTATTCCGACGAATGGCTGGATTTTGTTGTTAAATGTCGCAAAGTGCAGGACACCTCTGATTTTGACATTGTCATGGGCGGCATTGCAAACGATAAGGTCTTTGACACTGTCGAACTCTATCTTGACGGATTGATAGACAGAAGTGTGGCCATAAAGCGTTTGAGACTCCAGCAGCCTAACATGCAGCTGGCTCTTCGCACACAGGCTGTGATCGACAAATATCTTCATTTCCTTGGGAGCGAGTCGATATGTTAGCCAATCCGATCCTACTGCAGAGAAAATTCGCCAGAGTTATCGCGCTTTTTGCCAAAAAAGCTAATATCTCTCTTCCCGCCGCCCTTGATTTCTTCTATCATTCCAAGGAAAGCATGCTTCTTCACAAAGGCGCCTCTGATCTTCACTGCATGAGCGACGAATACCTTGCGGAAGATCTTGTGGAAGAATATAGCCGCAACCTTTAATAATCATTGATCTATCGGGGAAAATCCATGAGAAGTGCTGTTCTCCTGACTGTTGCCATGCTTTTCCTTACGGTAGGGGCGTTGTCAGCCGACACCGTCGTTACGCAGGAAGTCGTCAATGTCTGCGGTTACGTAAAGGGTTCGACTACGCTTAAATTAAGCGGAACGTTCAGCGAAGCCGCTATGGAGGAACTTTCCCAAGGGGCAGAAGTCTCCGTCCGAAACGATCTCGCCAATTATCTTTGCGCTCCGGTTCAGCTTGACAAAAACAAGAATGGTTATGGCAAAAAGACACTTACTCAGAATGTTTCCGCAAAGACAAAGAACGGAAAATTTTCCTGGGCGGAAAAGGATGTCACCAAGAATTTTTCCTTTGCGGTCGGCAGTGAAATAATCAAGCCAACGAAGGCGACCTTAAAATCTTCCGGAACTTTGCAAAAGGAAGACCTTGCCGAATTTGAAACAAAAATAGTCACGCTATTTGACACCCTTTGCAATGAAAACGGTTCAGAAAGCGTTGGCGCCTATGCTTTCATTCCTGAAAAGAAGGGCGAAAACTTTAAATATTCTGCCAAAGAGCAAGATTTACAGGTGAAATTTAGCGCCAATTCCAAAGGCAAGGCCAACATGGCGTATAAATTTTCCCCCGCCGCTGTTTCTCCCGCTGTCATAGGCGAAAACTTGTATGAAGATCCTTTTTCTGTCACAAACAAATTGTATATAGTCATCGATCTTTTGGACGGAAATAATATTATCAGTTATCTTGACGATGTGCCTGAAGGCGGCTGGACAGAAGAGTACAAGACCACGAAACTTGTCTTGCGGAAGATCGAGCCCGGCACATTTGTCATGGGCACCTCTACCAATGAACTTGTCAGAACTAGCTTCGAAACGCAGCACGAAGTTACGCTTACGCAAGCCTATTACATCGCCGTTTTTGAAACGACGCAGCGGCAATACGAGCTTATTGCCGGTGAAAACCCATCCGGCTATAAAGGCAGCGCCCGGCCGGTGGAAAACGTTTCCTATGACATGCTCCGCGGAGACAACAAAGGCACAAGTTGGCCTGCCAGTTATGAAGTGGATGAGACATCCTTCTTCGGCAAACTTCGCGCCAAGACTGGTTTGGCTTTTGATCTTCCAACCGAAGCACAGTGGGAATACGCCTGCAGGGCAGGCACGACCACGGCTTTGAACAGCGGCAAAGATCTTTCTGATCAGCGTGAGTGCGAAGAAATGGCGGAAGTCGGACGCTATGGTTACAATCGGGATGACGGCAAAGGCGGATACACAAACGCTCACACGACCGTCGGCTCTTATCTTCCCAACGCCTGGGGACTCTACGACATGCATGGCAATGTGTATGAGTGGTGCCTGGACTGGTTTCAGAATAATCTTAAGGATCCGGCGACGGAGCCGCATGGACCGAGCTGGAGACCGTATCGTGCTATCCGCGGCGGATGCTGGTACAATGCTGCCGACAGCTGCCGCTCAGCTTCCCGTGAAGGCGGCAGCGACCCCAGCGAATACAGCAGAAGCGGCGGTTTCCGTGTGGCGATAGTTCAAAACGCGTTCTTCGAACCGGACGATCAAATTGAAAAAGAGTTTGAATATGAAATTGCCTTGGGGACAGAAAACACCCTGCCTATTTTTCAAACCAAGTTTTATGGAAAATTGAAAAACGGTGAGGAAAAATTGCTGGAGGAGATGGGCAAACTTGAATATGACGGCGCCAGCGGAATAGTGGCGGGAGTTGGCAAGCACAAGTTAATATGGATCCCTGACGCGGATTATACCAATGTGATGGACGAAGTTGATTTAAGAGTCGAATACGAGGATGTGACGGAGCAGGCAACCTATCTTGTTTTTGATACCACGAGCAATAAGATGCGCGTGTCGTCAGATGCTCCGGATACAACGGACGACAAATGCCGCACGGATGAATTATGGCTCAGAAGGATCGAACCGGGAACCTTCATCATGGGAAGCCCCGAAGATGAAGTGGGCAGAGAAAAAAGCGAAATTCAGCATCAGGTCACGCTCACCAAAGCCTATTACATCGGCGTGTTTGAAGTGACTCAGAGGCAGTGTGATAATATTATGGGCGATAATCCTTCCTGGTACAAAGGTGACATGAGACCGGTGGAATATGTTTCCTATGATATTCTCAGAGGAGCAAACAAAGGCTCCGCTTGGCCAAAAAACAACGGAGTTGACGAGCGAAGTTTCATGGGACAGATGAGAAAGAAAGCCGGAAACACCTTCGATCTGCCCACGGAAGCCCAATGGGAGTATGCCTGCAGGGCGGGCACGGCCACGGCTTTGAACAGCGGCAAAGATCTTTCAAATAGGTTTGAGTGTCAAGAAATGTCGGAAGTAGGCCGTTATAGCCGTGATTATTTTGATGGTAAAGGCGGATATGCCCAGCACACCAAGGTTGGCTCTTATCTTCCCAACGCCTGGGGGCTCTATGATATGCATGGCAACGTGTATGAGTGGTGCCTGGATTGGTTTAGTTCCTATAAGGAAGACGCCATCGATCCGAAAGGCGGAGAACGCGGAGAATACCGTATCCTTCGGGGCGGGAGTTTTCAAGACTACGCCTACTGCTGTCGCTCCGCGCATCGCCGCGACGCCTTCCAGAGTCAAGGCTACCCCGGCTTCGCCAATTTCATCTACGGCATACGTGTTGTCCTGGTTCCTTAAAATAATGAACAAAGCAGTAAAAAGAGCGCCGAAACGGCGCTCTTTTTTTGTTATAATGAATGTTGGTTATTGAAGAATTTCTAATGATAAAGAGGGATCGATGAAAAAGTTTATCTTGCTTGTGTTGCTGATTTTTGGCGCGCTGGGCGCATTCAGCGAAGCTGCGTATTTTAATTTTGAGGCTGTGGATGCCGGCGCTTTGAATGGGCAGGACGGCTGGAGCGCAACGGAAAATGTTCTTGTGACGGAGACACAGGTGGCGGACACCACCAATTGTTTCAGCGTGGCCGACTGGTTCTCTTATGGCAGGCGTACCGTTGAGATGACGGGGGAATCAGAGCTTTCCAGAAGCTTTGTTATGGCATCCGGGAAAGAGCAGAGGATCGCTTTCGATTTTTACGTCACTTATCCGGAGACCTTGGCGAACAAGAGCGCGGTGGTAAGCCTGGGCTCCGTTCCTGTCATAAGGTTCAGGCAAACGGGCTGGAACGAGATAAGGGCGGAAGTTTACGGCTCGTATTTCGGTGACGATCCGGGTTGGCACGCGCTGCCGGGCGTTAAGCCGCTCTTTGACCGCAAGTGGCAGCATATCGAGCTTTTGTTTTCGGAGGGTTATCTTCTGAAAGTTAAGACGCCGTACAAGGACGTCGAGCTGGCGGGCTTCGCTTTCGCTTCGGAATTGGGAGACGCTTTCAAAGTCGAGAGCGGTCTGGAGAGATGCTATTTCGACAACGTGAAGTTCGGGGAAGAGGAAATCAAACACAGCGTCGTCGCGGAAGACAACCGCGAGAGCGAAGAAGCTTCCTTCAACGTTGACGGCGGCGCGGCAGGGGAAGGTCTGGAAGTGACTTTCAGGACCGTTTCGCTTGGCGGCGCGCAGGGCGTGATGAGCGCCGGCCCCTTTACGCTTGAAATAAAGGAAGGCGGAGGCTTGTTCAAAGGGGAAGAGCGTTTGGCGGACGTGATGGGTTTCGGCGAAAAGAACGTTTTCTCTTTCGGTTTTTTGAAGAACGGAAGATTGGTTAAGTTCGGCTGCAACGGCGAGGATAAGAATTTTACGGATGTTTACGTTTCGGAAGAGGGACTGGGAGCGTTGACGTTTGAGTTCACGGCGGCTACCGGGGACACGAATTCCGTCTTCGCGGTCAAGGGCTTCTTCGCGCAGGATTCCTTGCCTATCGTTTACGGCGAGGTGCCTTGCCTGGATTTTTTGATGACGGCCTACACGGGAGCCGGCAACAACACGCCGCCCTCGAATTACACCAACATTTATTATCCTCAGGTCAAGGAATTCTATTACCGCAATTCCAACGGGCAGCTGCTTATTCTCTACGATCCGATCTACAGGAACATCATTCCCCCGGCGGAAAGCTTCTTCAGGATGAACACCAACGAGTGGGGGGAATCGGAGCTGGGAGGCCGCATCATGGCCAGGGATCTGAGAAGGACTCTGGGCATTTGGAATGAAGAGTACGACATGTTCGTCTTCACCTACGGCAACGGCTGGAGCCATTGCGGCGGAAACTGGGGCGGAGGGTCAGCTTATTACACCGGAATGGGCGAGATCATGTGCGCCCAGGTCGGCAACTGGGGCGGCGACGGCACGACGTTCGTGACGGTGCACGAGTGCATGCACTCGGTGGACCAGATGTACCACAACAGCGGACACCGTGAATACGCCTCCTCACATCCGGACGGCTCTATTTACGGCTGGGCGACCGGCGGGGAAGACCTCTCCTGGTGCGGCAACGCCATGCGGCCCTTCACGAATTATTTCGGGATGAAGGCGCCCTGGGATGGGCGCTATTATTACCGCGACAGCGACTGCGACGGTTTGGGGGACGATGATTTTCTCCTGCCTGGCGACGAAGTTAGGATGAAGTCCAATCCCTCGGAGAGCGATACCGACGGGGATGGGCTCGGCGATCTCGAGGAATATATCGCGGGATTGTATTTCCCCAGCGACGCCAAAAATACCGATACGGACGGCGACGGGATCGTCGACGGAGAGGATCCGTATCCGATCGTAGGATATGATAAAAAGATCAAACGTCTTCTCGTTGAGCCGGAATTTGACGGCGAAATAGGGGAAGGGGAATGGAACTACTGGGGCCAGGGGACGCTCTGCAACAAGGGCGAAACGAATTTTCACGTGACGGCTTACGCCGGCTGGCGCGAGGACGGACTTTATCTGGCTTTCAAGACGGACATGATCTGCGGCATTACCATCGAATTGGACGGCTCAGGTTGGAGCGGTCCCTGGTTCGGAGGAGACACTTTCCGCTTCAAGGTCTTCAACCAGTACGGCAACAGGTTGATGAGCACGCACGATGAAGCCAGGGCTATGGGAAACTGGAAGAGCGGCCTGACGCCGACCGGGTCTAAGGTAAAGAAAGTCCTGAACGACGAAGGCGGCTTCACTGCTGAGATAAAGATCCCCTGCGACCTTGGCGCCATCAGGGGCTACACCTGCTGGCCGGACGAGGAAGTCACCAACTGCTTCCCCTGCGCGGCCGGGGAAAGTTTGGGACTTCTGCTGACCTTCGACGGTATCGGGAAGAGGAGAGTGTCTACAGAGGAATACAAACCTACTCCTTACGCGCAGGCCTTCGAGAGGCTGGACTGGCACGTTTTCGACCTGGTAGAGAACGAAACTACGCTGTCGCTGATTTCCGCGGCCCCTCGGGATGGCGAGCTGCGCTTGGGCGAGACGGAAACTATCGACCTTAAATACGTCAATTACGGCGAAGATGTGAGCGCCGACCTTGCCCTCGACGCTCTGGGCGAAGTCGCTTACTGGTCTCGGGGAACCGCAGCGCTTGCGGGCGCTGGCGCAGTGACGGAGACGAGTCTGGCCATTGAGGTGCCGGATCAGCCGGAGGCCGCGGGTGAGACGGAATTCCTTTTAGTTACGCAAGCGGGGGAGACTGTGCTGACGAACCGCTTCAACTGGATGGTCGTGCCGGAGCCTTGCTGGTTTGCTTTGCTTGTTCTGCTATCCTTTGGATTTAGGAAACGCTTATCTTGATGAACGCTTTCGCTCTTATTCCTTTCGCGGTCTTCGCGGTCTTTTATGTGACGCTTGGAGTGGTGGCGCGGGACTTTTATCGCGTTCCCATGACGGTGGCTTTTTTAGTGGCCATCGCTTCCGCACTATTTTTGGGGAAGGGTAAGAAATTCTCTGAGAAGATAGAGATCCTGGCCAAGGGCATGGGGAATCAGGACATCATGCTGATGTGCCTGATCTTCATTCTGGCCGGAGCTTTCGCCGCGGTGGCCAAGGCGAGCGGGGCGGTGGATTCCGCCGTTATTTTGGCGCGTGTCGCGATCCCCGACAGCTTCATGGTCGCGGGTCTTTTCCTGGTCTCCTCTCTGATCTCTCTGGCTGTGGGTACGAGCTGCGGGACGATCGCCGCGGTGGCGCCCATTGCCATGGCGTTCGCCGGACCGCTCGGCTTGTCGCCGGCTCTGCTGGCGGGTGCCATCGTTTCGGGCGCCATGTTCGGCGACAACCTCTCCATGATCTCGGACACGACGATCGCGGCTACGCGCACGCAGGGCGTCGACATGCGCGACAAATTTATCGCCAACGTGGCCCTGGCGGTGCCGGCGGCCATGGTCGCGCTGTTCATTTATCTTATTGCCGGCTCTTCGCAGACTGGCGTGGAAACTATCCCGGCCGGGGCGGCCGCGTCTTTCAAGGACTTTGTTTTGATCCTGCCGTACGTTTTGGTGCTGCTTCTGGCGCTCCTCGGCATGAACGTTGTCATCGTGCTTCTTTTGGGAACGGTCCTTGCCGCTCTTCTGGGCGTCGCCTTCGGCCCTATGAACTTCTGGGGCGCTCTGGAGACGGCCGGAAAGGGCACGCTGGACATGAGCGAGACGCTGACGATAGCGCTGCTCTCGGGCGGGCTTTTCAAGCTCGTCAAGGAGGCGGGCGGCATAGAGTGGCTGACTTACGCCATTGCCAGGAAGGTCAGTGGGCCGAAAAGCTGCGAGCTGGGGGCCTTTTTCCTGACCGGACTGGTCAATCTCTTCACCGCCAACAACACAGTCGCCATCGTCATAGCTGGGCCGGTGGTCAGGGAGCTCGGCAAGAAATTCAAGGCCGATCCCGTGAAACTGGCGGGTATCATCGATATTGCGGGCTGCTTTATCCAGGGCATAATCCCTTACGGCGCCCAAATACTCATAGCGACCGGCGTGGCCAGGAGCGCGGGCTATGAGTTCAGCGGATTCGGGCTCGTCAGCTGCACTTACTATCCTTTCCTGCTGGCTTTGTCCGCCTTCGCGGGGATCCTTTTGAGTTCCTTGAGGAAAAGCCCCGAAGCGGGGAAGTGACCTTGCTTTTTCCGGCCGGGCTCCCGGCTATTGAGTTTTGGGTTGGATTGTGATAAAATCATTCGCCTATAACTAGTGGAACTATGTCCATGAACTAACTTAACAATCAACCCAACCTAAAACTATGAATCAAAACAATTTTGAAGAAATGGATGACCTGAAGATCGATCTCGAGCAGTACGGTATCAAGGAATCCTCCAACTACGAAAAATTCTCCGACGACGACATGCGCGCCATGTACGACGGCACTTTCCGTTCCGTTACGGAAAACACCATCATCCAGGGCCGCGTCGTGAACATCACTCCGACTCACGTCATCGTCAACGTAGGATATAAATCCGAGGGCGTTCTGCCCCGCGAAGAGTTCGCCGATACGCCGAACCTGGCGGTTGGCGACACTGTCGACGTTTTCTTAGTCAGCAAGGAAGACGAGCACGGCAACATCCGCCTGTCCAAGGCTGAAGCCGACCGTCAGCGTTCCTGGGACGCCACGCTCGCTGCCTGCGACGACGGCAAGCCCGTCAAAGGTATCATCAGAAGGAAAGTCAAAGGCGGCCTTATGGTCGACATCGGTATCGAAGCCTTCCTGCCAGCCAGCCAGCTCTCCCTTCAGAACACCAAGAACATCGACGACTTTATCGGTCAGGAGATCGAAGTCAAAGTCATCAAAGTCAATCACGAACGCAAGAACGTGGTGGTCTCCCGCCGCGAGCTGCTTGACGAAGAGCGCTCTCTGAAGCGCCGCTCCTTCCTTGATCAGGTCAAGGTCGGCGACGTCAGGAAAGGCGTTGTCAAGAACATCACCGACTTCGGCGCTTTCGTCGATCTGGCCGGCATCGATGGCCTCTTACACCTCACCGATATGCGCTGGGGCCGCATCAATCATCCTTCTGAGATCCTGGAAGTCGGCAAAGAGATCGACGTTATGATCATCGGCATCGATTACGATAAGGAACGCGTTTCCCTCGGTATCAAGCAGATGACCCCGAACCCCTGGCTGGATGTCGACAAGAAGTATCCCGCCGGCACCGTCGTGGAAGGCAAAGTCGTCAATCTTCTGCCTTACGGCGCTTTCGTGGAATTGGAAGAAGGCCTGGAAGGCCTCATCCACATCTCCGAATTCTCTTGGACCCGCAAGGTCAATCATCCTTCCGAATTCGTCCAGGTCGGCGACGTCGTCAAGGCTGCCGTGCTTAGCATCGACACCGACGATCAGAAGATCTCCCTCGGCCTCCGCCAGACGCACAGCAATCCTTGGGAAACCATCAACGAGCGTTATCCCATCGGCGGCAAGATCAAAGGCGTGGTCCGCAACCTCACCGTTTACGGCGCCTTTGTGGAACTGGAAGACGGTATCGACGGTCTTATCCATGTCTCCGATATGTCCTGGACCCGCAAGATCAATCATCCTTCCGAAGTTCTGAAGAAGGGCGAAGTGGTCGAAGCCGTCGTTCTGAACATCAACACGGAAGACAGGAAGATCGCCCTTGGTCTGAAGCAACTTACCGAAGACCCCTGGGATCACATCTACGATCATTATCGCGAAGGCGACACCGTCACCGGCAAGATCACGAATCTTACGACTTTCGGCGCCTTCATTCAGCTTGACAACGACATCGAAGGCCTCATCCACATTTCCGAGCTGAGCCAGAACCAGGTCCAGAACGTGAAGGAAGTCGTCCAGGTCGGCCAGGAAGTGACCGGCAAGATCGTCAGGATCGATCCGACCGACAGGAAGATCGCCGTCAGCCTGAAAGAGTACGAACGCGAGACCGCTCCCGAAGCCGCTCCTGAAACGACCGAAAGCGCCCCCGCTGAGGAGCCCGTTCCCAGCAACGCGCCGCAGGAGCCCTTCACGTCCGGCATCGACCTGAACGCTGTCATGCAGCGCAAGGAAAAATAAGGCCGAAACGCGTTTGGTGAGTGGGAGAGATATTGACTTTTAAAAGTCAAATGAATATAATCTCTCCCATAACACTGAAATTAGCGCGCGGGAGTAGCTCAACTGGTTAGAGCGCCGCCCTGTCACGGCGGAGGTTGCGAGTTCAAGTCTCGTCTCTCGCGCCACTTTTTTAAGCCCTCCATCCGGAGGGCTTTTTATTTTTGTTATAATCTTATATATGAACAAACTCCTATTTATATTGCTCTGGGGGGCTCTTTCCCTCTCTCTGTACTTCCCGATAGTAGGCGCTTTCTCTCCCAAAGGGGGAGTGGTCAACTGCGCGGAGGAAAACGGCGTTTTCCTGGCCAATTTCTCGGTCGATCAGGAATACACCACGAACGTTGTCGCAACTTTTCCCGTTCCCTGGGATCTGACGCTTGCGATCCTGTCTCCCGGCGGCATCCCTAAAAACGGCGAACTGTGGGCGAGGGTGACCGAGCCCGAGAGCGGCGAGCTCTGCCTGGAAAGGCTTATAACCTTCGAGGACGCTAGGCCGGTCAAGGCTTTCCAAAACGAACCGTCTTTGGGATTGCCTTTCACCTTCATCTTGGACAGCCAGGATGACATTAGCAAGATCGATACGGAAAACGGGCCGTTTTTCACGTCCGCCGGCCAGAAAGGCGTGCTTCCGAACAAGAAGTATAATTGGGAGATCGGCATCAGGGGCGAGGCCTCTTTTTCCGGCACGCTTTTCCTGACGGCCTCGGAAAAGGGCGCGCGCAGCGTCTTTTTGGGAAACTACATCAAGATCCTTTCCGCCGCTTACGCGATCCTTTTCTCTTTGATTTTGTGCTCGCTTCTGTGGCTGTGGCACGCCGGCTCTATGTACCGTTTCGTGAAAGGCTCTCTTGTTCTGCTTCTCGTTCTGATGAGCTACAGCGTTTTGGCGGGCAATCTTTCCATAGACGCGCCAGAATCCGAACTTATGGAGAATTGCGAAGTTGTGCTGGAGTCTGTGAACGGCGGGATACTTCTGAAAAACGGAAGCGACCTGATCTTCTCCAAGGGAAGGCAAAGGGTGATCCTGAAAGAGGGAGCGCCGGTAAACACACTGCCGCTGAAAGGAAACTGCCCGCTGTCGTTCTGCTTTTTGGAGCCGATGGCGAGGGGCGAAGTGTATCCCATCAGCAGGGAGGACTGCGCGCTTTCAAGTTTGTCCGGACTTTCTTTGGGCGAAGATTCCTTCATGGAGCTGACAAGGCACCTTGGCCCGCCCATGCTTACGTCTACCGGCAGCTGCTATTTCGCCGCCTGGACGTTTACTGACGGCAGTTCGCTTTTCGCCGCGCACGAAGGCGACAAGTGCTACCGCCTGGAAAGACATCTCAAAAGACCCGGCTATTACCTTGACCTCAGGCGCTACGGCGGTCCGACGCCCGAATGGGCCAAATGGCCCTGGCGCTTCTTCCACATAGGCTTCCTTGTTGTGGCCTTACTTTTCGCCGTAGCCCTTATGGCGAGGGCCATAGTCTTCGGCAACGGCGTCAGGAAGATCCTTAAGGCGAAACCAGAGCCAAAGGAAGAAGCATGAGCCACGGGGACAGGAAACCGACCAGGGGCGAAATTATAGCCAACGTCGCCACTCACGGCATCGGCTCGCTGCTGGCTATTGCGGGGCTCGTTTTGCTGGTGGTCTTTTCCTCCTGCCACGGCACGGCGCGCCACATCGTCAGCTGCTCCATTTACGGCGCGACCTTGTGGCTAATGTTCATCATGTCGACGGTCTATCATTCGCTGCCGGACGGCAAGGCCAAAAAGATCCTCAGAGTCTTCGACCACTGCGCCATCTATCTTGTCATCGCGGGAACTTACACGCCCTTTACGCTGGCCGTGCTGCCTCCCGGCTGGGGCTGGTCAATTTTTGGCGTGATCTGGGGACTGGCGATCCTGGGCATCATACAAAAGATCTTTTTCATCAACCGCTGGCCGCTTCTCTCCACGATCCTCTACATTCTTATGGGCTGGATCATCGTGATCGCGTCCAAGCCGATGTTCGCTATTCTGCCCGCGGGCGGCATAGCATTCTTGGTGGCTGGCGGCGTCGCCTATACCCTGGGCGCGCTTTTTTATGTTTTCGACAGCAAGCCGTACCTTCACGCGGTCTGGCATATCTTTGTTCTGGCGGGCGCGGTCTGCCAGTATCTGAGCATTTTCTTTTTCGTCATTCCCTAATATGTCAAAAGAAGCGGAAAAAACCAACTCGAATCTTCTGCCGTACCTGGGAGGCCTCTTCCTGACCTCTTTCGCGCTCGGCCTGATACTGGCGAGTTTTCTCCTCGTCTCCATGTCCAGGGAGATCGCGCTTAGTTACAGGAACATCGCGCAGACCTGGGTGAAGGCCTGCCAGCATGAGATGACCGCCAGGGGAGAGCTCGGGCTTCTCCAGCAGGAGATGGAGCTGAATTCCGCCGTGCTTGAAAGGCAGGGGATATACCTGGTCGAAGTCATTTCCATGAGCGGCCTCATACTGCTGCACAGCGATGAGAATCTCGTAGGGGAGACCGCGAATCTTACGCTCAATTTGAAAGGGGCTCTGAAGGGAGGTTCTTACCAGCGCCTGACGGGAAGCGGGGACAATTTCAGGATTGTTTTGACGGAGCCGCTCGCCAATTACAACCAGATCTGGGGCGCCTTGAGCATCAGCCTGAAGCCCGCGAAGAAGCACGTCTGGCCGCTTAGGTTCGGAACGCTGCCCAAAAAGCTGCTGTTCGCTTTGATGATCGTTGACGTTCTACTCCTTCTCTTCTTCATTGTCAAGACTCTCCAGACCAAAAACAGCGCTCTGGAAGAACTGAGGAAAAAAGAGGACAGCATAAGGCAGGACCAGTTGGCGACCGTGGGCGCCGGGTTGGCGCACGAGGTCAAGAACTCCCTGAACGGAATAAATATGAACGCTCAGCTTTTGAAGGAAAGCTTAGCTGACAGCGGCGCTTCTGAAAGCCAGATGAAGAAGCTCGAGAGGATCGAACGCGAGGCGCATTCTTCCGGGGAAATGCTGGCCGCTTTCCTAAGCTACGCGAAGAGCGGAGATTTCGCTCCCAAGGAAGTTAACCTTAGCTCCCTTATCATTGAACTGGGGCAGTTCTTCACCGAGGCGGGCGAAAAGGAAAACGTCAAGGTAAGCTATTCTTCGGACAACGCGCTGCAGAGCGTTCTGGCGGACGAGAGCAGCCTGCGCCACGCGATAACAAATCTGATGTGGAACGCCGTGCAGGCTGTTTCCCAGGCTGGCGGCGGAAACGTCGCCCTGAAAGGCGCCGCGAAAGGCGGCCTAGTAGAGATCAGCGTCGAGGACGACGGCCCCGGGATACCGGAAGAGAAGAGGGGAAAGATCTTCGAGGCCTTCTACACCACAAAGGAAAAAGGCGCGGGACTGGGCTTGGCGGTCGCGAAGAAAGCGGCGCAATCTCACGGCGGAAAGCTGGAGCTGAAGGATACGCAAAAAGGCTGCCTTTTCGTTTTGAGATTCCCCCTGAAGGAAAGTAAGTAATGACTAAGAAAAACCTACAGATACTGATCGCCGAGGACGACGCGGTCGCGAGGGAAACGCTTGCGGAAGCTTTCTCCGACAAGGGCTACAAAGTGCTGGAAGCCCGCGACGGAGAGGAAGCCAAATCGCTCGCGCAAACGAAAAAGCCCGACCTGCTCCTGACTGACTGGAAGATGCCGAAACTTGACGGCATGCAGCTGGTGGAAGAGCTTTCCAAAGAGCTGCCGATCATTTTGATGACGGCTTACGGGAACGTAGAGTACGCGGTCCTTGCCATGGAAAAGGGCGCCTTCAACTTCATCGAGAAGCCCATAGACCTTGTGAAGCTTTTCGCGCTTGTCGACAAAGCTCTGCAGCACTCCCTCCTGCAAAAGGAGAACGAGGAGTTAAGGGATCGCCTCGAGCGCACGGCCCTGAGCGGCATAATAGGCGCCACTCCCGCCATCAGGGAAGTCTTCGCCAAGATAAAGCAGGTCGCCGCTTCCGACGCCACGGTCTGCATACTGGGTGAGTCGGGAACGGGAAAGGAACTGGTGGCGAACGCTGTGCAGTCCCTGAGCGCCAGAGCCCAGGCGCCCTTTATCAAACTGAACTGCGCGGCCATTCCGGAAAATCTGCTTGAGAGCGAGCTCTTCGGGCACGAGAGGGGCGCTTTCACGGGCGCGGAAAAACAAAGGATCGGCAAATTCGAACAGGCCGACCACGGAACGCTCATGCTCGACGAGATAGCCGAGATGAAGCCCGAACTGCAGGCCAAGCTTCTGAGAGTTCTGCAGGACGGCGAATTCACGAGGCTCGGCGGAACGAAGACCATAAAAGCCGATGTCAGGATCATCTGCGCGACCAACGCCGACATCGAGGAGAGGATCGCGAAGGGCCTTTTCCGCTCGGATCTCTATTACAGGATCGGCGTCTTCACCATCAATCTTCCGCCTTTGAGGGAGCGCAAGGACGACATCGAGCTTCTGGCGAAATATTTCCTCGACCAGATCTCGAACAGCCTGGGCAGGGAATTCAAGGGCTTCTCAAAGGAAGCGCTGCAGGCCATGCGCAATTACTCCTGGCCGGGAAACGTCAGGCAGCTCAGGAACGCCGTCGAGTACGCGACCATTACGACGGGCGACAAGGAGGAAGTAACGCTGGCCGCTCTGCCGAAAGAGATCAGCCAGCTCTCCGGCGCAAGCGCGAAAGAAGAGAAGGAAACCGCTCCCGCTCCGCTTTCCCTTAAGGAAATGGAAAAGCAGGCGATCGTGGCCGCGCTTAGAAGATCGGGCGGAAAGAAGGACGTTGCGGCCAAGGAACTCGGCATAGGGCTGAAAACCATTTATCGCAAAATCGAGGAATACGACATCAAATGAATTCTTACTGGGTGCATGATCTGGATCCCGTGCTGCTGCATTTGGGACCCTTGGATATACGCTGGTACGGCGTCATGTACGTGCTGGGACTTTTCATCGCGGTCTGGTGGCTGGGCAAAAGACAGGAAAAGGGCCTTTTCGCTTTGCCGAAAAAAGAGAACATCCAGGACATGGCCTTCTACGGTTTCCTGGGAATCTTGATCGGCGGAAGACTGGGGAACTGCTTCCTCTACAACGCCCCGTATTTTCTCACGCGCCCAATCGACATCATAAAAGTCTGGGAAGGCGGCATGAGCTTCCACGGCGGAATGGTGGGCGCGGCCGTAGGTCTTTGGATCTATTCGAAGAAGATCAAGCTCCCCTTCATGCATCTTCTGGACAATACCGCTTTGGTTAGCACCGTAGGCTTGGGCTTAGGCCGCGTCGCGAACTTCATCAACGGCGAACTGCACGGCAAAGTTACGAACGTGGCCTGGGCGGTCATATTTCCCAAAGTCGACAATTTGCCCCGCCACCCGGTCCAGCTTTACCAGGCTTTCACGGACGGCGTTGTCCTTTTCCTGATCATGTTCTTGTTCTCCCGGAAGCCAAGGAAAAACGGTTTCCTGAGCGGCGTATTCGGCGTCGCCTACGGGATCTTGAGGATCATAACCGAGCCTTTCCGGGCTGAGGATTCCGTTTTATCCGGCTGCTGCGGCCTGACCAAGGGACAGATCTACAGCGTGCTGACGCTGATAGCTGGCATTCTCATACTCATTTGGAGCGCCAAGCAGGAAGTCGTCACAAAGAAGGAGGAACAGGCGTGATCCTTTTTGCCGCTTCGCTCATAAGCGCCGTTCTTCTGACGCTCTCTTTCCCGAAGTTCGGATTTGCCTTCCTTGCGCCGGTCGCCCTGGCGCCGTATTTTTGCGCCCTGCTTATCAGGAAAGAGGGGACATGGAAAGGCGTCTTTTTCAGCGCTTATCTTTTGGGACTCATTTGGCACGTCGCAAGCATCTGGTGGCTGAGTTACGTCAGCTGCGCCGGGATGCTGGCGCTCAGCGCTTTTTTGACGCTTCTCTTTGCCGCCTTCATCCTTTTGGCCGTGTATTTTGCCAAGAAAGGTTTTTGCCCGGCCTTGTCTTTCGCGCTTTTCATCCTTTTCTACGAACTGACGATCTCATACCTTTTCACCGGCTTCCCCTGGCTTCTTTTGGGAATGGCGCTGCATAAGAATCCGCTGCTCATCCAAACTGCGGACATATTCGGCGTGCATTTCATCAGTTTCCTTCTGGCCTTCACTTCCGCTTCGATAGCTGCTGTTGCTCGCGAGAGGAGCGTTAGGACTTTCGTCGCGATCGCTTCCGTTGTTCTGCTCTGGACGCTCTCGGCCTGCTACGGCCTTTACAGAATGAAAGAACTGGGGAGCGAAGAGCCTGTCCGCTCTCTCAAAGTTTCCATGATCCAGCTGAATCTGCCCCCGGAATTGAAGCACGACGACAGCAAGGATGAAGAAACGCTGGACGATTATCTCAAGGCCACCGAAAAAACAGCCTCCGAAAGCGAGCTCGTGATTTGGCCGGAGACCGGCGTCCCTGGGATCTACAACGATTACGCCAATCCGGCCATCAAGGTGCTGCAGCGATTCAGGACGAAAGTCAAAGTCCCTCTGCTCTGCGGCCTGACCTGGGCGGAGAAAGACCAGTCAGGGGAAATAAGGTTCTTCAATTCCGCGTCTCTGCTCGACAACTCCGCCATGCTGCCAAGGGAACGCTATTACAAGAAACATTTGGTCATCTTCGGGGAGTACGTGCCTCTTGAGCGCTATCTGCCTTTCTTGAAGCTTCTGACGCCCATACCCAGCAGCTACACGCCGGGCGTTCTTTCCCATGTCCTCGACCTTAAGAGGGAAGACGGAGCGGTCTTCAAACTTGGCGCGCTCATCTGCTTCGAGGACGTTTTCCCGGAAAGCGCCAGGGAGGCGGTGAGGGAAGGGGCGGAGATCCTTGTCAACCTTACCAACGACGGCTGGTTTTTCGATTCGCCGGGTCCTTACCAGCACGCCGCGCTGTCGAGTTTCAGGGCGATCGAGACGAGGCGGGAACTGCTGCGTTCAAGCAACACCGGCATAACCGTCCTTATCGACAGGCTGGGAAGAGAGAAAGCTCTTCTCTCCTCGGAAGGAAAAAGCGTTATGGTGTCCGGCGAACTTGTTTGCCGCGCCGACGTTTTCTCCCCCAGGGAGACGATCTACGCCAAATATGGCGACCTTGGGCTTTTTGTCACGGCTTTCCTGACGTTTCTTATCGGAGCGCTGTTTAGGAATCAAAAGAACGTTATGGTAGAATAATAGAATTATGAAAGGCAATTTGAAAAACAAAGTGAAGGACAAAATGCGGAAGAAGATCCATATTCTTCCCAACTTTGTCACGGCCTGCAACCTTGTCATGGGCGTCAACGCCATTATGATCTCTTTGGGCGCTTTCGCCAACGACGATTTCAGCAGCAAGCGCCTGACCCAGGCCTCGATGTGCGTTTTCTTCGGCATGATCTTCGACGTCTTCGACGGGTTCGTCGCGAGGCTTACCAAGACCAGCAGCCGCTTCGGCATGGAGCTCGACAGTCTCGCCGACCTTGTCACCTTCGGCGTCGCGCCGTCCGTGCTAATGTTCGTTTTCGTTTTGAAGGACGTTCCCGATCCCGTAAGGAAACTTGTCCTGCCGTGCTGCATGGTCTACACCTGCTGCGCCGCGCTGCGCCTTGCGCGCTTCAACGCCCAGATAGAGGATGAGGGCAAGACTTTCTCCGGCATTCCCACTCCGGAAGCCGCCGGCGTCATGATCTCGTACCTTTTGCTCCTCTCCCACGGCTACCTCAAGCCGGAAACGAACTCTTTCCACGCCGTGCTGCAGAATTACATCGTGCCGTTCCTTCCCGTGGGACTGGGCCTTCTGATGGTCGCGACCATCCGTTTCCCGGCCCCCGCCAAGCAGATCGTCTGGCAGAGGCATCCTTTCATCTATCTTGTTCTGATCGTCTTTATCCTTGTCGCCCTGATATTCAGGCCGGGACTGGTATTGCCCGTCCTCTTCATGGGATACCTCTTCTACGGACTTCTGCAGGCCGCCAGGCGCGCCCTGTTCCCTCCGAAAGCTAAGGCTGAGAATCAGGAAGACCAAGAGGAATAATGGCCCGGGAGCAGAACGAGGTACAGGGGATAATCCCCGTTGACAAGCCGAAGGACTGGACTTCCCACGACGTCATAGCCAAATTAAGGGGCGCTTTCAGGATAAAAAAGATCGGACACTCCGGAACATTGGACCCTATGGCGACAGGCCTTCTGGCGGTGCTCTGCGGCAAATCGACGAAGCTCTCCGACCCTCTCATGGCGTCGCAGAAGACGTACGAGATGACGGTCCGCTTCGGCGTTACGACAAACACCCAGGACATAACGGGCGAAGTCGTAAAAGAGAGCCCCTTGCCAGAAGGCTTCGGGAAAGAGATGCTGCTTAAAGTCCTGCCGGAATTCAAAGGCGAGATCGAACAGCTACCGCCAATGTTCTCCGCAATCAAGGTGAAAGGCAAAAAACTCTACGACATAGCTAGGAAAGGACAAGAGGTCGAAAGGGAAAAACGCAAGGTCACGATCTACGATCTTGAGCTCATAGACATAAAAGACAACGAAGCGAAACTGCGCTGCGTCTGCTCGAAAGGCACCTACGTCAGAACGCTGGCCCATGACCTGGGCCAAAAGCTCGGCTGCGGCGGGACCCTAACGGAGCTGAGAAGGACCAAAGGCAGTTTCCTGACCATAGAGGAAGCTTTCAGTCTGGACGAGATCCTGAATTGGGATCTGGAAAGACTGAGGGCGGAAGCGGAGAAGAATTTGGAAAAAGCAATGAACTTACTCGCGAAAGCGGCGAAACCGGTCTTGCTGGCCTTCGCAGCGCTTCTAATCGCCTCCTGCGCCCCAAAGGCGGAGGAGAAGGTCGACGTTTACGTTTCCATTCCGCCGCTGCTGCCCTTCGCGCAAAGACTGGCCGGCCCCGACGTCAGGTGCGAATCCTTCATGCCCTCCGGCGCCAACCCCCATCAGTACGAGCCTTCCCCCAGGAAGGGCGCGGGCTTCTACGACAGCAAGCTGTTCATCATGACCGGCCTGCCCTTTGAAAAAGAGCTCGCAAAACGCGCCAAATGCGGCAAGGGCCCGAAACTGCTCGACCTCGCGCCCGAGGAAGCCGATCACGACCATGAGGAGGAAGGCCACCATCACGATCCGCACATCTGGCTTTCGCCAAGATTGATGAAAGAGCGCGTCCAGGATATGGCTGCCGCCCTTTGCGAACTCTACCCCGAAAAGAAGGAAGAGATCGAAAAGAGATCGGAGGAAATAAAAGAAGAGCTTAAGGCTTTCGACGAGGAGCTGAAGGAAACTTTCAAAGACGGCAACAAGGTCTTCCTGGTCTTCCATCCCGCCTATTCCTGTTTTGCCGAGGACTACGGCCTCACCGAGATCGCCGTGGAAAAGGAAGGCTCCGAACCCACTCCCAAAAGTCTGGGTGAAGCGATGGAAAAAGCCAAGAGCGAAAACATCGCCAACCTGATCGTCCAGCCCGGCATGAACGAGAGGCTTGCCAAAAACATCGCCGACACCGCGAAGCTTAAGATCATAAAAAGGGACGCGCTCTCCACCAACTACTACGAAGAGCTGAGAGCGCTCGCCAAAAACATTAAGGGCGAGGAATGAGCGCGGATACGATCTTAACTTTCAGGAACGTTAATTTCGGCTACGGGCCCCACAGGGTCCTGGACGACGTTTCTTTTGCCGTCAAAAGAGGCGAGTACGTAGGCATCGTCGGTCCCAACGGCGGCGGCAAGACCACGCTCTTCAAGCTGGTCCTGGGCATTCTGAAACCTCATTCCGGAGAAATAAAGCTTTTCGGGAAAGAGCCCGAGGAGACAAGATACCGCGTAGGCTACGTGCCCCAGTATTTCAACGTCGACCGCCAATTCCCAATAAACGTGGCGGCCCTCATCGAAGCCGGCCTTCTCAGCCACTCCGGCTTTTTGCCCATCAGCAAGAAAGAAGCGAAAGAAAAGATCGCCAACGTTCTGAAAAGCGTTTACCTTGACGGCTACCAGAAGCGCGCCGTAGGCGAACTGTCCGGCGGCGAACTGCAGCGCGTGCTTATCGCCCGCGCCCTTGTGAGCGACCCTGAGCTCCTCCTTTTGGACGAGCCGACCGCCAATGTCGACCCCGCCGTGGGCGTCAGTTTAAACGGCCTTTTCCAAGAACTCAACAAGGACCACACCATCGTTATAGTTTCCCACGACATCGGCTTCGTCTCTTCCAGCGTCACTTCGATCCTCTGCCTGAACGAAAAACTTTACCAGCACGACGGCTCGAAGCTGACTCCCGAAGTTATAGAATCTCTTTACGGCGGCCACGTTCATCTCGTGAACCATTGCCACCACTGCCACGGGGAGGAAAATGATGCTGACTGATCCATTCCTTCTCAAGGCGCTTTTAGCCGGTCTTCTGATTTCCGTGGCCTGCGGCATCGTCGGCAGTTTGGTGGTCGTAAGACGGCTGACCTTCATAACAGGCGGCATTGCCCATGCCGTTTTGGGCGGCGTCGGCGTAGCCCTGTTCTTCAACATCGCGCCTGTCTGGGGCATCTTTATCTCAGGGCAACTTGCCGCGCTTATTCTCGGCATTGTCTCTAGGAAAGTCAAACGCTACGAGGAGCCCATCATCGCCGCCCTCTGGTCTGTCGGCATGGCTCTTGGCGTGCTTCTGGCCGCCCTTTCCCCGGGCTACCAGAGCGATCTGATGAGCTACCTCTTCGGCAACATTCTCCTCATCTCTCACCTCGACATCCTGAACGTCGTCATCTTAGACGCCATAATCATCATTATAACCTCGCTCTTCTATAAGCCTCTCAGGATCGTCTGCTTCGACGAGGAATACGCCGCCCTGAGGGGACTGCCCACCAATTTCTTCTACCTTTTGCTGCTCTCCCTTATCGCGCTGACTGTCATCTGCGTCATGCGCGTAGTGGGACTCATTATGGTCATCGCTTTGATGGCGCTCCCGCCCACCATGATGCTGAGGCACACCAACCGCCTCCACGTAGTCATGCTCGGCTCCTCAATTATCAGCGCCGCTCTCATCACCGCGGGACTTCTCATCTCCTTCCGCTTCGACTATCCTTCCGGCGCGACCATCGTGCTCCTCACGGGCTTCGTCTTTCTGGTGAAGACCTTCATCTCCGAACTCCGCGCCAAAGCCTGATCAGACAAATTCTGACATTACTTGGTTAGCTAGTTCAATGCCGCGGTTGGTGAGTTTCAAAGTGCGGCCTTTATAAGTCACCAGTTTGCGGAAGGCGAGATCTTCGATTTGCCGCTTAAAAATTTCCTCATCCTGGGGCGTCAATTGGACGCCATCAGTTTTTCTAAGGCCGAGGTAGATGCGTTCGCCGAGTTTTTGGAGTTTGTTAAGCGGTTTTGTGTTTATTATTTTCCAGGCTGGATCGATGTGGGCGCGTCTTGCCATGCTTTGATAGGGGAAGCGGCAGAAGCTGTGGGCGCCGGGGCCTAATCCGAGGTAATGGTTGTTGGTGTCCCAGTAAGCTGAGTTGTGGCGGGAGTGGAATCCCGGCTTGGCGGCGTTGGAGATCTCATACATCTCGTAGCCCTCTTCTTTCAGAAGCTTTCTGGCCAGCCAGTATTCTTTCATGGTCGTGACGTCGCTGGGGAGCGTTGGATCTTCCTTCGCGAGCGGCGTGCCTTTTTCCACCGAGAGGGCGTAGAAGGAGATGTGCTCGGGCTGCCAGGAGAGAAGCTCGCTGACGGTGTCCTGCCAGGAGGAGAGGGTCTGGTGCGGCAGGCCGTACATGAGGTCTAAGGAAATGTTTTTGAAGCCGTTTTTCCTGAGCGTTTGGCAGGCTTCTTCGGCCTCTTTGGCGGTGTGCAGGCGGCCCAGGTATTTCAGTTCGTTGTCCTGAAGAGATTGGACGCCGAGGCTTACGCGGTTGATGCCGGCGGTTTTCCAGAATTTCAGGTCCTCAGAGCGAAAAGCGGCGGGGTTTGCCTCCAGGGTACATTCGATATTGTCTGTCCAGCGGATGGAGGCTTTTACGGCCTCACAGACGCTGAGAAGGGCTTTTCCGGGGAGAATTGAGGGTGTGCCGCCGCCGAAATAGACGGAAGCCAGCTCCAGGTAGGGCATCATGGGGAGAAGCGCTTTAATTTGGGCGATGAGATCATTGGTGTATCTCGCTATCTCACCCTTTTTCGGAGGATGGCTGTAGAAGGCGCAGTAGCGGCATTTTCTTAGGCAGAAGGGGACGTGGATGTAGAGCGCTAGTTTTTCGGGAGGAGCGGTCCTAGGAAGCGTGATGGAGTTTTCTTGGAGTGCTTTGGCCAGCGGGATGTCGTTAGGAAGCAGAGCGTAGTTTAGGAGTTCGCTTCTTTTGACCCAGGCGAGTTTTTCGTGCTCAAGGGGCGTCGGCTGTTTGCCATTGAGTTTGGCGCTGACCCCGACCAATCGGATGTTGGTGGCATGGTCGTAAACGATGCCGGTTGGGACGATGTCGGCGGCGAGTTCTTCTTTGATCTCGCGTTGGGCGCAGGCGGAAAACGTTTCACCGACTTTTCTTTTGCCGCCGGGAAATTCCCAACCGCCGGGCTTTCCCGGTTTATTGGGGCGCAGCGCCAGAAGTATCCTGCCTTTATCTTCGATGACCGCCGCGGATACTTCTACGGGTTCGTTACTCAAAGCGCTTGAAGCAGAGGACGGCGTTGTGGCCGCCGAAGCCGAAGGTGTCGGACAGGGCCGCGCGGACCTTCAATTCCCTGGCTTTGTTGGGAACGTAGTCCAGGTCGCATTCAGGGTCCGGTTCCTCGTAGTTGATGGTCGGGGGAACGATGCCGGTCTCGATGGCTTTGACGCAGAAGACGGCCTCGATGCCGCCGCAGCCGGCCACGCAGTGCCCGGTCATGGATTTCGTGGAAGAGACGCAGAGCTCTCTGGCGTGTTCGCCGAAGACGGTCTTGATAGCGTTCGTTTCCATCACGTCGTTGTGGTGCGTGCTAGTGCCGTGGGCGTTGATGTAATCCACGGTGTTGGGGTCAACTTCAGCTCTTTCCAGGGCCTGACGCATGGCAAGGGAAACGAAGGAGCCGGTGGGCTCGGGGGCCGTGACGTGGTAGGCGTCCGTGGACTGGCCGACGCCGCCTAATTCGCAGTAGATGCGGGCGCCTCTCTTCTTGGCATGCTCGAGCGTTTCAAGCACGATGACGCCGGCGCCTTCGGAAATGACGAAGCCGGATCTATTGCGGTCGAAGGGTCGGCTCACCCTTTTGGGATCGCCGTCGCCGTCCCAGCTCGAGAGGGCCTTCATATTGGCGAAGGTGGCGATGGAAAGTTTGCAGACGGGGGCTTCGGAGCCGCCGCAGATAGCGACCTGCTCAAAGCCGCCTCTCAATCTTAAGAAAGCGGTGGAGATAGCGTCGTTGCCGGAAGCGCAGGCCGTGGCCACGCCGCAGGTGATGCCGTGGATGCCAAGGCGCATGGCTATCGTGTGCGCGCCGACGTCCGCTGTGCCGGAAGGAACGAGGAAGGGCGTGACGCGGCCCGGGCCTTTTTCAAACATGACGCCGCAGGTCTTCTGGATGTTGTCAATGCCGCCGATGCCGGAGCCCATGATTATGCAGACGTCGTGATTGTCGCCTCTATTGGCGAAATCTATGCCGCTGTCCCTGACGGCTTCCAAGCCGGCGTTGACGGCGTGGAGGACGGAGCGGTCGTAGCGGGCGGCGTCTCTTTCACTGAATCCGCCAGGGGAAGGATCGTAATGGCATTCGCCGGCGATGTGGACCTTGTTATCGGTGGAATCGAAAAGCGTGATGGGGCCGATGCCGGATCTGCCGTTTATGACGCTGTCCCAGTTCTCTTTGACTCCGTAGCCCGTGGGGGCGACGGCGCCAAGACCGGTAACTACTATTCTTTCACTATCTTTCATATCCTTATATTATACCCTATGAACTACTTGAAATTCAAGAGTCTTGCTTGCTTTCAAGCCGTCTGAAAACACTGGCTAAAAACGCTCCGGATAAGTTGTGCCAAACGGAAAATATCGCGCCCGGAACGGTGGCCATGGCAAGGTCGGGGAAGGATGTTTTGGCAAGCGAGACGGCCAGTCCGGAATTCTGCATGCCGACCTCGATGGAAAGCGTTCTTCTCTTTTGCGGCGCCATTTTCAAAACCAGTCCCAAAAGGTAGCCTATCAGGAAGCCGAGCAGGTTGTGGGCCATTACGGCGATCAGGATTATAGCTCCCGTCCGCCTGATCTCTTCTGCGTTGTGGGAGATGACGGACGCCACTGTCAGCGTTATGCAGATTATGGAGAAGACCGGGAGAAAATTGGTCATTTTTTCGCAGGCTTTTTCGAAGAATTTGTTAAGCGTGAGGCCGAGCGCTATGGGAATTATGACGACCTTTATGATGGAAAAGAACATGGCGCAAACGTCGACTTGCACGGTCGCCTTCAGGAGCATATAGGTGATCAGAGGAGTAAGCAGCGGCGCCAAAAGCGTGTTGACGCTCGTCATGGCGACGGAGAGCGCCACATCTCCTTTGGCAAGGTAGGTGATGACGTTACTGGCTGTGCCGCCCGGGCAGGCGCCCACCAAGATCATGCCGGCCATAAGCCCTGCTTCGAGCCTAAAGCCTTTTGAAATGGCGTAGGCCAAAAGCGGCATGATGATGAACTGCGCCAGGGTGCCGGTCAAAATATCCAGCGGCCTTTTGAAAACGAAAAGGAATGCCTCCGGCTTCAGCGTCATGCCCATGCCGAACATGATGAGCATCAACAGATAGTTGATCCAACCGGTCTTGACCCAGAGGAAAGATGGGGGATAGACAAGCGCGACAACAGAGGCCAGAAGGATGATCGCGCTCATGTGCTTTCCGAAGAATTTATTTAGGAGGTCCATAACCTGTGAGATCTTTTATGATGTTTTCCAGCTCCTGCTTCCTGGCGCGGGGGATCACTATCACGCCTTCAATTTTTTCCCCGAAAGTTGGGGAAACGATCGCGCCTTCCATTTGCTCGACCTTGTAGAGGAGGGTATTGTATGCCTGGTACGAGCAGGAGAAGGGAAGTTCTGTTTTGGCTTTTTCTTCTATGATCTGGCATTTTGCGACGGCAAGCTGCGCGGCGGCGCGGTAGGTGTCGATGAGGCCTCTTACGCCCAGCTTTATGCCGCCGAAATACCTGACGACCGCCAAGACGACGTTGTCGAGTTTTTCGTGCTTGATGCTCTGCAGTATCGGTTGCCCCGCGGTGCCGGAAGGTTCGCCGTCGTCGCTGTAATAGGAGGATGGATTGTCCGGGGCGCCTATGTTGTAGGCCCAGCAGACATGCGTGGCCTGGGGATGCATGGATCTTATCCTGGCAAGGAAAGCCTCCACTTCCTCCTTATCCTTGGCGGGGGAGATGTAGGAGAGGAAGCGGGAACGCTGTTCCGTCATTTCCGCTTCCCGGCTTTCTTTGATGGTAAGATAAGTTTCCATTAAGCGCTCGCTTTCACCGCTTCTATAAGTTTCGCGTGGTCAACGGAACGGGAGGCGACGATGCCGAGGTCGTTCTCTAAAAGAGGGGGAGTGGAGAAGTCCACTTTTCTTCCCAAGGTATCCGTGACTGAGCCGCCGGCGGATTTAACGATCAGATATCCCGCGGCGTGGTCCCAGATCTTTTCTTTGTATTCCAAACTTTTCGGAAGCCTCAGGTAGATGTCGGAGAGGCCCAGAGCCACGGAAGCGTATTTGCACTGACTGTCGATGCGGAAGGGCTCGGCCTGCACGCCGAGGCTTTCCCTTATCTTTTCCGCTCTTGAATGCGAGGTGTGGCCGCTCTCGACGGATTCGCAGATGACGGCCTCCGCGAAATTTTTGTTCAGCGCTTCTGTTGCCTCGACGTTGGGGCTGTCCGTGAAAAGCGATGTGAAGACGGTCTTCTGATTTTCGCTTGCCAAACAGAGAAGTCCGGTCTCCCCGTTGGGAGCTTGCATGTTCGGGCAAGCGAGGGCCGCGGCTTTGACTTCGCCATTTTCTATGAGCGCCAGGGCGATGGCGTAGTGGTCGCCTCTAAGGAAGCCCTTGGTGCCGTCTATTGGGTCCAGTGTCCAGAAGCGGGAGAGGGCTTTGGGATCGTCTGTCCTGCCGTGGTCGATGGATCTTAAGATCGCTTCTCCGGAAAGGGGAACGATCTTTTTGACTTCTTCCTCCAGATGCAGGAAAAGCTTTTCGTTCTCGGGCTTCCGCAATTCCTCCGAGCCTTCTTCCGCAATCATTTTGTCAGTGGGGAAACTGTTGGCCAGAACGTAATTGACGATGGCCTGCGAACCGAAGTCGGCGACGGTGACGGGCGAGCGGTCCTCTTTTTCCAGGACGTCTTTTTCCAGAAGTTTTTTCTGTACGGCGCTGGTCAACAGCGCGGCTTGGCGCAGGGCGCTTTTGGCGGTCAAGAGTTCAGTCTGATATTGCATTTCTATCCTTGCAGAGTGTTCAGCGTCGCTTCCAAAAGCGGAAGGAGGCGCATTTCTATGTCGGCTATTCTTCTTAGGGCTTTGGCCTGCAGTCTGCGTTCGCGGAGCGTCCAGGGACGGCCTATCCCGATGTGCGAGGCGGGTCTTACGATGCGGCGCTCAAAGAAGGGGCGGATCTCTTCGCCTATCCCGTCGTAGCAGGAGGCGCAGGCTAAGGCGAAGGTCTCGCATTCGGGGAAAGCGATAGCGGCCTCGCGGCAGAATCTGGCGGCCTGGGTCCTCGCGTGCAGAAGATCTTTCAAGAGCTGGTAGTTGCCCTCGTTGCGTTCCTGGGCGCGCCAGTCTTGGCTCATGGGATCGTGGTGCTGGGGATTGACGAGCGTGGCGTACCAATAGTCGTAGGCGGTCTGCCCGAGGTAGTAGCCGTGGACTCGCTCGAGCTTCGCCATTTTAATGGCATTTTGAAAGCCTTTAATGAAAAGCGCTTTTTCATCCGGCGATTTTTTCTTCTTGTCCTTCTGGGACAGGAAATAACACCAGACCATTTCTTCGGAAACGGGATGAGGGTAGAAGCTGAGGGAGTAGTCCTGGGCGATAAGGATGCCGCCCGGCCTGATCCCGGTTACGAGCCCGTAGCGGGCGTAGCCGTCGAGCCCTAAGCCTATGACGGGGCGGCCTTCCCTGAGATGATCCAGTATCTCGAATTTGACGGCTTCGTGGCGTTCCCTGGAAGCGCAGATCCAGCGTTCCATCAGTTCATGGCCGAAGGTCTCGTAAAGCTCGGGAAGAAGGTTCATGCCGCAGGCGGCGTCCAAGGAAACGAGGCGCCAGCCGGCGTAGTGGATCTGAAGGCGGAAAGCGGCGCCGGACGCGGCCATCAAGAGCCAGTAGGGGTAGTTTTCGCCGCAGGCCGAAAGGTAGCGCCTGAAACAGGCGACAAAAGTGTTGTCTTCGCCTTTATCGAAGCAGAGCGGCTCGATATCCTTTATCTGTTCCGAAACGTCCGCGAAAGGGTCGTTCGTTAGATCCGGGATATTTTCAAAACGCAGGGCCACCTTAATATTTGACTTGGGCTTCCTCCGCCGGGAAATAACGGCGGTAACGGCGCAGCATCGGGCCGATAACCTCTTTCAAGTAATCGCTGACCTGGTCGGCGGCGCGCCCTGTGAAGCGCAGGGGGTCCAGAATGGCCCTTATCTCTTTTTCCGATATTCCGATGGCGGGGTCGTTGCCCAAACGCTGAATAAGGTCGTTTACGCCGCCGGAGCGGACTTGCTTGACCGTCTCCATGGAATTGCAGCGGATCGCCTCGTGGACGTCCTGGCGGCTCTTGCCGCGGGCCACCGCTTCCATGATGATGGCTTCGGTCGCCATGAAGGGGAGATTGTCACTGACTCTCTTGGCGATGACTTTGGGATAGACGACCAGGCCGGAGCAGACGTTCTTCAGAATGGCGAGAACGGCGTCGGCGGCCAGGAAGGCTTCGGGAATGGAGATGCGGCGGTTGGCGGAGTCGTCCAGCGTTCTCTCCAGGAACTGCGTGGAGGCGATGAGCTGAGGGCTCGTGGCCAGGGAGAGTATCAGCCTGGACAGAGAGGCGGTGCGTTCGCAGCGCATGGGGTTTCTCTTGTAAGCCATGGCGGAGGAGCCGATCTGCTTTTTGCCAAACGGTTCCTCAATTTCGTTGATGGATTGGAGATACCTGATGTCGTTGGTCATTTTGCAGGCGGAGAGAGCCAGCGTCACAAGGGGATGCAGAACGTCGGCGTCAACTTTCCTCGGGTAAGTCTGTCCGCCCACCGGGTAGGATTCGGCGAAGCCGAAGCGTTTCGCCAGCGCGTGGTCGAGTTTTTTGATCTTCTTTTGGTCGCCCTTGAAGAGCTCCATGAAGCTGGCCTGCGTTCCGGTCGTTCCTTTGATGCCGCGGAACCTAAGCTTGTTTATGGCGAACTGGACGTTCTCAAAGTCGAGCTGCAGGTCCTGGAGCCAAAGCGAGGCGCGCTTGCCGACGGTCGTGAGCTGCGCGGGCTGCAGGTGCGTGAAGCCCAGAGTCGGCATCTTGCGGTACTTGTTCGCGAAGGCGGCCAGGGCTTTCATAACGTCCACCAGATGGTCGGAAATGAGTTTCAGAGCATCCCTGTAGATAACGAGGTCGGCGTTGTCGGTGACGTAGCAGCTGGTGGCGCCGAGATGGATTATGCCGGCCGCGCTCTTAGCCTGGTCGCCGTAGGCCTTGACGTGAGCCATGACGTCGTGGCGCACTTCTCTTTCGTATTTCTCCGCGACGTCGAAGTTGATGTCGGTCGCGTATTTCTCCAATTCCTCAACCTGCTTTTTAGTTATGGGGAGTCCCAGTTTGCGTTCCTCGTCGGCTAAGGCTATCCAGAGCGCGCGCCAGGTCTCCAGGCGCTTCTGGGCTGAAAAGAGGCGGGACATTTGCTCGCCGGCGTAACGGCCGACAAGAGGATTGGAATAATAATCTTTGCTCACGTTAAAACTTCTTAGCGGCTCAATCGTCGCGTTCGTTAGGCTGGATAATGCCGCGCTTTTCGCGGACTCTCGGGTCGGGATCCCAGTCGGACTTGTAAGGAGTGGGGCTGGTCCCTTTGTACTGCTTGATGCCGGAATGGCGCTTGCGGTTCTCCTCAAGACGCTGCGCCGCTTCCGTGGCCGTTTCCTTGTGGGCGGTCTTGGCTTCCAGTTCGGCGCGCACTTTTTCGGTCTCTTCCTGGGCTTTTTTGGTGGCGGCCGCCAGCTGCTCCTCCATATCGCTCTTCTGGGCGCTGATCTGCTGCTGCAGTTCCTGGCGCTGGACTTCCAGGTCGAATTGGGAGAGCTTGGCGTTCACGTGCGAAGTCATGAGAGAACTGTCGCCCTTTTCCGTAATGAGGTTGTAGAAGTATTTCGCCGTTTCAAGCTGCTGGTCTGCTTTGTCGCGGTCGTTGTTCTTTAAGGAACGCAGGGCAGAAGAAAACCAGTTGTCGCCCTTTTTCTGAAGGACCTTCAAAAAGGCGTTCTTTTCAGCCGGATTGTCAAGGGAGTCAAGGAACGCGCCGACGTTCGCTCCGGAATCGGAATCGTTGTTGATGAGATCGTCGAACTTTTCGAGCTGATCTTTGGAGAGGGAAACGGGTTTTGAGGACGCTAACAGTTTTGAGCCCATCTGCGGAGTGATGACTTTGCTTTCGTCAGCGGTGTCAAGCGCTTCGTCGACTTCCGAGTTTTTCTCAGCTCTGGCCTCGAACTGGTCCCTGGCGAGATTCTGGATCTCTTCCCTGACGGCCTCAAGAGACTTGTCGACGACTTCCATGCGGTCGTTCAGCGATTCGACCGCGACGGTAAGCGGAACGTCGCTGGTCGGCGTCTGCAAAACAGGCTCCTTCTTGTCTCTCAAGCTGAAAACAATGATGATGAGGATGACGAGAATGAGGGCCGAATTCAGGTACGGCAGAATGTTTTTGACGACAAACGCGTTTTTGCCCTGCCTTTTCGGGGCTTTATCGGGATCAAAGACATCTTGCATATGTCACCTCTTAGGGGCTTTTATTCGGAGAGGAGTTCCTGTTCTTTTTCGAGGAATTCTTCTTCCGCTTTCTGTCTTCTGGCCGCGGAGGAGTCGAAGAGAGGCTCGTAAGTGGGGGACGTCTTCGGAGAATAGGACTCCTCGAACATCTTGATAGTCTCGTTCTGATTCGGGCTCTTGCCGGTCAGATAGTATTCGGCGTCGTCAAAGTGGCCTTCGAAGACTTTCCAATCGTCCATGATGGTCTTGCGGCGGTCGGTGGAGTTCATCTTGTCCGTCAGGTTCTCTCGTGTCTCATCCTTGATGAAGCGGATGGCGTTCGGGAACTTCGTCTTGACTTCCTCGGTCAGGACCTCCTCTTCGGAGGAGTCGAGAATGACCGTCGGAGTTATGAAGACCATAAGCTCGGTCTTGGACTGGCTCCTAACTTCGGAACGGAAGAGGTATTTTACGAGGGGAATGTCACAGAGGACCGGTATTTCAGACAGAGTCGTCTGGGTAGAGTCTTTGATCAGGCCGCCTATCACGAGCGTGTGGCTGTCCTGGACCACCACTTCAGTCTGCGCTTCGCGGTCAAGGATGATGGGAGGCGAGGTCGGGTCGCTGGCGTAGGCGACGCCGCCGTTCTCTTTGACGGTCACGTGCACTTCCAGGGAAACTTCCCTGTGGCGGTTGATCCTGGGCGTGACCTCCAGTTCAACGTTGACGTCGATGTATTCGTAGCTGTAGTCTCTGGTAGAGGAGTCACTGCCGCTGCGGCTGTAGCGCGCGATAGGGATCTGCTGGCCGACCGAGATCATGGCCGTCTTGTTGTTGGAGGCGATGATCGACGGCGTTGAAAGAATGTTGATGTCGTTTATCTTTTCATCGGTCTGCAGCGTGAAGTAGGGGTCGAAGTTTCCGGACTTGTCGTATTTGCCGAAGGCGTAGTTGAAGCCCTTCATGTTGTCGGGAACGATCTCTTTTCTTCCGGATTCAAGGGCGGGGGCCATGGTCGTGTCGAGGGCC
>JAFYHD010000077.1 GCA_017539325.1 bacterium | reverse complement strand
ATTTGACACATGGTGCGATTTCGCAATCTTCATTGACTGCGAAAACGGCTTCTTAAGATCTTTCGAGATCACCGACAACGACACCTTCAACTTCGCCAGCGACTACGCCACTATACTTAAATTTTTCCGCTCCGCCCCCTCCTTCTTTGAGTTCACGGCGGTCGGCAACGGCTGGAACGCCGAAAGATCCGGCGCTTACTTCGACGATCTGAAAGTGACCTTCATTCAGAAAGAGCCCATTCCCTGGGTAACGGTCTTTGAGGATGATTTCTCCACTTACAACGTCGGCGACTCTCTCACCGCAGTCAACTTAGATTATAAGAGACTCAATAGCGAAGAGACTTTCACTGATGAAATCGTTAGCGATGAAAAGGGCACCTATGCCAAACTGTGGGTCAACAAACCGACCGGCTCTCCCATAGACGGCGTCTATTACGATATCCCGGAGGCCTGCGTCCCCGCCGACGGCACCAAGCTGAGACTTACCATAAGAACCATCGTGAAGGACAACGGCACCTACTTTGCTTTTCTCAATAACGGCACGCCCGAGGCCTCCTACGGCTACCACAGCGCCAACGCCTGGTTCGCGACCTGGACGGAAGGCGCCTACGTCTCTCCCCGCTACAGCGGCCGCGAAAGAAACATTTACGGCTCATCTTACTTTGTGACCGCCAAAGTCACCGTGGCCAACGATGCCGACGGCGCCTACCTGGAATCCTGCAATATCGGCACCTCCCAGGCCGGCTACACCGATTACGTCTGGGGCTGCCCTTGGAGCACCTACTACGACACCCATTTGGCGAAGGCCCCCAACCAGGCTGCCCTGGCCATCCAAGGCTGGCCAAGCAGCGACGTGCGCTGGACCGGCCTTAATTACTTCAAGGTCGAGTACGCCGCACCGGAACCGGGCATGATAGCTTTGCTCGCGCTATTGGGCCTTGCCTTCCTCCGCAGGAAGTAAGCTACTGAAAAGCAAAACGCAACAAAAAAACGCCGAGTGCAAACTCGGCGTTTTTTTATGCCCGCAAAAAGCAGAAAGTTTACATCCACTTCTCCAGTTTGCGGAGACTGGGAGCCTTTCTCCCCGATTTCATTTCCCAGATGTTCTCGAAGTCCCAGCCCTTGAAGGTCTCTTTCTTGCGCATATTCTCGTTACTGATGATGCCGTCATTTGGCTCTTTTGAGACGCCGAAGTTGTCGGCGCTGCAATAACAATTCAATACGCTTTCCTTTTTCGGCATTGGAGTAGTGTATTGGCTGCGCTGGCTCCCCTGCTGCTTCATGTTACTGTAACAGTTTTCAAAAAAGGCATTGCCTCCGCCATGCATTCCTGAATAAGTCCAAATCCAATTGCCTTTGAAATGCCAGAGACCCTTCTTGTCTTTCACTTCGCCTATGTGCTTAGGATCGATAGTGCTCTCCGGCACTTTGTATTTCCCGCTGCTGTAACAATCGCAGAAATAAGCTTCTCTTGAGCTCGCGGCGAACCCCGCTACTCCGCAGAAGCGATTCTCGTAAGTTATGTTCGATGCGCACTCGGAGAAATAGCTTCTCATGACTGTGATCGCCAGACCGGCAATAGCTTTGTTGGCCGTAATGGTCCCGGAGACATAACAGCCCGAGACCTGGCAGTCCGTCAACTTGCCGGCCAGGCCCGCGCCGTAGATCCCGATGGTAAAATCGACGTTCAAAAGCGCCAGGTCTTTTATGACGTAAGCGTTATCCCGATTCATAAGGCTTCGGGCTTGTTCGCGGGGAAATTTGCCTAAGATCTGCTGGTCACCGGATGACGATGGCATCCAGTCCGCTCCGACTTTGCCGAAGAAAGACGCGTAGTCCTCTTCCGGGCGCCTGATGTAAAGATTCGAGATGTAATGCCCTCCCCCGTCGAAATTGCCTAAAAACGGAGGATAATTTTTGCCTTTTTCCCGGAAGCGCTTATTGGAGGGCGTTTCCATGCCGATGGGGATGAAGCCCTTGCCGTTGTTCCAGCTCTTCGTTTCGGAAGCGTCCAGGTCGCAGGTCAGCTTGTAATATTTGCGGTAGGAATTCTCCACCGTCTCCTGCATCCAGACCAGATGCTCCATCTTGCTGATAAGGTAGGGAGAATCCTTCGTGCCTTCCCCCGGAGGGGTGATGGGCTCGTTTTTGGCCAGAAGCGGCAGCGCCGCCAAGATCAAAGCCAAGCCGAAAACAAAACTATTTTTCATAAAAACTCCTTGGAAGGCCTTGCCTTCCGGCGGGATGTTAACGCTCTCTTATTTTAGCAAAAAATTTATTTACCGCAAACAGCGGCCGTGATTTGTTTCTTTCCGCTCTCCCTAACTCGGCGCGCTCAGCCAAAAATGATAGAATAAATAATGATATTGATTGATAATCGGGGGACACCCGTTCTAAAAATGTAAGGAGCACTATGAAGATCCAACTTTTAGTCGTCGTTATGTGCCTGGCGGCTCTTTCCGCCCTGGCGAACAAATTCGACGTGCACGTCCAATTCGAAAGCGAACTTTACGGCACCAATTACTTTACGGACGTCGAGCCGGGCAAACCTTTTCAAGTGATCCTCCCAAGGGATACCTCGAAAAGGATCAGCCGTTTTTTGGTCACCCGCCAGCCCGAGCAGTTCAAGCGCTACTCCAAAAACGTATCGTTGATAGTCGGCGTGGACGAGTACAACGACGACTACCTGCCGAAGCTTGCGACCTGCGTGGCCGACACGACCTTCATCAGAGGGGTGACGGACGTTTTCTGCAACCACCAGGTGTTTTTGAAAAACAGCGAAGCCACCAGATCCAAGATCGAAAATGAGATCATGACCGCCGCCAACAAGCTTGAGCCCGGCGACACCTTCTTCTACTACCACTCCTCCCGCGGCTACGACGAGGTCTCGTCTATCGCCTGCTACGACATGTTCTTCCCTGTCGACGAACTCGACGCGCTTTTCCAGAATTTCAAGGCGGGCGTCAATGTCATCGTCATGCTTGACACTGAGTACGCCGAAAAGATGACCGACATGTTCGCAAATACCACCTGCGTCCTGACCGGCAGCAAGCCCCTGAAGAAGAAATGGAAAACCGAGCTGAGCCCCTTCACCTACGCCGTCAAGAGATCCGTGAGCGTCCAGACTGACGAGAACAAGGACGGCTTGCTCTCCTTCCTTGAAATGTACAATAGAGCCTACCAGTACACGAGGAGCGCCAAACAGGACCAGACCGTGCTCGTAAAGATCAACTGCGACCCCGAAAAGGATATCTATTTCTGCGATCTCCAGGACCGGACCACCGACGGGCACGTCAGCGTTGACTACAACAGCGTCAATGCCTACCTTGACTGCGTCAATTCCTATACCTTCATCTACATCGAGGAAACGGGCAGCAGCTCGGACACCACCGTCGAAATCAAGAAGAGCACTTACAAAAAAAAACATCAAGAAAGGCGAAGCCAAGTTCACCATCGACTACACGGCGAAGACCTACTCCGTTTCCACCCCCGGTTTCGAGATCAACGGCGCTAAGATATTCATCGGCCCGGAATACAAGACAAGCAAAAGCGGCTCCCACAACTACGTGATCGAGGACTACTGGTTCAAGAAGATCGGCAGCTGCCAAATCAAGGAAGACTTGAAGAAAGGCGGCTACACTTGCAAGCTCAGCGTCAACTCCGCCGGGACTCTCAACGACATCTTCCCCGAATCATCCAGCCCCTGCCCCGCCCGCATAGCCACAAGATATTTCATCGACAGCGTCCATACCCCCTCTGTCGTTTACAACGTCGTCTTTAAAGAGGGCAAATCCCTAACCGCCACTTACAAGAAATGAAAAATCTCCTTTCAGCCCTCGCCGTCTTACTTGCAGCGCAGGCAGCATTAGCCTATGAGATCGACTTCTCTTTCATGGGGACCGATCAGGAAACGAACTTCACCGCCGTGGTCGCTTCCGGCGAAGACTTCACCTTCAAGGGAACGCTGACGGAAGGCAGGGATCTGACCAATATCATCGTCTCCCGCCTGCCTGACCAGACCGCGCGCAACAGCGCGGGACTCTTTGTCGGGCTTTCCGAGTCGAAAATGGATCTGCCGCTCTATGATGAAATGTTCGGCGACGACGCCTACGTCATCGCCGGTTATGTCGCCGGGTTCTTCCTAAATCGGAAGATCCTAACGGACGTGCAGGTCACAAAAGACTCGATCCGGCAGGCCATCCAGGATCACGCCGCCGCTTACGAAAAAGACGACATCTTCTTTTTCTATTACTCCGGCGTGATCTCTTCCGACGCTGGAATGGCCCTCTACGACGACTACTACACCTCGGAGGAATTTGCCGAGGACCTGTCGAAATTCAAGGACGGCGTCATAATCATCGTCATGCTGGACGCCGACAATTCCCATCTTCTCGCCGGCAAAGGGATAGAAAAGGACAACAAGAATTTCCTCATGATCGCGTGCGACAAATCGCTTCCGGCCAAGCTGAAAAAATGGACCAAGATGCTCGGCAAATACATGGATTACGCCAGCCCCCTGACATACGCCATGTGGAGATCGCACAGCTGCGTGACCGACCTGGACGGCAACGGCCTTCTCTCCTTTTCCGAGTATTTCCTCAGGGTCAAAGCCTGGTTCGCTTCCAAAAACCTGCCTAACGAGCCGAGCCTGAGCAACCAAGAGCTCGCTGAAAAGATCTACCTCTCTCCCCTTCCCAACGTTTTCAGCAACGGAAGAGTCGCCATTGATGAAGACGGCACTTTCGAGTTCACCCTTCCCAATGTCCAGAGCGACGCAGTTGTCTACCTTGAGGAAGGTACTGTAAATCCGGACTTCGTCCTCTCCCCCGCGAAAGGCAAAATCAGCGCCTACTTAAAGGAAGCCGGCCCCAATCATCCCACCAAGCTGAACGTCACTTTCACCGTTGACGACATTCCTGATTTTGATTTCTTATCCCTAAGATTCGGGAGCTATTTCATGCCCTTCGACATCCTTTTGAAAGAGACCGAGCGCAGCTTAACCATAGGCGCGGAGGATTATGACTTCAACGTCATAGCCAAACTTAAAGGCAGCATTAAGAAAGAATACTTGCAATTCAACCTCAGCCTCAAGGGCAGCTCCGCGATAGCCAACGAACTCAAGTTCGAAGACGGCATGGAACTTGTTCCCCTTCAGCTGAGCAGCCACGGCGCGCTTTCAAGCGTCAATCTCCCCTTCATAAAGACCTACAAGCCGGGGAAAACTTTCTCCGCCAAACTTGATACGAGGAGGTAAATCAGAAAACTCCACCAGCTCTTCAACGTTCTGCGCCTTGCAATGACGCCTTATAAGCCTCATTCCAGCCATGGTTTTCAAAAAATGAAGCCCAAATTTCTCATAACCGCCGCATCTTTCGTCATGATGATGATCATGTCGTCATGCATAACGTTTGAGCCGTATCAATATGACGAAAACGGGCAAATAATAAAAGATGAAAACGAAAAAGAAGCAACTAAATTGGGACCAATTGAAATTGAAACGAGTGAAGAAGAATTTTCTGATTTTCCGAATCCATTTGCCTTTTTAAGACCATTGTCTCTCACATTCAATTGCATTATTGACAGCTTCATTCCAGGTAGGGGGACTGCTTTGTTCCCTATCGATCTCATATTGCAGCCTGTTATTATGTTAACAACAGGATGCCCGTTATTCTTGGGCATAACAGTATTAGATTTAGTTACACTAGGTTATTTTGAAAAAAAGTTGGTTGAGGAAAAGCCTTGCGATGAATCCAATGATAAATCAGGCGAAAACGAAGACGGCGAGAACGAGGAATCTGAAAATGAAAATACACTGCATTTTAAAACCTGGTCGGATAAGATTTATTATGATTTCTACAATTTTTTCCACTAGTTATTGATAGTCATTTTTGCGTTCCCAACACTACAACTAACGTCTCATCCTGCAAATCCTTCACCGCCAAACTTGAAAAACGAAAGTAAAAAGAAAAGCTCCCTCAGTTCTTCAACTGAACCGCGCACAGGAAAAACAACAAACCAAAATCAAACGAATATGAAAAATCTTTTAATCATTGCCATCGCTCTCACATTTGCCGCATCCTCCCTTTTCGCTTACACCGTCAACTTCACCTACAAATCCAAGGAAGGATACTCCACCAACTACACCGAGACCGTAGCCCCGGGAACAACTTTCGTCGGCGAAGGAACGATTCCTCCGGACCGTATGATCTTCCACACCTATTGGAAAGGCAGTATCCCCCAGCAGGAACGCAAGGCTTATTCCCTTTTCGTCGGCATCGACGAGTACGACCCTGATTACGGCCCCGGCGACCTCGATTCCTGCGAGAACGACGCCGACCTTATGCAGGACACTCTGACTTCCGCGGGCTTTTTTTCTTACGCGGATTCCAGCATTCTAAAGAGCTCCGAAGCGAAAAAAGCCGTGATAAGGCAGCGCATCTCCGACGCCGCCAAGGATCTTGAGGCCGGCGACATCTTCCTCTACTTCCATTCCAGCCACGGCGACGAAGACCCTTATTTGATCTGCACATACGACGCCAGCTATTACGCCACCGAGCTTGCCGAGGACCTTTCGAATTTCAAGGACGGAGTCAAAATAATCGTCATCTTAGACTCCTGCTTCTCCGGCGGCATGGTTCCTCCGGAAAGCTTCGCCAACGCCGTTTTGTCCGAAATGGCCTCTATCCGCTCCAAAGCATGCGGCGTCTCTTTTTCAGAAGCGGCCAACGACCTTAAAACCGACGCCGTCTTCCTTACCGCCTCCCAAGCTGACGAGCTGTCCTTCACCTACGGGGAATACAGTCTCTTCACCTCCAGCCTTTACTTCGGCTTCGACAGTCTCAGCGATCTGAACGCTGACGGCCTCCTCTCTTTTGAGGAAGTCTTCGAAAGGGCTTACGAATATGTCATGGCAGTCGCCTGGCAGGAGCCTTACGTGAGCAATCCAAAACTGGCCGACCAGCTTTTCGCCTCCCCCATTCCCCAGGCATGCTCCTACGGCGCCCTTACTGTCCGCGGCGACACCTTCAGCTACGAATTCCCCAACGTCAGCCAGGACCTTGACATTTTTGTTGTAGATGTTGCGAAACCGAAAGAAACCTTATTCACCGTAAACAAGCTGTCTCTGAAAACTGACATGCGTTCGGACTTGTACGCCCCCTATTACCCCACGAAACTTGATTTTGCCTTCACCATTAAGGGAGGCGCTTTATCCAAAAATGCGAAAGAAGCCAAGGAAATTTCATCCTTTATGAGCACGCTGTGGCTCGAGAACTGCCCCATCATCATCGGCCAGACCGAGCAATACGTCAAAGAAAACAAAAGCGGGACGTCCGCAGTCTTTAACGTCATGGACTACTCCTTCAACTTGGCGGGAAAATTCCAGATTAAGCAAAACAAAAAGAAAGGCGAAACAAAGTGCAGCCTGAAGCTCAACAGCTTAGACTCCTACTGGAGCGCTTTTACTCCCCTGGAATCGGGCAGCCAGGAAATGTCCCTTGTCTTCTCGCTTGGCGAAACCGTATTCCCCGCCACAGTAAACGTCTCCAAAAAATACAAGGCCGGCAAATCCTTTGCCGCCAAACTTGTGAAAAGCAAATGAATATGCGCTATCTATCGAAAAGGCCTCCCGAAAGGAGGCCTTTTTCCTTTAATGCGAAAAAATAGCGACATTCAGCGTCATAGGAACGGCATCCTGTGCTATAATTGTTTCAAACGATTTAGGAATAACTTATGGATGACGGTCCCGATTATTACGATGTAGGTTGGTTTCGCGACAGCCCCAGCGAGATCTGGGGGAAAAACGATCTGGAAGGCTGCGGATGGTTTGGCGCCATAGTGCAGATCATTCTTCTGCCGCTTTACATCCTGCAGTTCATACTGTATTCTCCTTTCCTCATCATATACGGCATTTTCGCAGGGATCGCGAAACTGTTCGATTCCGGCAGCGAAGACAAAGGCGAAAAAAAGGAAAAGCCGCAAACATATCATATTCAAACGGAGAGCGTACAAATAAATCGCGTTCCAGAAGCGGCTAAACCGGCTGCGACAGTTGAAGAAAAGAAACCATTGGCTCCCGTAATATCAGCTGAGGACATCGAAAAACGAGAAAACGAGAAAAAGGAATTCTTCAAAAAGCTTGAAGCCAATCTTAGGAAAGACATGGCTGAATCGGCCTACTGGCAAAACGTTCCCGAAGAGAAACGCGACCGGCAAATATCAAGATATCTAAAGGAAGCCAAACTTGACCTTGAAAAGCTGGGCTTAGACAAAGCTTCCAAACTTTGGTGCGGCTTCATTAAAAGAAGCGATGCAGAAAGAGCGTCTCGTCAAAATCCCCGCTCTGTTTGATCTCAATTTTTACGCCGTAACTGAGACCGTTCTCGCCTCCGGTGATCTCGGAGACTTCACAAGAGAATTCATTTCCCTCATCCATCAGCGGCGCTAATTTCTCCGCCAGTTCCCTGCACAAAAATCCTATTTGATCATCCTCGTAAAAGACCGCTATGGCGTTTTCGTCTCTTTCGTTGTTCCTGTTTCTGATAAGTTCCAGTTCATCAAACTCGGACATGGTCGCGATAACGGACTGCCTTCCCTCATAAGTCACGCCCACGACTTTCGTCTT
>JAFYHD010000076.1 GCA_017539325.1 bacterium | reverse complement strand
TGCACAACGCCTGGGTTACGAAGAACGAGCCGATGATCACGGTCTTTTCCGACAGGATAGAGATACTCTCAAGAGGTACGCTCGCGCCTGAACAGACAATGGAAGGATTCTATTCCGGGGTATCCGTCCCGGTAAACAAAAAGCTATCCGATCTTTTTTTGCAGCTGCACTTAAGCGAGCGAACAGGCAGGGGTGTTCCCACTATTGTCAAGGCTTACGGTAAGAAGGCCTACGAATTCCTGGAGAACGCCATAGTGGTGAAGATACCATTCAATTGGATCAACGTGATGGGGGAGAGATCCGGGAGCAAAAACAAGCAGAAACCACTGTCCAAGACGCAGCAAAAGATCCTGACGCTGATAAAGGAAAATCCCAGCATCACCAAGGCTTTGGTTGCGGAAGCCCTTTACCTCGGAAAGACCACCGTGGACAACGGTTTCTCTGTTCTGAAGGACAGCGGCTACATCGAGAGAGTTGGCTCGAGGAAAAAAGGCTACTATAAGATCCTGAAAGATGATTGAGGTAATTAAGCGACCGGCCGCATTCCGCGGCCGGTCGTTTTTTAGAAAGTCAGGACGGACTGGATGTCTGGAGAGTTCGTGAAGAGCATGGCCAGGCGGTCGATGCCTAGGGCGGTGCCAGCGGAAGGTGGGAAGGTCTTCATGGCTTCCAGGAAAGTGTTGGGGAAGGGGTAGGGCTGCATGTTGTTCTGCGCCCTGCGTTGCTGCTCTTGTTCGATGTTCTGGCGCTGCTTTTCCCAGTCGGCCAGTTCCGTGCAGCCGTTGGCCAGTTCCAGGCCGCCGATGTAAAGCTCGAAGCGCTGGCAGAAGTTTGGAACGTTCGGGCAGGCGGCGGACATGGGGCAGTATTTGACGGGGTAGTCGGAAAGGAATGTCGGCTTGTTCCATCCGAGGTTGGGCTCGATGAGTCTAGTCATTTCCTCATCGAATTGGAAATCGTCTGTTGGGGCGGGATGCCCCGCGAATTTTTGATAGGCCGCGTTTACTTGTATGTCTTCCCAGTTGGAGAAGAGGTCGATCTTTTTGTCACCGCGCTCGATCGTTTGGGTGTTCAGGACTTCCGCGATGAAGCGGACGAGTTTTATGGTGTCCTCTTTGAGCTTAGTGTAGTCGGAGTGGGCACGGTACCATTCCAGCATGGTGAATTCTTCCCGGTGGCGGGAGCCGTGCTCGTTTTTGCGGAAGCATTTCGTTATCTGGAAGATCTTCTGGGCGCCCTGGGCCAAAAGGGGCTTCATATAAACTTCCGGGCTCGTGATGAGGAAGCCGGATTCGGTTCGGATGGCCTCGATGTTGGCTTCCGGGAGAGGCTCGGGGGTAATGATGGGAGTCTCCACTTCCAGAAAGCCTTCCAGATGGAAAAAAGAACGCGCCGCCCGAATGATCTCGGAGCGGCGCGCAAGATTTTGGAAATTAACGGTCATCCTTACTTCGTGGAGACTCTGGCGAGGTATTCGCCCGTCCTGGTGTCGATCCTGATGACGTCGCCTTCGTTCACAAAGAGCGGGACCTTGATTTCAAGGCCGGTCTCCATGGTCGCGGGCTTCGTGGCGTTGGTGGCGGTGTCGCCCTTGACGCCCGGGTCGGAACGAGTAACTTTCATTTCCACAAAGGAGGGGAGAGTGACGTCGATTACCATCTCGTTGTAGAGGGTGCCGTCCACTTCCATGTTCTCCATGAGGTAGTCCTTCTTGTCTTCCATCAGTTCGGCGTTCACGGAGTAGTTCTCGAAAGTCTCGGGATCCATGAAGACGTAGTTCGTGCCGTCGAAGTAGGAATACTGCAGCTTCAGGTTGCTGACGTTGGCGGGCTGGAACTTGTCGTTGGAACGATAGGATTTGTCGATGGAGTAGCCGGTCAGCAAATTTTTCATGCGGACGCGGTAGATGGCCTGGCCTTTGCCGGGTTTGCTGAACTCAAAGTCGGTGATGATGTAGGGTTCGCCTTCGAGTTCGATCTTGATGCCTTTTTTGAGGTCGCTGGCTTCGTACATAAGTTTTCTTTCTTTTGGTTAATTGTTGCCGTAATTATAGCAGAAGGTGATTTTAGGCGCAATATGTTCGGCACTTGCTCCTTAAGGGCGAAAAGACTAAAATTCTAGGCGGTCCATTATATTTTTTTAATTTCACAGGAGAAAGCATGAAACCTACTCTTCTTATTCTGGCGGCCGGCATGGGCAGCCGTTACGGCGGATTGAAACAGATCGACTCTATGGGCCCCTCCGGGGAAGTCATCATGGATTATTCCATTTTCGACGCCATCAGAGCCAATTTCGGCAAGATCGTTTTCGTTATCAGGCATGACTTCGAGGAAGAATTCAGAGTCAAAGTCGGCAACAAATACGCGCACATGCTGCCGGTGGAATACGCCTTCCAGGATCTCAACGACATCCCGGCGGGCTTCAAGGTCCCACCTGGCCGCGAGAAACCCTGGGGCACCAGCCACGCCATTCTGTCCGCCAGAAACGTCATCAAAGAGCCGTTCGCCATGGTGAACGCCGACGACTTCTACGGCGCCGAATCCTATGAGATCGTAGGGGACTACCTTTCCAAAGTCGATCCCGCGACCAACGAATGGTGCATGTCCGGCTACAAGCTCTGCAACGTTCTCTCTGAATACGGCGGCGTGACCAGAGCCATCTGCCGCACCGACGAGAACGGATACCTGACCAGGATCGAGGAAATGTTCAAGATCGTTAAAGACGGCGACCACTGCAAAGGCTGCAACAAGGCCGAGGAATGGCGCGAGATCGGCCTGCAGGATCTTACCAGCATGAACTTCTTCGGCTTCACGCCTGGCATCTTCAAGCTCCTGGAAGAAGGCTTCGTGACGTTTTTGGAAAAGGAAGGCACGGCCATGAAGTCCGAGTACCTCATCCCGACTTCCGTCAACGATCTTATCGGCGCCGGAAAGGGACACCTGAAATGCCTGGCCACCAGCGGAAAGTGGTTCGGCGTCACCTATCCCGAAGACAAGCCCATCGGTCAAAGGAACATTCAGGCGCTTGTGGACGCCGGAAAGTATCCCACTCCGCTCTTCAAGTAAGTTTAGCGTTTTGTGGGAAAAGGAAAAGCCGCGGTCACCCGCGGCTTTTTTTATTACTGGTGCGCCATCTAGGATTCGAACCTAGGACCCATTGATTAAGAGTCAATTGCTCTACCAGCTGAGCTAATGGCGCTTTGATTCAATTAAGTAGCGAAAAGTGTACTACAACCGTGCCTGAAAGTCAAGTGGGGCGGTATCAGGGGCGTTCAGCTTTTTGCTATAATAAACTATTACTTACCTAAAATTAGAAAAAATATGTACTTCGGCAATTATTCCATTCTTTCCTCCCTTCCGGGGGACGGGAAGATCTGGGAGAAGACTGGGGAAGTTTTGGAACTTCTTCCCACTCTTCCTCTGGGCAGGACGGATATCATCCCGGGCGTCATATACGTCAACAAGGAGGAATATTCCAGCAAGGATCCGGCGCTTCTGCGCCCGGAGGTGCATCATCGCTTCATAGACGTGCAGACCGTTCTGCAGGGGATGGAGCTGGTGCGCTGCTACCTTCCGGCGGAGCTGACGGAAGACACGCCGTATGACGAGGCGAAGGACCTTGGCTTCTATAAGGCCGGGGCCGCGGCCTGCCAGTCGGGGATACTCGATCCCGGGCACATCGCCGTCATCCCGCCCTTTGAAGCCCACGCTTCCCAGATGTGGGTCTTCGAGGGCGAAAGTTTGCCGATAAAAAAGGCGGTGATAAAGATCGCCGTTAATTCCGTAATGGAAAACTGGGTGTGATTTTATGGAAAACGCAGTCAAAAAAATAGCCATTCTTACTTCCGGCGGCGACTGTCCCGGGATGAACCCCTGCATCAGGGCCGCCGTAAGGACGGCCGTGGCCAGAGGGCTTGAGATCTACGGAGTCTACGACGGCCTCCAGGGGCTTATAGACGACCGTTTCGAAAAACTGAAAGGCACTTTCGCCTCCGGCCTGTCTTCTCTGGGCGGAACGGTCCTCGGGACGGCCAGGAGCGCTGAGTTCATGACGCCGGAAGGAAGGGCGAAGGCGGCCGAGAACGTAAGGAGGCGCGGCGTGGAGGCGCTCGTCATCATGGGCGGCGACGGCTCCTTCAGGGGAGGCTCCGCCTTGTGCCAGGAGCAGGGGATTCATTTCGCCGGGCTTCCCTGCACGATAGACAACGACATGTACGGTACCGACTATACGATAGGCTTCAACACGGCCCTGGACACGATCGTCGAGGCCGTGGACAAGGTAAGGGACACCGCGAGGTCGCACCACAGGCTCTTCTTCGTCGAGACCATGGGGCGGTATTCCGGCGCCCTGGCTGTCTCCGCCGCGGTCGCGACCGGCGCCGACGCAGTTTTGATCCCGGAGACCAAGACGGACCTCCCGGCTTTGGCTGAGAAGATCAAAAAGTCTTTCGCCAGGGCGCACAAGAGTTTCATCGTCATCGTGGCGGAAGGCGACGAGGCCGGCAACGCCATCACGATAGAGAAGAAGGTGAGGGAGCTCTCGGGCGTCGAGGGCAGAGTCTGCGTTTTGGGACATGTCCAGAGGGGCGGCTCCCCCTGCGCTTTCGACAGGATCCTCGCTTCGGTCCTTGGCCTCCGCGCCGTGGAAGCGCTCTGCGAAGGCAAAAAGAACATTTTCCTGGGCGTTCAGGATGAGAAAGTCACCATAACGCCCATCGAAGAGATCATAGGGAAGAAGAAACCTTTCAGGAAGAATTTTTTGGAAGTGGCCGACGTGCTCTGCACATAGAAAAGGAACATTACATGGCTGAAGGAAAACTTTACATCATAGGCGTAGGCCCCGGAGACCCCGAGCTTCTTACCATAAAGGCGTCGCGCTGCATGGAAATGTGCGACGTTCTCTACCACGACGCCTCCATATCGGAAGAGATACTCTGCTTCGCCCCTAAAACGACGGAAAAGATCCCGCTTTCCGACGAGGGCGACGGCGAGACCATCTCCTTTGAGGACGTCAAGGCGGTAATCGACTCCGTGAAAGCGGGTAAAAAAGTCGGCGTGCTCCTGGAAGGCGATCCTTTCATTTTCGGGATCGGGGCGGAAGTGGCAAGGAAAGCGGTCTCGGCCGGCTTAAAATTCGAGCTGGTGCCGGGCATCACGTCCGCTTCGGCCGCTGCCGTCTACGCCGGCATTCCCCTGACCTACAGAGGCTACGCCTCGACTCTGGCCTTCGCCATAGGGCATTCCAGCCTGAACAGGCGCTACACCGACGTGGACTGGCCGAGAGTCGCCGTAGGCATGCAGACTCTTGTCTTCTTCATCAACGAAGAGTCTCTTCCCATGGTGATAGAGAAGCTTCTTGCCAACGGGCGCGACCCGAGGACGCCGGCGGCCATCGTAAGCTCTGGCACCAGGAAGGACCAGAGCACGATCGCCGGGACGCTTGGGGAGCTGAGGGCTATGACCGAGGACGAGCGCGAGAGCGCCAAGATCCCGATGCCGGCCGTTTTGATAGTAGGCGACGTAGTGGGCCTGAGATCCGAATTGAAGTGGTTTGAATGAGATGATGGAAGGAAGCGAAAGCCAGCGGAAAATGACCAGGGCGGCCGGCGTGAACAGTTTCTTCACGACGCTGAGCCGCATTTTCGGCCTTGTCAGGGATATGCTGATGGCGAATTATTTCGGCACCGGTTTCTGCTGCTCCGCTTTCGTCACCGCCTTCACTCTGCCTAACCTTCTTAGGAGGCTTTTCGGCGAGGGCGCCCTCGCTTCCGTTTTCGTTCCGCAGTTCGCCCAGGTCATGCAGGAGAAGGGCAAGGAGGAAGCTTACAAGTGCGCTTCCTTAACGCTCTCCTGGCTGGCGGTCATCCTCACTTCCATCACGATCGTGGTGGCGGCCGTCGCCCTGGCGTCCGTGCCTTTCCTTGATTTTTCGCCGAAGTGGCGTTTGACGGCGCTCTTGATCGCCGTCATGATGCCGTACTGCATCTTTATCTGCCTGACGGCTCTCTGCGGCGCGATGCTCAATACTTTGGGTCATTTCAGCATGCCGGCTTTGGCTCCGGTCTTTTTGAACATCTGCATAATCACGACGGTCTGGATCGGCGCCTTCTTCTGCCAGAGGGGTTCGCAGGTCCATATCTTCTACGCCGCGCTGGGCGTCCTCTTAGGCGGCATAGCGCAGCTCGCCTTGCAGGTCCCGGAACTCTGGAAAAGGGGATACCGCTTCAAGTTTTCCATTCCCCTTGATCATCCCTTCGTCAAAAAGATCGTGACCGTCATGATGCCCGCCGTTCTCGGAACGGGCGTGGCGCAGATAAACATCATGGTGGACCGCTACCTCGCCAACTCCGTCAATGAGCGCGGCGCCGCGGTCCTCTACAACGCCGACCGCCTTGTGGAGTTCCCGCTGGGCATCTTCGGCGTGGCGCTCGCCGTGGCGGCGCTCCCGGTCTTGAGCTTCGCGCACGCCCAGGGCGACAAGGACCGCTTCAAAGACGCGCTGGGCTTCTCTTTGAGGCACTCCTCTTTCGTCATGATCCCCGCCATGTGCGGTCTCATTATCCTTGGCGAGCCGATCATCAGGCTGCTTTTGGAGCACGGCGAATTCACGGCGGAAAGCACGTCTTACACCGCCAGGGCGCTTTTCTATTACACGCTAGGCCTTCCTGGCTTCGCCATCGTCAAGATCCTCGTCCCGGCCTTCTACGCCGCCAAGGACACCAAGACGCCCGTGATCATCGGCCTGGCTATGATGGTCTTGAACCTTACGCTGAACCTAATTCTCATGCACTTCATGGAGGAAAGAGGCCTGGCTCTGGCAACGGCTATCTCAACCTACATCAACATCACGCTTCTTCTGATCTTCCTGAGAAAGAAATGCGGGCCTTTGGGCCTTACCAACGTCACGCTCTCCTTTGTCAAGACGATCTTCAGCAGCCTTTTGATGTCGCTGGCTATAATCGCCGCCCTGACACTTCTGAGCGACCATCTGCCGCAGCAGGGGACTTTCTTAGCGAAGTTCCTCCTGGTCGTCATACCCGTAATGACCGGCCTTTTTGTCTACGCCGTCTCCGCCCTCATATTGAAGCAGGACGAATGGAAGGAGCTTTTCAAAGCCTACTTCAGGGGCGCCAGGAAACCAAGAGAAAAATCGAACAACAAATAACAATCAACATAAAATTAAATCATGACACGCTTCACTTCCCTAATCATTGCCATAATTTTGGCCGCCCTTGTTTCGCAAGCCGAAACCGAAAGCCCGATCTTCAACTACGAAAGACCGACCAACCAGGATCTCCTCAACACCAAGTGCGATCTGGAAACTTATCCCGACGCTGACACAGTCATCATGTTCCTGCATGAAGGCAGCCAGTACCAGGAGGACGGCACCGGAATTTCCGTCTGCGACGAATGCATCAAAGTTTTGACGGAGCCCGGCAAGCGCGACAGCCTCGTCGCCAGCTTAAGCTACAACGCGGCCTACGGCACCTCTTACTTCGTGAGAGTGACCATCATCAAGCCGGACGGCAGGGAAGTGCCCATTGACGTCACGAAATCCGAGACCATGATCGACACCAGCCAGATGAGCTCCAACATCTACGACCCGGCCTCCAAGATCGTGCAGTTAAGCCTGCCCGGCCTGGAAGTGGGGGACATCTACAGGGTGGAGTCCATCGACGTCATCAGCAAGGCCAGGATGAAGGACGCCTGGTCCGGCGGCTTCGTCGGCGAATTCATGTCTCCTCTCTTAAAGGAGACCATCGAAGTCTACGCCCCGAAGGCGAAACCGTTGGCTTACGTAACCAAGCGCTTTGAGATACCCGGCACCATAGTGGAGAAGAAAGAGGAAACCGAAGACACGATCCACTACAGCTGGGAAGTCAGCAACGTTCCCCAGATCTTCCCGGAACCCGCCATGGCGCCCTTCTACGTCGCCTGCCAGCGCTACTATTTCGGCACCATCCCGAGCTGGGAGGAGATCTCCAAGTGGTACATAGACCTTTGCGAACCGAGAATGGCCGCGACAACTCCGGAAATGGAGACGCTCGCCAAAGAGCTGACGGAAGGCAAGGAGACGATAAGGGAGAAAGCCGAAGCGCTGCACCGCTGGGTCGCCAAGCAGGTCCGCTACAGCGGCCTCACTACCGAGACCGTCGCCCCCGGCTACGAGCCGCACGACGTCAAGATAACCTTCGAGAACCGCTACGGCGTCTGCCGCGACAAGGCCGCGCTGCTTTGCACCCTGCACCGCATGGCCGGGCTGGAAGCTTACCCCGTTTTGATCCTGGTCGGCCCCAAGAAAGACCAGGATTCGCCCAACCCTTGGTTCAACCACGCCATCAACGCCGTCGTTGACGAGAAGGGCGAATACATCATCATGGACCCGACGCCCGAGACCGAGAAGAACTTAGTCCCGCCCTACGAAGCGGACACCAGCTACCTCATCTGCAGGCCGGAAGGCGAAACGCTCATGACCATGCCCCAGGAGCCGGTCGAGGACAACATGGCCACGGAAGTCCTGCAAGGCAAATCCGACAAGGAAGGCAACCTCATAGCCGAACTGACGAGCGTTTACACCGGCATCAACGACACGAACGTCAGAGGCAGCTATCTCAGGGCCAAGGAAGAGGAGAAGAAGGCCATGGTCGAAAGCCTCCTCGGCGCTATTTTCGGCGCCACCGAGCTTTTCGACTACGAGATCACGCCCAAGGATCTCCACGACATGAGCGAGCCCTTCACCATGAAAATAAAATTCAAGGCGACCGGCCTCATGACGGAGCAGGACGGCTACTATGTCCTTGACAGCCTTTACTCCATGGCGGCCTACAGCACTGTCTGCCCGATCATCCTCTCCAGGATGTCCACCAGCCTTGACAAGCGCCGCTTCCCGATGAAAATGGCCGCCACCTGCGGGACGGAGTGCTACTGCGAGCTCGACATGACGGACATGGAGCTCGCGGATTTCTCCCTGCCCGAGTATCCCGTCTTCGACACTCCGGAAATTTTCTTCAAGCAGACCGTAGCCGTTACCAACGGCATCCTCTACGCCAGCATGCGCCAGGAAGCCAGGAAGAAAGAAATGCCGGCCGAGGCTTACCAAACATTGAAGGATTACAAGAAATTCAGCCAGAGCGTCAATTACAAGCGTATCTTCGCCAAGAACGCCAAGGACCCCTATCAGGGCCAGCACGTCCTTATCGTGGATGACGACTTCACCTACGAAGTCATAGACGAAAGCACCGTCAAAACGAAGAGCGTCGTGACCAAGAAGATCCTCGACTACGCCGGCAAAAAAGCCAATTCCGAACTGCACTTCTACTATTGCCCGAAGAACACCGAGATCAGCCTGACCAACATGTACGTTGAGCTCGAGGACGGCACGATAAGAAGAGTGGTCGACTCCGAGATCAACGTCATGGACGCCGACTGGAAGGCAAGCGCTCCCCGCTACCCCGACATCAAGCACATTGTCGTGACGCTCCCCGGCACTGACATCGGCACTACCGTGCACTACGAATGCGAGCGCGTGACGAAAGATCTTCCCCTGATCTCCGGCTCCATCTATTTCGAGCCCAGCGAACCGATACTCCATCACCGCTACGCCGTGATCATCCCCGAAGGCATGAAGCTCGAGACGATCTGCAATGACACGAGCTATTTCTTCCGCGGCGAAGAGGAAGTTCCCAACTTCGTCATAAGCGACCTCAAGGACGGCCGCAAGCAGTACCTCCTCGACATGGTCAACCTTACCAACATCGTGAAGAGGGAAGCGAACCTCGTGCCCTCGGCCTTCCGCAGCCCGATCCGCTCCTTCATCTGTGAGAACGTAAAAGACAGCTACATGAACGGCGGCTGGAAGAACTACGCCGCTAAACTCCAGAAGGAAGTAGAGCGCGCCACGACCGATCAGAAGGAAGTCGAGGCGAAGGTCAAGGAGATAACGGAAGGCAAAGAATCGCTGCGTCAGAAAGTCATCGCCATCAGAGACTACATCGAGATCAACGTCCGCGAGGACGGCCCCTCCTTCACCAGCCTGCCCTTGGACGCCATCAGCGACGCCGACCAGACCTTAAAGGACGGCTACGGCAACGATTTTGACAAGGCCGTGCTCTTCTACGCCATGCTGAAATGCGTCGGCTTCAACCCGAGCATTCTCCTGGCCAGCTCGCTCGACGCTTTCGACTATGAGCAGAACCTCTTCTTCATGCTGCCCCAGAGATCCATCTTCACAGAAGCTTACGTTGAGATCTACCTGAACGGCAAGACCGTCTATCTGAACTGCTGCAGCCAATACGATATGCTCGAGACCAAGGGCCCGGACCGCACCGTCGTACTTGACCTCTCGAACGGCAACATCAGCCTGAGAAACCAGCCCGAAGAGTTCGCCTACGACCGCGACACGACCTATGAGATCGAAGTCGCCGACGACCTTACCGCGACCATTTCGAGAGTCTCCAATTTCGGCGGCCCCGCTTACGGCAGCCTTGTCAGGGACGTCGTCGAAACGCTGCCCGAGATGGTGAGAAGGGAAGAGCTCCAGGCCGCCGACGGCATCGCCAGAGGCGCCCAGATCCTGGAAAACTTTGAGCGCATCACGAACGGATATCCCGGTATCACCAAGATCAAAGTCAAGACCGACAACTACGTCCAGAAAGACGGCGACACGATCTATCTGAAACCCTTCTACGGTTTCGGATTCGGCGGCGTAACGAAGCCCACCAGGATCTATCCCTTCTATTCCGGCAGCAAGAGCAAGAACAAGACCGTCATTAAACTGACCTTCCCCAAAGAGTACACCAAGGCGCTATTCATGCCAAGCGGCAACTTCGAGTTCCCGGGACAGCTGGGATACCTGACCACGACCGTCGAGCATGAGGAAGGCAGCAGTTCTTGGACGATAACCTACCGCTCCGAATTGGAGCCCGCGGTCATCGACCAGGAGCAGTACCATCAGCTCCACCTCATCAACAAGAAGCTCTCCGGCGAAAGCTTCAACACCATCGCCGTGACGAAAGAAACCGAAAAGAAATAACCGTAAACATAGAAAATATAAAGCATGAAAAAGCTCTTAGCGCTCTCCCTTCTGGCCTTCCTTTCCGCCGGCGTCTACGCCGAGACTGATCAGCAGGGCCTGACCATCGGCAACTTCAAAGACTACGAACGCATCACTTATCCCGTTCCTCTGATCAGGGGCACTTACACTTGCTCCAGGAAGGATTATAAGAACTTCAACGACGTTCCGGAAGTAAGCGTCAAGAACGAAACGACCGGCCGTACGATCATGGGCACGGGCCTTTCCAGGCGTTACAAAGTCTGGCCTGAACTCGTCTACGGCACCAACACCCTGACCGTCACCGTCAAGACGAAGGAGAGAACGGAGTCCAACCAGATCCACCTCATCTACGAGCGCCCCAACACCGACTACCTCTGCTACGTCTACTACATGGTCGACAAAAACGGGGACCACATCTACATCTCCAACCTCGACAAGGAAAACGATCCGCAGTATAAGGACGACCAGCTCTGGAGAAAGAAATTCACGACCGGCCTTAAGCTCATGCAGTCTTTCACCGGCGACAGTATGTACCGCCTGGGCTATCCGAGAAGGTGCTTCGCCTTCAATTGCGACGAGAAGGGTGAGATCATCATCAACGTCATCACCAGCCAGTACACCAAAGCGGAAGTCTGCTCCTGGAAAAGGAAAGACGGCAGTTTCGACGAAGGCAAGCTCTATGAGAACTTCTGCGAGATCTTAGGCGAAGACAGGAAAGGCAGCGAGTTCCGCCGCGTCTTCGGCATTCCCAACACGGCGTCTTTCGTGGACGGCAAAGTCAGCGGCAACACCGCTCTGGGCGGCCCGCTGCTCGGCCAGTTCGGCGCCACCGGCCTCTATTCCTGGCCCGCCAGCCTTGACGAAGTCGTGCAGTGCTTCACCAACAACACGCCCATCACCACCTCCCTCAACGACTCCTGCTGGAGAGACGTGCAGTACGGACACTGCGCCACAACGCTCGGCGCCTATATGCACGAAGGCGGCCACGGCTTCGGCCTTCCCCACATCGAGGGCGACAAATACAACAGCGTCATGGCCCGCTCCTATGACATCATGAACCGCTGCTTCACCTCCTGGGAGAACCCCACCAAGAGAACGCCCGAAGTCACCTTCTTCGACGAACGCGACGAGCCGGTCTGGAGCCGCATCGAGTGCCACATCCTTTCCTCCGTGCCTTTCTTCAACGAATACAAAGGCTCCGTCCCCAGGACGCCGCCCACCTTCAAGCTGGACGACGACGGCGACACACTTCGCTTCCACGACGATGACGGATTGGTGCTCGTTTCCTACTGGGGCCTCAAGTATAAAGTCCTCGACACCCCCAACTGCCATATGTACCCCCTGGACGGCAGCGTAAAAGACGCGACGCTCTCCCTTAAGCAGATGCGCGCCGCCATGGTGAACGAAGAGAAGTTCGAGCTGAAGATCTGGGACAAATACGGAAACCAGATCTCTCCCGTCATAACGAAGGAAGGCAAACCGAGCCATTTCTGGGATTGATTTCTAAGAGGCCGCCGCAAGGCGGCCTTTTTTATTTCCACCCCCTCTTGACTTTCAGAAGGGATGTGCTATAATGGTGACAGTTAGTTTTGGCTAACTGAAATTTTAAACGAAATAAAAAAGGAGCAATATAAATGCCTATAACATTATTGAAGAAAGGCGAAAAAGGGCGCGTTAGCGCGATCCACGGCAACGATGAAGTCCGCCACCGTCTGCAGGAACTGGGATTGGTGGAAGGCGTGGAAGTGGAAGTCATTTTGAGCCAGGCTGGAAAGATCATTTTGGGATTCTATGGAACGCGCCTGGCCCTGGACGCCACTTCGGCTTCAAGAATACTTGTAGAAGCGTTGTAAACAATATAAAGGAAATATATGAAGACCT
>JAFYHD010000075.1 GCA_017539325.1 bacterium | reverse complement strand
TCAACGTTGCCGAAGGATTTGAAGAGGACGGATTTTCCCTCCATGACAGGGAGACCGGCTAAGGGGCCGATGTTGCCTAAGCCTAAGACCGCGGAGCCGTCCGTGATGACGGCGACCATGTTCCACTTCCTTGTGTAGCGGTAAGCTAAACTGGGATCATCCTTGATCTCCAGGCAGGGAGCGGCCACGCCGGGGGTGTAGGCGGTGCTGAGGTCGTCCTTGTTGACAAGCGGGCACAGCGGGGTAAGGCTGATCTTGCCGCGCCATTCTTCATGCTTTTTGAGCGCCAGAGAGAAATAATCCATATATCCTTCCTTTTTGATTGTTCACGAACACACTTTGGAATTATACCATTTTGGTAAAATATAAGGATAGTAAAATTTAACTTCAAACGAGAGTATCTTATGCCGAAAGCCAAAACTTCAAAAGTATATTTCACGTCCGTCAGGACGAAAGTTGGCACCAGCCTTTTGGACAAATTATCCCTGCTCCTCGACAAGGCCGGGTTCAAGGAACTTGACCTGGAAAAGAAATTCGTGGCCATCAAGATCCACTTCGGTGAAAGGGGCAACCTTACTTTCCTGAGGCCCAATTTCTCGAGAGTGGTGGCGGACAAGATAAAAAAGATGGGCGGCAAGCCCTTCCTTACGGACTGCAGCACGCTCTACGTCGGTTCGAGGAAGGACGCCATCGAGCACATTGAGACCGCCATGATAAACGGCTACGTCCCGGCCGTGACGGGCTGCCCCGTCATCATGGGCGACGGGCTTAAGGGAACGGACGACGTGACGGTCCCCATAGAGGGCGGCGTGCTGCTAAAGGAAGCCATAATCGGCAGGACTATCATGGACGCCGACGCGATAATCTCCATGAGCCACTTCAAGGGGCACGAGATGCTGGGCTTCGGCGGCGCCATCAAGAATCTCGGCATGGGCTGCGGATCAAGGGCCGGCAAAAAAGTCATGCACAGCGACGGGATCGTCCAGGTCGACAAGGATCTCTGCATCGGCTGCGGCAGGTGCTTCAAGATCTGCGCGCACGGCGCGCCGAAGATCACGAACAGGAAATGCAGGATCCAGGAGAACGTCTGCGTGGGCTGCGGCCGCTGCATCGGCGTCTGTCCCACGGACGCCATAAGCCCGATGTGGAGCGCCAAGGCCGGTTCTGTCGACATGAAGACGACGGAATACGCCAAGGCGGTCGTCCAGGGACGTCCGCAGTTCCACATCAACTTCGTCATTGACGTCTCGCCCTTCTGCGACTGCCATGGGGAGTCCGACGCGGCGATCGTTCCCGACGTCGGCATCTTCGCCTCCTTTGATCCGGTGGCCGTTGACCAAGCCTGCGTGGACGCCGTGCTTGCGCAGCCTGTCATTGGAAACAGCTATCTCGGGCAGAGCAAGGTCAAGGGACGCGACCACTTCGGCAAGGTCTCTCCGGACACGGACTGGAGGATCCAGCTGGAGCACGGCGAAAAAATTGGTTTGGGAACCAGAAAATATGAACTTATAAATGTCGGTGATTAACATGAAAAAATTATCTTTGCTTCTTCTTTCTTTTCTGCTCTTCGGCTGTGCCAACGCCACGACGCAGATAACGACCGTCTATCAGCTCAACAACCCCATCTACAAGGTGGGCGGAAGTGAGCAGACGGAATCCTACGCCGCGGCCAAGAAGCGCTTCCCTTACGCCAAGATGATGCCTTATTCCTCCGTCGAGGAGCTTTTGCCGGCTCTCCAGACCGAGAAGATCGACAGCGCGGTCTTCGACAGGCCGACCCTTGACCACGCCGCGGCGCTTTTTAACGAGGCTTTCGTTGTCCTGCCCGAGGATCTGGCGGAAGGACACGTCGCCATCGCCGCTCCCAAAAAGAAAACGGAGCTGATGAAGCAAGTCAACGCCTACATCAAGAAATACAAAAAGGACGGGACGTACAAGGACATGTACGAACGCTGGGTCCTGACCCCGTATCCCACAATGCCGAAGATCAAGGAGCCCGGCAAGCCGGAAAGGACGCTTAAGATCGCGACCGAGATACAAAACAGGCCCATGAACTACCGCAATACGCAGGGCGAGGTCGTCGGTTTCAACGTCGAGCTGATCAAGAGGCTGGCCCTTTACCTCAACGCGAAGGTCGAACTTGTTGTCATGGATTACGACAAGCTCTACGAAGCGGTCGGGACCGGCGCGGTCGATCTGGCCGTCGCCAGCATGGACGTGAAGGAGGGCT
>JAFYHD010000074.1 GCA_017539325.1 bacterium | reverse complement strand
GCCCCTAGTCTTCAACAAGGACTCCGGCTTCTATGAGGATTCTTTCCAGCTGACCATCACCTCCCCGGACGAGGGCGTTACCATCCGCTACACCCTGGACGCCACCGAGCCCACGGCCAGCAACGGAATGGTCTACAGCGGGCCTCTCAACATTTACGAGACCACCGTCATCAGGGCGGGCGCTTTCAAGGAAGGCGCCTACAGCCCCAGGCCGACCGCCAGGACCTTCGTCTTCCTTGACGACGTCATAAATCAGCAGAGCGGCGCGAGGCCCGGACCCAAGTGGCCAAGCGGCACCATAAACAACCAGCGCTTCGACTACGGCATGGACACCCGCATCACGCAGTCAGACCGCTACGGCGGAGAAATGAAGGCGGCTTTCGAGCAGATCCCCATGCTCTCCATTGTGACGAGCCCCGGCAACCTCTTCGACTCCAGGACGGGCATCTACGTCAACGCCTGGCAGGACGGCCGCAACTGGGAGCGCTACGCCCAATTGATGTATCTCACCCACGACGGCAGCGCGGGCTTCAACGTTGGCTGCGGTCTTAGGATCAGGGGCGGCGCCAGCAGAAGTTCCGGCAACGCCAAGCACTCCTGGCGCCTCTTCTTCCGCGGAGAGTACGGCAATTCGAAACTGGAGTATCCGCTCTTTGGTTCCGAAGGCGCCGAGGAATTCGACAAGATGGACATCAGGACCGCCCAGAACTACTCCTGGAGCTGCGAAGGCGGCAACGAAGCCAGGGAAAACATCATGTGCCGCGACGTCTTCGCCCGCGACATGCAGCGCGAGATGGGCGAACCGTACACCAGGAGCAGATACGTCCACATTCTCCTTAACGGCCATTACTGGGGCCTCTACCAGTTCCAGGAAAGAGCCGAGGAGCATTTCGCCGAGACTTACTTCGGCGGCGACAAGGACGACTACGACGTCATCAAGCCCGACGGCTACGTGGCGGTCGTCAACAGCGGCAACATTGACGGCTGGAAGTCGCTCTGGCAGATGGCCAGCGCGGGCTTCACGGATGAGACATACCAGAAGGCCATAGGCCGCAACCCCAACGGAACGAGGAACCCCAATTTCCCCGTGCTGCTTGACCCCACCAACTTGGCGGACTACACCATCATCAACAACTTCCTGGGCAACACCGACGGTCCTCTGACCATGACGGACAGCGGCCCCAACAACTTCTTCGCCATCTACGACCGCGTCAGGCAGGGCGGCTTCAAGTACTTCTGCCACGACACCGAGCACGCCATGGTGAAGATGTACCTCAACACCGACAAGACCGGCACCATCACCACGGGCCGCGACGGCACCGGCGCCTTCAACCCCCGCTACCTGCACCAGAGGCTCTGCGCGATCGACGCCTACAAGCGCGTCTTCCAGTCCCGCGTCAATCTGCACTACTTCAACGGCGGCCTTTTGACCGCTGAGCGCGCCTCAAGGCTTCTTTTAAGCCGCGTCCACGAGATCGACAAGGCGATAATCAGCGAATCGGCCCGCTGGGGCGACGTCAGGACGGACTGCCGGCAGTACCAGCCCTTGAACAGGGACGACCACTGGTGGCCGGAGATCCATTGGATCACCAACACATTCTTCCCGACCAGGAATACGAAGAACCTTGAGCAGTTCAGGAACCGCGGCTGGTATCCCCGCATCTCGCCTCCCAGGATCTATCCCAACGGCGGCAAGGTCGTGGCGGGAACCAAAGTCACCATGAGCGGCGAAACGTACGTCAAATACACCCTGGACGGAACTGACCCCTATACCTCCGAGACCTCCAAGCGCTACACCGGCCCGATCACGATAGACAAGCCGACCTATGTCCGCTGCACCTACGATCCGGCCTACAGTGACACGCCCATGGACGTCTCCGCGCGCTTTACGCTCTCCGAGAAGAGCCCCCTGCTCGTCACCGAGCTAATGTACATGCCCGCTCCTCCCGAGGAAGGTTCTCCCTTTGAGGACAAGGATTACGAGTTCATTGAGCTCTTCAACAACTCCGACAAGCTCTTCTATCCGGAAGGGCAGGCCGTGACGGGCGGCGTGGATTTTGTTTTCGCGCCGGGCTCCAAGCCGATCGAGCCGAGAAGCTACGTCCTGCTGGTCAAGAATCCGGCCGCTTTCGCGGAACGCTACGAGACCAACGACCTCTACATCGCCGGCACCTTCGAGGGCAGCCTTAGCAACGACGGCGAACACTTGCTCTTCTCCAACTACGACCTATCTTACAGCGGCTACTGGTTCGAGGACGCCCGCGGCTTCGGTCCCTCCATCGTGGCAGCCAGATACGACCTGAACTACTCGGATTACAGCACCAAGCTTGGCTGGCGTCTCTCCGGCGAACCTTACGGCTCTCCCGGGCGCGAGGACCTGCCGGAACCGTCCCTTGTCTTTATTTCGCTTCTCGCTCTTTGGGGCGTCAGAAAACTTTCCTGTTAGAGCTTGAGGCCGCTTTCAGTCATATTGTCTTTCGCCCTGCTCTCCGCCTTCTTCGCGGAGGGCTTGCGCATCAACGAGTTCCTCGCCTCCAACAGGCAGGGGCTCAAGGACTCTTTCGGCGAGAGATCCGACTGGATCGAAATTTACAACGACGGGAACAAGACCGTCAGCTTAGAAGGCTACGGTTTGAGCGACAGCGCCAAGAAGCCTTTCAAATGGACCTTCCCGGCCACCAATTTGGCGGCGCGGGCCTATCTTCTTGTCTTCGCCTCCGACGAAACCCAGCGCGTTCCCGGAAAAGAGCTGCACGCCGGTTTCAAACTTTCCGCGGAAGGGGAGTACCTTGGCCTTTGCGACAAGGAGGGGACGGCGCTTTCCAGTTTCGCCCCTGTTTTCCCGCCGCAGTACCCGGACATTTCCTACGGACCTGATGAAGAAGGTGGCGCGGTGTACATGCCTACTCCTTCGCCCGGCAAAAAAAATCTTCCCGGCGTGAAGGAAGTGTTGGATGCTCCCGAGGCCTCCTTAGCTTCCGGCTTTTACGAAGAGCCCTTTGATTTGGAATTGAGCTGCCCGGTCTCCGGCGCGCAGATACGGTACACCCTGAACGCTGCGGCGCCCACGGAAGCGAGCCCGCTTTACAGCGAGCCCATAAGCGTCGGAAAGACGACGGTCATAAGAGCCAGGGCGTTCAAGGAAGGGGCGCTGAGCGTCAAGGAATACGCCGGCACCTACGTTTTTCTAGATGATCTCATCAACGCGCCCGACGGCGTTCCCCCGGGAGAACTCTGGCCGACGAACTCCATAAACGCCCAGAGGATGGACTACGGGATGGACACAAGGATAACGCGCTCTCCTTCCTACAGGGACGCGATGCTCCCGGGCATGCAGGATCTGCCTTTCATGTCTCTCATCGTGAGCCCGGGGAACCTTTTCAACGCCTCCAGCGGCATCTACGTCAACGCCAGGCAGAGCGGAGACGCTTGGGAGCGCCAGGCTTTCCTCGAGCTTTTGAACCACGACGGAAGCGAAGGCTTCAATATCAGCTGCGGGCTGAGGATAAGGGGCAGCTCCAGCCGGGCCCCCAAGAACCCGAAGCATTCCTTCCATTTCTACTTTAGGGACGAATGGGGCGGCGGCAAACTGGAATTCCCGCTTTTCGGGAAAGAGGGGGCGCAAAGTTTCAAGAAGATCGACCTCAAGACCACCCAGACTTTCTCCTGGCACTTCGAGGGCGACGCCTACCAGTCCGTCTACTGCCGGGATTCCTTCACGCGCGACCTGGCGCTTAAGATGGGGCTTCCCGCAACCAGGACCCGCTATTACCATCTGCTTCTGAACGGCTACTACTGGGGCGTCTACCAGACGGAGGAAAGGCCGGACGAGAATTTCGCCGCGACTTACCTTGGCGGCGAAAAGGACGATTACGACGTTGTAAAGACCGAGAATCTGATGGTGGCCGCGAGCAACGGAACGCTTGATTCCTACAGGCTGCTCTGGCAGGCAACGACCAACGGCTTCAGCGACGCCAGCTACCGGAAAACAATAGCGGAAGGGCTTTTGGACCCTACGAACGTGGCGGATGTCGCCATCGTCGACAATGTCGTCTGCAACATGGATTCGCCCATCACCGTGACGGGAAACCAGGTCAACAACTTCTACGCCCTCTACAACAGGGCGGATCCCAAGGGCTTTAAGTTCGTCCACCACGACTGCGAATGCTCGATGTTAAGGGAGTATTATTCGACAGACATTACCACCAACACCACGGTGGGAAGGAAATTCATTTATTTCAATTCGCGCTACCTTCACCAGGAGCTGATGAAGTGCGCCCCTTACCGCGCGCTTTTTGTCGACAGAGTCTGCAAGCATTATTTCAACGGCGGCGCGGCGACGGCCGCGAGCCTTCAGGCGATGTTCGCGGCGCGCGCCAATTCCATCAGCAACGCCATTGTCTGCGAATCGGCGCGCTGGGGCGACATCAGGGAGCCCTACGGCGAGCGTCTTCCCTTGAACCGCGACCGCGACTGGCAGCCTATCGCAAACTACATCAAGAACAGGTTTCTGCCTCACAGGAGCGAACTGAACATCGCCCAGTACCGCGCCAGGGGCTGGTTCCCCGAGATCGATCCGCCCATCCTTTCCCCCTGCGGCGGGCATGTTGACTACGGGACCGAGCTTTCCCTTTCCGGCGCGAAAAAGATCGTTTACACCACGGACGGCAGCGACCCCTGGGTCTCCAAGACCGCGAAAGTCTACGCCGCTCCCGTTTCATTGACCAATTCCCTCACCTTCCGCTGCTGCTACGCCAAGGGCGAAATTGATCTCCCCATGCGGGGCGAAGCGGACTTTACGGTTGAGGAAGCGCCCGAACCCGCGATTGGAATTTTGATCTTACTTTTCCTTCTGGGAAAAAGGAGGATTTTGAATGTTTAGATTGAGAAACATCCTGATATTGTTCATCGCCGCGCTGATCATCATTTTCTGCGCGAGGGCGGGCTGGCTCGGGAGTTTTTCCCGCAGCCTGACGCTGGACGTCTCCGGCTTTTTCGTCAGAGTCGTCAATTATCCCGGACAGAAGCTCAGCTACTACTGGAACCTTTTCCAGTTCCGAAGCGCGGTGCTGAGGGAGAACACGGCCCTTAAGCTGCAGCTCGAGAATCTGCAGCACAAGTACGACCAGACAAGAGACCTCCAGGCCAGAGTGCACGAGCTCGAGCAGATGCTGAACCTTCAGCGCGATTACGATTTCGAGCTGTTGCCGGCGCCCGTCGTTTTCAGAGATGAGTTCAGCTGGAGCAAGACCATCATCATATCGAGAGGCCGCCGCGACGGACTGCTGCCCAGCATGCCGGTCGTCAGGGGCGGCGTTCTGATCGGCAAGATCGTGGAAGCCGGATATCTTAATTCCAAAGTGCTGCTGATCAACGACCCGACCTTCAAAGTCGGCGTACTCTTAAGGCCTTCCGAAGCGGCCGGCATTCTGGAAGGGCGCGGCGAAGGCTTGGCAAGGATAAACTTCCTGCCCCTGGACGCCAAAATTAATATCGGCGACGAAGTTTATACTTCCGGCACCGGCAGCGTTTTCCCGGCCGGCTACCACATCGGCTCTGTGATCAGAGTCGAGAGGGACGAACGCAATTTCTACCAGCGCGCGGAAGTGCAGCTGGCCGCCGACATGCGTTCGATGGAGACCGTGACGGTCATCAAGCACGCGCCGCCTAACCTTTCACTCGACCCGGAGCCGCCGGAAAACAAATGAGAGACCTGCTTCTCATACTTTTGGTGCTCTTTCTGCAGATCAGTTCCGCCAAGCTTTTCGGCGGGATCTTCTTCGATTTTCTGACGCCGCTTCTGCTTTTGTGGTCCATCACGAAGCCTTTCAGGGAGGTGATCCTCTGGACCATCGTCACCACCCTTTTGGTCTCCGTCATCTATCCGCAGCCGTTTTTGGTCATCCTGACCGGGCTTATTCTGGCGCAGTGGATCTTCAGAGCCTCCTTCTTCGAGAACTGGCGCCGCAAGCCGGGATTGGTCTTCGCCGCGGGCGTCAGCTTCTCTTTCATGTGGCAGTTCTGCGGGCTGGTTTTCGCTTCCGTGACGACGGAGCTCATCACCATGCCGTTGTGTCTGCCGCCGCTTCTCAGTTCTTTTGTGAGCGCGGGGCTCTTCACGGTCATCGTTTTCCGCGTCGCGATGTTTAAGGCAGAATTGGAGGGGAAGGCGTGGTAAAGCTGCCGAAGAGCAAGCTTCTCTCCTTCTTCAGGCTGGAGATCTTGGCCCGCATAATTCTCGCGGTCTTCATTCTCCTTGCTTTGCGCTTGGCCTACATGCAGCTCATAAAGGGCGAGAATTACCGCAAGCGCGTCACCAACCAATCCACCAGGAAAGTCTGGGTGGACGCCGCCCGAGGCGAGATACTTGACCGCAACGGGCAGATAATAGCCTACAACAGCCCGGAAAGGAACGTGGCCTACGAAGCCTCGGTCTATTCCAAGCGGGCGCAGAGCAACGCGGTGACGCGCCTCGCTTATCTTTTGCGCTGCCTGCCCAACGAGCTCAGCGAGAATTTGAGGCCCAAGAAGCGCCTGCCGGACGGCACGGCCGTTTTGGCGCGCAACGTTTCGGAATCGAGCTTTACGCGCGTGGCCGAAAGGAGCGACGAGATCCCGGGCCTTATCCTTGACTACGAGTCGGCCAGGCGCTATCCCTACGGCTCGATCTTTGGGCACGTGACGGGCTACACCGGACTCATCCGCTCGAACGACAAACGTCTTAAAGACTCCCTGCAGCCCTTCCACATCAACGACATCGTCGGAAGAGAGGGCATGGAGTATTACTGCGACGATGTTCTGCACGGCCGCAACGGACGAAGGATGGTGGAGGTTGACCGCGTCGGGCGCTATACCGGCGTCCTTCTCCAGGAGGACGCTGTTCCCGGCAAAGACATCGTGACGACGCTGGACGCGAGGCTGCAGAAGGCCGCCGCCGAGGCCATGAAAGGCAGGGTGGGCGCGGCCGTCGTGGTCGATATCAAAACGGGCGGGATACTGGCGATGGTCAGTTCGCCCTCCTATGACCCCAATCTTTTCATTGGGGGAATAAGCCAGACTAATTACGCCCTTTTGAGGGACAATCCCGACCATCCGCTCATGAACCGCGCGACGCAGGGTCTCTATCCCCTCGGCTCGGTCTTCAAGCTCGTCACTTCTTTGGCCGGGCTGGAAACGGGCGTCTTCACTTCCAAGACTGTTTACCACGACACCGGCGAGGTGCAGGTCGGCAACCATACGATCAGGAACTACCACAAGGCCGTCTACGGCGACATAACGCTTGAGGACGCTCTGAGAGTTTCCTGCAACACCTTCTTCTGCCATTACGCCAACGCGATCGGCGCGGACAATCTTGCGAAATACGCTCGCGCGCTGGGATTGGGCGACCGCACGGGCGTGGAGCTGCCGGCGGAATCCTACGGCCAGATCCCGACGCCTGTCTGGAAAAAGAACATCCAGGGCGAGTCCTGGTATCCCGGCGACACCGTCAACCTTTCCATCGGCCACGGCTTCATTCTTGTCACGCCGGTGCAGATCGCGAGGATGGCGGCGGCTCTGGCGACGGGCGGCACGGTCATGCCGCTGACGCTCATAAAGTCTTTAAGGCAGGGCGGCATCGAAACGGTCTACAACGGCGAGCGCCCGGAAACGAGGCACTTCGAATTCAAGCCAGAGGCCCTTAAGGCCGTGAGGGAGGGCATGTACGCGGTCGTCAACAAGCCGGGCGGCTCGGGCAGAAGAGCGAAAGTCCCGGGCATCACGATCTGCGGCAAGACGGGCTCCGCCATGCTGGGCAAAAAGACCTTCGCTTGGTTCGCTTCCTACGCGCCCTTCGAGGAGCCGGAAGTGGCGATGGCCATCGTTGTCGAGAACGCGACGAGCGGCGGCACGGACGCCGCGCCGATCGCGGGCGAGATCTACAAGACTTACGTTAAGATCAGGAAAAACCAAAACGCTAAAAATGGACAATGATTTGAAAGGACTTTTTTCCGCGAGGAAAGAGAAGATCATAGAAACGCTCTCGGAGTTTCTCTTGAGGGAGGAAGTGAAGGCGCGGCTTAGGCTGCCCTGGATCGACGACCTTCCGGAAAGGCTGATCGCCTACACCAAAGGCGGAAAATGTCTGAGAGGCAACCTTGTGCTTCTGGGCGCGGAGGCGGCCGGAGCCGATATTGAGGGCTTTTATCCCGCGGCCGCGGCCATCGAGCTCTTTCAGTCCGGCATCTTGATGCACGACGACATCATCGACGGAGACGAGGTCAGAAGAGGGAAGCCCTCGGCGCACCGCGCTTTCGCGAACGAGCTTTCGCAGGCGGGCTTTCCCGAAACGAAAAAGACCGGGGAATCGCTGGCGATCTGTTTGGGCGACATCGCGCTGATGCTGACGTTCGCGCTGCTGAACGAAACGAAATGCGCGCCCGAGAAGAAAAGCGAGGCGACGATCTACTGGGGCAAAGAATTCGCGAAGGTGGGCGCCGCTGAGATGGAGGACACTTACCTTTCCAGCGCGCCTATTATGCCGGACGAACAGCGCATACTCGATCTTTACAAGGGAAAGACGGCAGGCTACACTTTCATCGTGCCCTTAATTACGGGCGCCATGCTTGGCGGCGCTTCTCCCGAACTTTTGTCCGCGCTGTCCGATTACGCTCTGAACCTGGGAGTGCTGTTCCAGGTCAAGGACGACGAGCTCGGACTTTTCGGCAGCGCGGAAAAGCTCGGCAAGCCTATCGGCTCGGACATCCGGGAAAACAAGAAAACGCTCTTTACGCAAAAGCTCTTCGCCGCCGCGAGCGAGGAGGAGAAAGCGAAACTTGATTCTATCTTCGGTGCTCCCAATATTGGGGAAGCGGAAGTGAATTACGTGAGAGAGCTTCTGGAAGAAAAAGGCATAAGAGCTGAGATCGATAATTTGGCGGATTTTTTGGCTGACAAGGCGAAGAGCGCCCTTATAAAAGCGGAAGTTAAAAACGGCAAAAACATACTGCAATCCCTCATCGAGCTAAGCCTCAAGAGGACTGCCTAAAAAATTAAGGAGATAAATTATGTCTGAATTGAAGATCACCTGTTTGAAGACTAAGGACGGCGCCCCCAAAGAGGCGGCGGTCGTCTTTCTGACGAAAGAACTTTTACCGGAAGCGCAGAAGACCTTCCCTCTGACGAAAAAGGTCTGGGAAGATTTCAAGGCCGAAGCGGGCGAGACCGTGACGGTCTATACGGAAGGCGAAGTGGGACGCTTCCTGCTTTGCGGCCTCGGCAGCGTGGAAGCGCTGGAGCTTGAGGACATAAGAAGAGCCGCGGTCTCCGCCGGCGACGCTCTCGCGAAACTGGAGGTCAAGAAATTCAGAGTGCTGCCCTTCAGGAGTGACGCCATTTTGGAAAAGGAAGCGACGACGGCCGCCTTGGAAGGATTTTTGCTGCGTGGTTACGAATACAAGGCGGACTTCACGCCGAGAGTGAGAACGCCCTTCGAGGAGATCTGCTTCATCACGGCGGAAGACCCCAAGGAAGTGAAGCCGCTGCTTCAGAAAACGAAGACCATCTGCGAAGGCGTGATCCTGGCCCGCGAGCTGGCGAACGCCCCGCACTCCCAGATCAACGCCGAGCGTCTCGCCCAGGTCGCCAAGAGCTTGAAGCACTTCGGGCTTAAGGTCAGCGTCCTTGAGATGGAGGACATCAAGAAGAAGAACATGGCGGGATTATTGGCCGTCAACCGCGGCTCCACGCAGCCGGCGCGCTTCATCGAGCTAAGTTGGCAGGGCGCCAAGAACAAGAAGGAAGCGCCCGTCGTCTTCGTCGGCAAAGGCCTGACCTTCGACTCCGGCGGCATCTCCATCAAGGGGAGCAGCGGCATGGAAGCGATGCGCATGGACAAGCACGGCGGCGCCTCGGTCATCGGCATGCTCTACGCGGCGGCCGCGCTGAAAGTGAAGCAGAACGTCGTGGGATTAGTCCCCGCGACCAACAATATGCCGGGCCCCAACGCGCTTCTGCCGGGCGACGTCATCGAATACAAGAACGGCGTCAGCGTCGAGATCATTAGTACCGACGCGGAAGGCCGCCTCATCCTGGCGGACGGTCTCATCAGGGCCGGCGAACTTAAGCCGAAAGCCGTCGTCGACATCGCGACCCTAACGGGCGCCATCATCACCTGCCTGGGCTACGAGGCGGCGGGCCTTTTCTGCGAGGACGAAAAGCTCTCCATCGCTTTGAAGGCGGCCGGCGAAAAGACCGGCGAGCGTCTCTGGCAGATGCCGATGTACAAAGGCTACGAGAAGCTTCTTAAGAGCTACGTCGCCGACATCAAGAACGGCGGCGGCCGCCCGGCCGGATCATCTACCGCGGCGCTCTTCCTTAAGAAATTCGCGCCTAGCGTTCCCTGGGCGCACGTCGACATCGCGGGCATGGGCATGCGTCCTTCCACCGAGGGCTACAATCCCATGGGCGCCACGGGCTACGGCGTCAGGCTCTTCATTGAACTCCTAGAGGTCATACTATGACGGAAGTCGACCAATACAAAGATTTTGTCAAAGCGATGCTGAAGGTCGTCATGCCCTTCATTAGGGACGCCTTCAATTCCCGCTCTTATCACGTGGAAGTGAAAAAGGACCTTAGCCCTGTGACGGAAATAGACCGCAAGGCCGAGATGATGCTGAGGGAAATGATCGCCAAAAATTTCCCTAGCCACGCCATCCTGGGCGAGGAGTTCGGAGCGGGCGGAAGCGCCGAGTACACCTGGGTATTGGACCCCATCGACGGCACGAAATCCTTCATTTCCGGGGCCCCGCTCTTCGGGACGCTCATCGCGCTCTTAAAGGACGGCAAGCCTATCTTGGGCGCCATAGGGCTTCCGATGCGCGATGAAGTGTATTTGGGCGACAATGAGGTGACGGAGCGGAACGGAATTCCGGTGCGCGTTAAAGACGCTCTGAGCCTCAAGGAGGCCGTTATCCTGACCACGGACATATGCGACATAGCCAGACTGAAAAGCCGGCCTAAATTCGACGCTCTCATAAATGAGGGCAAGATCTTTCGGATGTGGGGCGACTGCTACGGCTACGCTCTCATCGCGGGAGGGCTCACGGCGGTCATGTCTGACGCGGAGATGAACCCCTGGGACATTCTCCCGCTGATCCCGGTCATCCGGGGCGCGGGCGGCGTCATCACGGGCTGGGAAGGCCAGGACCCGGTCGGGGCTTCTTCCTGTCTTGCCGGTCCTCCCACGCTCCACAAGCTGGCGTTGGCTATCTTGAATTGAATTTGCTATAATGTTTGCAGTCTCGTAAAGAGTTTGTATATATATGGCCCCCGGGCCGGAATGGAATTGAAATTGGAAATTTGAAATGAGTTTTACCCTGCGGTGTTCGCTAACATACCACAAAGAGCCTGAACTGACATTCGCATATGTAAAGGGGCGAGTACAAGGTGGTTGTGCAGGCCCGTCCTCGAGCGGGAAGCCTTAAAATCTTGCAAGCCTTATTCCTAGAATTCTGAGTTTAGACCATAAAGGTATCTACGGCACCAGCAGGGCCCCATTTTTCAGCTCATTCCGGTCAGTCCCAAAATAGATCTAATGACTGACGAACCTGAACTTTTTTCCTTCTCGGAACAAAGAGATATCCCCGGCGATCCCGCGCTCAATCAATTTGAGAACGCCGATGTCGCCAACGCTCCCTTAGCCTTCCGCATGCGTCCCCGCGATCTTAGCGAGATCGCCGGACAGAAGCATCTCATCTACGAAGGCTCGCTTTTGCAGCGCGCGATCCTTGCCGACAAGCTCTCCTCCGCCATCTTCTTCGGCCCTCCGGGCTGCGGCAAGACTACTCTGGCGGAAGTTATCGCTCTGACGACGAAGCGGCCTTTCTGCCGCCTCTCCGCCGTCGCTTCCAGCGTCAAGGACGTCAGGGACGTCGTCGATTTCTCGCGCTCGAGGCGAAAAGCCGGGCGTTTGGGCGCCGTTTTGTTCCTCGACGAGATCCACCGTTTCAACAAGGCACAACAGGATGTTTTATTGCCGCATGTCGAGAACGGGACTTTGATCCTTATCGGCGCGACGACCGAGAATCCTTATTTCGCTTTGAACAACGCGCTGCTTTCCCGTTCGAGGATCTTCCAGTTCAAGCCGCTTGAAAAGGACGACATTCTGGCCGTGCTCGAAAGAGCCTTGAAGGACGATGAAAGGGGACTGGGAAAGATGGACCTTACGGTCGAGCCTGACGCGCTTTCCTTCTTGGCCCAGCGCTGCGAAGGCGACGCGAGAGTCGCGCTGAACGCCTTGGAGCTCGCGGCCACCACGACGAAACCGGACGAGAAAGGAAAAATAAACGTTACGATCAAGGATGCCGAAGCCTCCCTGCAGAAAAAAGTCCTGCTCTACGATCGCGACGGCGACGGACACTACGACACCATTTCCGCCTTCATCAAATCGATGCGGGGAAGCGACCCCGACGCGGCGCTCTACTGGCTCGCCAAGATGCTCCAGGCCGGCGAGGACCCCAGGTTCATCGCGCGCAGGATGGTCATCTTCGCGAGCGAGGACATCGGCTGCGCCGACTATCTCGCCCTGCCTTTGGCCATGGCGGCTTATCAGGCGGCGGAGCGGATCGGCATGCCGGAAGTGAGGATCAATTTGGGCCACGTCGTCACCTACCTTGCCTGCTGCCCGAAATCCAACGCGGCTTACATGGGGCTCGAGGCGGCCTGGAAGGACGTGGCCGAGAACATAACAATGGAAGTGCCGGACCATCTCAAGGACGCCCATTACAAGGGCGCCGAGGAGCTGGGGCACGGCAAGGGCTACGAATACAGCCACAACGCCGAGGGACATTTTTCCGCCGCTCAGGAATACATGCCCCTTGAAAAACTTTACTACAAGCCGACACGCTTCGGCGCGGAAGAGAGAATAAATGAAAGATTGTCCAACTGGCGCTCTCAAAGAAGAGCTGCGCGCGAGAACGCGCGCAGAGAGGAAAGCGCTGACAAAGGAAAGAAGAAGCTCTGAAACGCGCCAGGTTATCGGCAGGATCATTGAAAGTCCGAATTATCAGAAGTCCGGCGTCATCGTGTCGTATATGGCGCTGGGTTCTGAACTGGATCTGACGGAATTGAATGAGAAAGTTCTCGCTGACGGAAAGAAGCTCGTGCTTCCGGTCGTTAAGGGGAAAGATCTTATATTCAGGGAAGTGAAGGGACTTACCGAGGAATACTTCGGCATCGGTTCCTTCGGGATAAGGGAGCCCAAAGAGGAACTGCCTCTCTGGGACCCTGTGAAAGAATGTTCCAATACGCTCTGGCTTCTGCCCGGCGTAGCCTTCGACCGGGGGTGTCGGAGGCTGGGCCAAGGCGGGGGCTATTACGACAGAACGCTGGAAAGACTCCGCGCTTTTCAGCGCGCCGGGGATACGATAGCCGGCGTGGCGTTCAACTGCCAGATTGCGGACAGGATCCCGACTGAAGAGTGGGACAGGGCCCTGGACCTCGTTATATCACCAGGGGACATCTATATTAATCAACATATATAAGGACATAGATATGGAATTTTCGACTCAAACGATAATTCTGATCGCGGCCGCGGCCGTAGTGGGCTTCGTTCTTGGAGCCATAATCTTAAGCGCCATTCATAAAGCCAAAGAGCGCTCAAGGGAAAACAAGGTGAAAGACGAGGCCAGAAGGCTGATCGACAAGGCTAAAAGAGAAGCCCATCAGCTGAAAAGGGAAAGCGATCTTGAACTGAAAGACAAAGAGCACAAGATGCGCGTGGACTTCGAGAACAGCACGAAGGAGACCAGGCGTGAACTGAAGAAAGAAGAGGAGAGGATCGAGCAGAAGAAAGCCGCCTGCGACAAGCGCGCCGACCAGATCGAGCAGAAAGAGCAGGCTCTTGAAAGCGATCGCGAAAAATTAGCCGGCGAACGCAAGCAGCTCGAAGTCTCCAAAGAGAAGATAGAAAAACTGATCCAGGAAGAGGAGGCCGCCCTGCAGCGCGTGGCCGGACTCTCCCGCGAGGAAGCCGTGAAGAGCTTAAGGGAAAAGCTTGAGAGAGAAGTGGAGTACGACGCCGCAAACCTTATCCGCCGCCGCCAGCAGGAAGCCGAGGAGCAGGCCCATTCCGTCGCCTGCGACATCATCGCCAGGGCCATCCAGCGCTGCGCTTCCGAATACGTCGCGGAGAACACGGTCGCTTCCGTCTCTCTTCCCTCTGACGACCTCAAGGGCCGCATCATCGGCCGCGAGGGCCGCAACATCAGGGCCCTCGAACAGGAAACCGGCGTGGAGATCCTGATCGACGACACGCCGAACGCGGTCGTCATCTCCGGCTTCGACCCGGTGAGAAAAGAGATTGCTAAGAGAACGCTGGAACGCCTGATCGCGGACGGCCGCATCCACCCGGCCCGCATCGAGGAAGTCCTCAATACGGTGAGAAACGAGATCGACCAGGAGATCGAGGAAGCCGGCCAGAAGGCCTGCTTAGACCTCGGCATCAGCGGTCTGCACCCCGAACTGGTGAAGCTCGTCGGCCGTTTGAAATTCCGTACGAGCTACGGCCAGAATTTGCTGGCGCACTCCATCGAGGTCTCTAAGATCATGGGCGCCCTCTCTACCGAAATGAGAGAGGATCCGACCTTGGCCAAGCGAGCCGGTCTGCTGCACGACATCGGCAAGGCCGTCGACCACGAGGTCGAGGGCCCGCACGCCTCTATCGGCGCGGAACTCGCCCGCCACTACCAGGAATGCGACAAGGTCGTCAACGCGATCGCGGCGCACCACAACGAAACGGAAGCAAAGTCCCGCATGGCTGTGCTCTGCAGCGCGGCTGACGCTATCAGCGCGGCCAGGCCCGGCGCCCGCAGCGAGGCTTACGACACTTATTTGAGACGCATCGAGCAATTGGAAAAGATCGCCGGCGAGATTGAGGGCGTCCAGAACGCCTTCGCCGTGCAGGCAGGCAGGGAACTGCGCGTCATCGTCGACGCGGACTCTATCGATGATAACAAGATGCTGGTCATCGCCAGGGACATCGCCAAGCGTGTCTCCGACGAGGTCCAGTTCCCCGGCCAGATCAAAGTCTGCGTGGTCAGGGAGACCCGAGTCGTCGAATACGCGAAATGAGAATCATCCTGTTCGGGGACGTGGTCGGCCGCAGCGGCCGGACCGTCCTACTAAAGCATCTGCCTAAACTGAAGGCCCAATACGAGGCGGATTTCTGTGTGGCCAACGCGGAGAACGCCGCCGGCGGAAGCGGGCTGACAGTCGACATCGCGAAAGAACTTCTGGCCGGGGGAGTGGACGTCATCACTTTAGGCGATCACGCCTTCCGCCAGAAGGACTACCACGAGATGCTCGCCCTTAACCGCGTCGTCCGCCCCTCCAACGCTATCACTTCCAGTGTCGGCGTAGGCTTCCTTGAGACCAAATGGAAGAACGTTGACATCGCGGTCATAAATCTGCAGGGCCAGACTTTCATGCAGCCCAGCCAGAATCCCTTTGTGGAAGTCGACAAGATCTTAGAGCAGATCAAAGCCAAAGTCATCATCATCGATTTCCATGCCGAGGCCACCAGCGAGAAGATCGCCATGGGCCATCACCTCAACGGCAAGGTGTCCGTTATTGTCGGTACTCACACGCACGTACAGACCGCCGACGCAAAAATTCTCCACCACGGGACCGCTTACTTAACGGACCTTGGCATGGTGGGCCCTGAAGAATCCGTCATAGGGAGGGAAATAGAGCCGGTACTGGAGCACTTCATCACCGGGCTTCCCCAAAAATTCCATGTGGCGGACGGCCCCTGCCAGGTCAGTGGAGCTGTCGTTGAGGTCGATGAGAATACCGGACGCGCTAAAGACATCACTACTTTTTCCAAGATACTGGAATAAAAATAGGCTTGCGCTTCCCACAACTGAGCTGTGGGAAGCGCTCGCTCATCTTTTCTTCCCTCCCGTCTGTTATTACTGCAAGGCGCCCTTAGACAGCCGCGGCAGACAAAAGCTCTGCCCCAAATGCCGGGAATCTCTGACTCTTACCGAAGCGCCCTACTGCCTTGCCTGCTCCAAAATTGATGTTTCCCTCGACGAGGAAACGCTTCTCTGCCCGGACTGCCAAGCTAAAAGCAAGCGCGCTCCCTTGAGCCGCGTCATAGCCGGCGCCGCCTACACGGGCCTTGCCCCCCACCTTGTCTCGAAATTCAAATACGGAAACGCGCGCTATCTCGCGGACCCTCTGACGGACATTATCACGTCGCACCCGGAATTCAACGTCCTCTCGCCTTATATCTACGCTCTCGTTCCCGTTCCCATGCACTGGGCCAAAAGGCTCATTAGGGGCTACAATCAAGCCGAGGACCTTGCCTACGAGCTCTCCAGGCGGACGAAGATCCCGGTCGTGAAAGCGCTGAAAAGGACGCGCTATCAGTCGCCCCAGGCATCACTCACCAGAGAGGCCAGAATGAGCAATCTGGGCGGGGCTTTCCGGTTCGACAAGCGCTACGCCGGATACTTCCAACGCCAGCCCAAACACATGATAACGGCTGTCATAGACGATGTCTGCACGACTGGGACGACGGCCGAGCTCTGCGCCCGCCAGCTCAAAATCGCGGGCGCTAAAAACATCATTCTCTTGACCGTGGCCAAGACTTGAATTTTTGCTATTATATATTTATTAAATTAAGTGTGTGTTCATAAAAATAAAATGAGGGAAGCTATGAAATCCAAGTACACTGAGGCCGGCGTCGACATCGACAAGGGTAATCAGATCGTCAAAGACATCAAAGGCATGGTCCGCTCCACTTTCAGCCCCGCTGTCCTAGCTGACATCGGTCTCTTCGGCGGACTTTACGACATCACGGGCTTAGGCGAAGGCGAAAACGTCCTGGTCGCCTCCATCGACGGCGTCGGCACGAAACTACACCTTGCCGCGCAGCTGAACCGCTTCAGAGGCGTCGGCCACGACATCGTTGCGCACTGCTGCGACGACATCGTCGTCCAGGGCGCCCGTCCGCTCTTCTTCTTAGACTACGTGGCGGCCGCTGACTTAACGGTGGAAGGCGTAACAGAGATCGTGGCCGGCATTACGGAAGAGTGCCGCACGAACAACTGTGCGCTCCTAGGCGGCGAAACGGCTGAAATGCCCGGCACTTACTGCAAGGGCCAGTACGACCTGGCCGGCTGCATCGTCGGCGTCGTCAACAGGAAAAAACTCATCGACGGCAAGACCATCAAGCCCGGCGACGTCGCGGTCGCGCTTCCTAGCAGCGGCCTTCATACCAACGGCTTCTCTTTAGCCCGCAAGATACTCTTCCAGGACGCCGGCTATGATCTCAGCTACATGCCGGAGCCCGGCGGCCCGACCTTAGGCGACATTCTCCTTGAGCCGCACCGCTCCTACATTCCGACCGTCCTGCCTCTCATAGACGCCATCCCGGTCAAGGGCATCGCCCATATCACGGGCGGCGGCCTCTACGAGAACGTCCCCCGCATACTCCCCGAGGGCACGGCCGTCACTTTCGACGCCAAGGCTTTCCCGGTCCCCTTCATCTACCGGTTCATGCAGAAGCTGGGCGATGTCGATCCTAAGGAAATGTACCGCGTCTTCAACATGGGCATCGGCTTGGTGATCTTCGTCTCTCCCGAGAACGCCGAGACGGTCATCAAGTACGCCAAGGAAAAACAGAATCTTCCCGCCGCCGTGATCGGCAAAGTTACGGAAGGCGACAGAAAAGTGGAGATAACCAACCTGTGAGAACCCCAACGCGTTTCAGCGAGGAAGCGGACGATTCCCTTATCTGCGGTGCTTGTACTTCCTGCTGCCGCTGGGACGGGGAAGTGCGTTTTTCGCCGGACGAGCTGGAAACCTTGGCGGACTATCTTAAGATGGACGTCAGGGACTGCGCGGAAAAGTTCTTTGAGCTGAGCGACGACCGCAGGAATCTGCGGCTGAGGATGGGCCAGGGCGATCCCTGCCCCTTCATCTCCGAAAAGGGCTGCACGATCTACGAGGCGAGGCCTACGCAGTGCAGGAACTTTCCCTACGTCTGGGTAAGGGAAGAAGCGAAACTAATGGAAGAGTGCGAACTCTTCAAAGCAATATTAAAGCGAAACAACCTAACTTTACAGGACCTTCAAAATGAAAAAGATTGAAAGAGCTCTTATTTCCGTCTCCGACAAGACGGGAATCGCGGAATTAGCCATGCAACTCTCTAAACGCGGCGTGGAGATCATCTCCACCGGCGGCACCGCTAAACTCCTTAAAGGGGAAGGCGTCCCCATTAAGACCATCGACGAATTCACCGGTTTCCCGGAAATGCTGGACGGCCGCGTCAAGACTCTGCATCCGAAGGTCCACGCCGGTCTGCTCTCCATGCGCGACAATCCCGCCCACCAGAAGACCATGCAGGAATACTCCCTTGAGTACATCGACCTCGTCGTCGTCAATCTCTATCCCTTCGAGGCCACCATCAAGAAACCGGACGTGACCTTCCCGGAAGCCATCGAGAACATCGACATCGGCGGCCCGACCATGCTCCGTTCCGCTTCCAAGAACTTCAAGGACGTGACGGTCATCACCGACCCCGCGGACTACAACAAACTGCTTGAGATCATGGACCAAAACGATGGCAAATCCACCTTCGAATTCAACCGCGCCTGCGCCCAGAAGGTCTTCGCCGCGACCGCCTATTACGACAGCCTTATCGCGGACTTCCTTGCCAACGCGATGGGCGATGAAGCGCCCATGTTCGGCGAAACGAAAACCTTCGGCTACCGCAAAGTCCAGGGCCTCCGCTACGGCGAGAACCCCCACCAGGCGGCCGCCTTCTACCGTGAAGCCAAGATCTCTGAACCCTGCGCCACCACCGCCAAGCAGCTGCACGGCAAGGAACTCAGTTATAACAACTTTATCGACCTGGACGGCGCCCTCGAACTCGTCAAGGAATTCACCGAACCCGCCGCCATCATCGTCAAGCACACCAACCCCTGCGGCGCGGCCACGGATGACGATCTTCTCACCGCTTACCTCAAGGCCAGGGAGACCGACCCTGATTCCGCCTTCGGCGGCATCTTAGCCTTCAACAGAACCGTCGAGGCTCCTCTTGCCGAAGAGCTCTCCAAGGTCTTCGTCGAAGCGGTCATCGCCCCCGCCTACACAAACGAAGCTTTCGAAATAATCTCCAAGAAGAAAAACATCCGCATCATGACGGTAGAAGACCTGCCCCAGTGGCTTGAGAACGGACGCCCCGCCAGCGGCTTCATGACCAGAAAAGTCGTAGGCGGACTTTTAGTCCAAGAACGCGACCTCCAGGTCCTCGGCCCCGACGGCTTAAAGTGCGTCACCAAACGCGAGCCCACCGAAGAAGAAGTGAAATCCCTCCTCTTTGCCTGGAAGTGCTGCAAGCACGTCAAATCTAACGCCATCGTCTACGCCAAGGGCACGGAACTCGTGGGCGTCGGCGCCGGGCAGATGAGCCGCGTCGATTCCGCCAAGATAGGCGTTATGAAGGCTAGGAAGCCCATCCAGGGCTGCGTAATGGCTTCTGACGCTTTCTTCCCCTTCAGGGATTCTGTCGACGCCGCGGCCGCTTCCGGCATCACCGCCATCATCCAGCCCGGCGGCTCCATAAGGGACGAGGAATCCATCGCTGCCGCTGACGAACACGGCATGACCATGCTCTTCACCGGCATGCGCCACTTCAAGCATTAATACTAAATGCCCAAGATCACCAAAGAAAAAATCAGATCATATCTGACCAGATGGCCGGAAAGGGCCCTGCCCATTCCGGACATCTGGATCAGAGACCTGACCGCCAAAAAGAGGATACTCCCCACTTTCATAATAATTGGCGCTCAGCGCTGCGGCACCACTTCGCTTTACGACTACCTTTCCCATCATCCGCAGATCATTCCCTCTCCCGTAAAAGAGCTCTTTTACTTCGATGACTACTACCAGAGACCCATCGAATGGTACAAGTCCTTTTTCCCGACCAAAAAAGAGCAGGAGAAACTTGAAAGGGATCTCGTAGCCAACGTAATAACGGGGGAAGCCAGCCCCAGCTACTTCTTCCATCCCTACGCCGCCAAGAGGATCAAGGAGACTCTCCCCCAAATAAAGCTTATCCTCGTACTAAGGGACCCCATCGAGAGAGCCTACTCCCACTACAACCACATCAAACGCTTGAACCGGGAACCGCTCTCCTTCGAGGAAGCCATAGAAAAGGAACAGGAAAGGATCACCCCCGACATCGAAAAACTCGAAAAGGACGAATTCTATAAAGCGGACCAGAGAAGAGACTATTCCTACCTCACAAGAGGCTACTACGCCAAGCAGATAAAAGAATGGTGGAAACATTTCCCAAAGGAACAGCTTCTCATAGTCCAGAGCGAGGAATTCTACAGAGACACTCCCAGAGTTTACAACGAGATCGTTGAATACCTCGGCCTCAACTCCTATACGCTTCCAACTTTCGAAGCCAAGAACGCTCTCAAATACGCCAAAATGGCTCCCGAGACCAAAGAAAAACTTAAAGCTTACTTCGCCCCGAAAAACGAGGAGCTCTATGAGCTCCTGGGGAAACGTTTCGATTGGCAGTAAGCAAAAAACAACAACAAACAAACCCAAAACACAAAAACCTTAAGGATGCACATGAGAAAGTTCCTTATCGTTCCAGTAATCATCGCCGCCCTATCATTCACAATTCAGGCGGAAGAAACGAAATTTGATCCCACCCGCCCGGTCTCCATGCTCGGCCAGACCGAATTCACCCTGCAGTGGAGCACACCGGAACCCTGCCAGACCAAAGTCCAGCTTAGAAAAGGCGGAGATCCCTGCAACACCTGGTTCCCCGAAGGCCAGGAATATAAGCCCTGGCAGCAAGAAAGCCAGACCTTCCAAACCTCAGAGACCTCAACCTTCCACCGCATCACCATAACCGGCTTACAGCCCGCCACGCGCTACTATTACCGCTTGAACAACGGCGACGTAGAGCCCACCAACCTAGAATCCCGCTGGGGCGCTGAAAAGCCCTGGTCAAGGGAATATGCTGTCTCAACCTTAGCTCCCGACGGCTACAAGACCGTCATCCGCGTTCCAGTCAAAGTCATCATCATGCCGAACGTCTACAGCCTCTACGGCGCCAAGAACAAAGACGGCGAATGGGCTCCCTTGCCGCCTCCCATGAGCCCTGAAGACAAAGCCAAGCTCCAAAACGAATTCGAATTAGCCAAGCGCTTCTGGTTCGTCAACAACGGAATGCGCGTCTGGCACGACCTGCAGTACTTCTGGGATGAACGCCCGCAGTATTGGGGCGAAATGCCGGCTGACGCTCCGGAAGAGTACAAGAAGCTCGTTCCCTGCCGCAACTGGCCCGGCAACGAATTCTCTGGCCCCGGCGGGGGAGAGTTCTCCATTTCCGACACCAAGGACATCGAAAAAATCAACCACCAACCCATCCGCGACGGCTACGTCGGCCAGATCGAAAACGACCTTCTCCAGCGCTACGACTGGAACGGCAAAAAATGGGAATGGTGCATTAGTGGCGGCGGCACCTTAGGCATAGACGGCTGGCCGGAAGGCATTCCGGGCAGATCCCAATTCCTAGGCGACGACATCGCCTGGCTCACCACCCACGAATACCATCACGAGATCGAATCCCAGACCTACCTTTCCGGTCTCGACCAGGAAAACGACCGTGTCGTTTTCGACCACTTCAGTAACCGCTTCCGCTACCAACGTCCCGACGGTTCCTTCGATGAATTCCCCTGGGACTGCGGCGGCAAGTTCGGCGAACACTGGTCCGGCATCGCCGTCACCGACAGACAACTCACCGACATCCAGTGGCTCCGCTACTACTTCGGTGAGACCATCATGGTCCCTGACCAGGACGAAGACAACGTCCCCGACAACGGTCCCTGCCCCTTCACGGAAGAAAAGTACGGCTACGACCCCGACTCCCAGGAAACAGACGGCCTACTCGACGACTTCACCAAGATCCGCCAATCAATCTGGTCCGGCGGCGCTATGAGCCCCTGGTACTCCCGCCAGGTCGAGTATCTCGACCTTCCGAATCCCGATGACCCGGACTCCGACTCTGACGGCATCCCCGACATCGAGGATCCGCTTCCCCTCATCCCGTATCCTCCCTTCATCTGGGCTAAGCAGATCGAACTCGACGCCGACTCCAAAGATTGGACCAATATCCCATATATCGGCAAGAAGACCGTCCAGGACACCACCTTCTCCTTCAAGCAGGCTCATGACGACTCCTTCTACTACGGTCTCGTAGAAATAGAAGGCCCCTTCTGGGAAGTCAACATCATGCTCGACGGCGAAGCCGACGGCATCTACAACGGCTTCGAAGGCTTTGGCCGCTCCAAGGACCTCTACGAGATCCATATCGACCTCGACAGGAACACCGAAGAACCAAAAGTCTCCTACCACTCTCTCGGCAAAGGCTTCGAATCAAAAGCCACCAAAAACGGAAACAAAGTCACAGTAGAATTCTCCATAGAAAACCGCGGTGACTCCACCTGGTTCTGGCAGGGCGCCGGCCGAGAGATCGGCAACGTCGTCTCGCTCCGTCTTCCCAACAAAGCCCAATACACCTTAGGCGACGGCTACCAACCCACCTACTGCTTCATGGAGCCCCTCCAGGGCGTCCAGAAGTGCCCCATAGAACCCAACCCCAACATCACCCCCGACCAAGCCGATACAAGCCTAGACTTCTCAACCACACAAGACCTCACCCAATTTGAATTCACCTCCAACGACTGGGACCTCAAAGACGGCGCCCTCTGTCTCAAACCCAACCTCGACCCCGACGCCTCCTGTTACCTCCTCGTCCCCGGTTTCACCGGTGACGGAGATTTCACAGTCTTCATGGAATTCGAGGCTACCCAGGATGCCGTCCTTGGCGCCTTCGCCAAATCAACCAGACACATCGACCCCGGCCAGGACTCCATCGGCTTCCTCGGCGGCTACAACAACGAGCTCTCCAAAATAAGACTCATCAACATGGGCGAAGTCACCGAAGAACGCTTAGGCTTAACCCCCGGCAAACACACCATGCAATTCCAACGCCAGGGCAAATACTTCTTCATGCTCTACGATGGAAAACTCGCAGGCTGGTACCGCGAGACCAGCCCCCGCCCCGCCCACCGTCTCGGCGTAGTCGGCATCCCCGGCTCCAACATCAAGATCTACAAACTCCGAGTCAAAGGCGAGAAATAACAAAACAAAACAACAATGGCGGCTCCGTGAGGAGCCGCCATTCTTTTCCTCCCATGCAAAAGCTCCTCCACTTCCTAGACCCCCGCACAAGAGCCTCAAGAGCTGAGTATATCCTCGGCTTCCTCGCCTGCCTAGCGTTAAATTTTCTTCTTACGGATTGTCTAGGCTCTTTTTTCGATGACCAATACTCTCTCGAACTGATCGTATTTATAGTCCTCGCGTCCTTTTTTACTATCCTGATTATCCGAAGACTTCACGACACAGGTCTCAGCTGGCTCTGGATCTCAATAATGCTTATACCCCTCGTAAACTTTATCTTCCTCATCACCCTCTGCTTTCTCCCAACCGATAACTTCAAAAAGAAACACCCCGCTCAGCCCCCACAACCACCAGAAATCATCGAACCAGCACCCGAACCAGAACTCACCGAACTGGAACAGAGCCTAGTCAACAAATACTCCGCCCTTTACCAGCAATACAAAAACCTCACCTCAGAAGAAGCCGCTGAACTAGCCACCACCCTCGTCCAGGAAGCCAAAAAAGAATCCCTCGCCAACCACACCTACTACCTTCCCACTAACCTTGGCGACCTTGTTCTCCAAAACACTTCGCCCACCGACCCAGACACCAAAAACGTCTACGATCTCATCCAGCAGCGCCTCCCCAGACTAAGAAACGAAGGCGTCACCGACAAAGACATCAGATGGTGGTGGAACTTCTCCCAAATAGAGCGCTCCATGATAATAAAGAATGACGAAGCGGAACACTACAACTTCTACGTCACCCAACTCCTCAAAACCCAAACCCAATTCCCCAAAAAGGAATCCGCCCAAAGCGCCGCCCAAGCCCTCACCAACAAGCGTTTCCCCGTCTACACCCAATATCTCAAGGACTACTTCATCTCCCCAGACGACCCATTGCCCTATGAGCTTAAAGACCGCGTAGACGCCTTCATGGACCACGCCTCCCGTTTCAGCGACTTCCAGCAAACTCTCCAGCAGATCCAAACCTTCTCCACCTTCAATGCCTTCGTCCGTCAACAAATCACCGACAAACGACTATAAAAAAGACCAGCATTCCCTCAAACTGCGAAAAAAAACTGACATCTAAAATTTTACACATAGCTTCAAACATCGTATAATAAACTCATTCTGACTGTTAAATTTCAACACTAAAAGTTTAGAGCAAACCAAATGAAATCAGATTTGTCTAAATCAGGATTGTTTTTTCTTCTTAATACTCCAGAATTAAGAGAAAAACTGAGGGCGCTTCAACTTCTTGAAGGGCGCGCAGTGTTTGAAGAGAAAGTGGATCCAGCCATTATTTCCCGCTTAGTTAGCAAGGCGATTTCAGAAGAAATTGAACAATATATTGCTGATAAAATAAGTAGTCTTAGTGAAGATGATTTAAAAAACCCTAATTGGATTAATAAAATAGTCAATGAAATTCCAGGCCATGGAGGACTATCTGAAAAAACTATTCCTGTTGATGATAAAGTTCTCAAGGAAATAAAAATATCTAGGGATGCTGCAAAAACACCAAGACCAACGACTGAACTTAATGAATGTACTCTAGTTGTTCCAAATGGTAGAACTCCTAATCTTGGCAATGAGATAAGATTAGAATTAAAATCAGCAGATCATGCAGATTGGTTGGTTTCCTTTATAAGACTTAGTGCTATAAAAGCTTTTTATCCCGAATTACAGGCTTTTTGTGGACAAAGTAATTCTGATGGCACGCCAAGATTAAGGATCGCTACAACTACTTATATTGGCGCTACCGAATTAAAAGCGTTAGAACTATTATTTGATCTCCCTAACACAGAAATTAAGATCTGTTTTAATACATCTCAAACCAGGTTACATGCGAAAGCTTATTTATTCCGCCGTAAAAGTGCTTTTAGTACTGCATATATAGGTTCTGCAAATCTTTCAACGCCTGCACTGTCATCTGGGATGGAATGGACAGTTAAGGTGGCGCAATCTGAGATTCCTTATCTATATTCTCAGGCTGTTCAAGCTTTTGAGGGATGTTGGAACGATCAGAACTTTGAAATCTGCACAAAAGAAGATTTGCCAAGAATCAAAGAAGCTTTAAAAGCTTCTAGGATAAAAATGTCCCAGGCAGAACCAAGAGAAGAAGGTGAATACTTAAGTTCGGTTATACTTCTACCACATCCATTTCAAGTAAAAATGCTTGAATCGCTTAGTGCAGAGAGAAAAGAAGGAAAAGCGAGACATTTGGTTGTTTCAGCAACCGGAACAGGGAAGACAATGGTTGCGGCTTTTGATTATGCTAAGCAGATTTCTTCTTTAGGAAGGTATCCTAAATTACTGTATATCGTCCATAGAAAAGATATTTTAGTAGGCGCCGCAAAAAAGTACAGAGCAGTGATGAGAAATGGCAACTTTGGTTACGTCCCGTCTAATGGTGAAACTTTAACCTCCGAAAACGGGAATCAAGTTTTCTGCACGCCGCAAACATGGAAAACCCACTTTAAGGATAGTGGACAATATACAGCTGATTTCTTTGATGTCATTGTTATGGATGAATGTCATCATAGTGAAGCAAAAAGTTATCAAGAATTACTTGAATATTATAAAGAATCAATTGATCAGGGAAAAACAGATCTTTTAGGTCTTACTGCGACACCATTTCGCACAGATGGTGAAGACATCAGACCTTTTTTTGGTGGAGATTTTACGCATGAGTTATCATTATCCGAAGCTATTGAGAATGGTCATATTGTGCCATTTAACTACTTTGGAATAGACGATGACACAGACTTCACAGATGTAGAATGGGGTTCAGGAGCTTCAGAAGGCGAAATAGAAGCTGCTATTGCGCATAACGGACAATATTTACCACACGTATATCAAACGCTTACAGAATATGTGCAAAGCACAGATACATTACGAGGAATAGGTTTCTGCGCAGGATTGGAACATGCCAAAAAAGCGTGTGATTATATGAATGAACAAGGAATTAAATCTGCATTTTTGTCTGGAGCCTCATCTCCAGAAGAGAGGAAAAAGGTAATTGATGATATGTCTGCAATTCCTCCTAAGACAAATATGGTTTTTGTTGCAGATTTATTCAATGAAGGTGTTGATATACCTTGTGTAAATACTGCGCTTATGATGCGGCCAACTAATAGCCCTCTCGTATTTATCCAACAACTCGGTCGTGGACTACGCATTGCACCAGTAGAATATGGCAAAAATGAATTACTTGTCTTAGATTTTGTGGGGAATCACAATAGTAAGTTTAAGGGCTTTTCTAGGTACGTCCAAATGTCAACAAGAAATGACATACCAATAGACAAGCAAATTGAAATGGGCATGCCATTCCTACCTTCAGGATGTTCTATCACTTTAACCAGGCAAGCAAGGGAAAAAGTTCTTAGAAATATTAAAGATTACACTGCTGCGTTACGTGGTCAGACACTCAAGAGACATTTAGTTGAATGTATAAGAAATGCTGGTCAAGAAATGGATTTAAAGGAGCTAATGAATATTCTTTCTGTTGAATCACCAGCTCCTATCTACAAGGTTTCTCGGCCATCGTTACTAAACGCAGAAGCTTTGCAAGGGCAAACAATAGAAGATGACAAATATAAGAACTTTAATAACATCGCACAAAACGATAGTCGAGCAATGCTTGAGCTTTGGGTAAAGTTATTAATTGGACAAGAGACAGGAATGTCTCCTCAAGATATCAAAACGGCAAAATTCTTCCTCTTGAGTGCGTTTTATCCAAGTATTAATTTGAGCCAAACAGATAGCACATGGAACAATTTTGTTTCTCAACACGGTATGGTTAAGGATATGCTTGATTTTCTTAAATGGAGGGCTTCACGTATTGAACCGTTACAGATAATAACATTCCCCAAAACAGGGAATTTCTTGGAACTGCATAGAACATACAATTCAAAACAGATATCAGCAGCAATAGGGCAAAACGGATCTGTAATCATGCAGGGGATAAATTACAATAGGCATACACAATTGGATTCTTTTTTCGTAACCATAAATAAAAGTGAAACGGAATTTACACCATCTACGATGTATCAGGATTATGCTAAATCTCCCAAAATATTCCATTGGGAGACTCCTAGTAGAATGACGACAGACACAAGAGAAGTCCAGAGATATCTTGATGACAATTCAACAAAGATGATTTTTATTCGCCAAAACAAAAAGGCTCATCTTGATGTTACCGGACAATACGATATTTCCAACTCTACATCGTATTATACATTCTTAGGACCAGTCAAAAAAGCGTTAGGACACGAAAACGAAAATCCAGTAGGAATAGATTTCGAGATGGAATATGAAATCCCTGCTGATGTTTTTGCT